>NZ_JCAFUN010000021.1:0-59943 GCF_059371375.1 Stenotrophomonas sp. YJH_SMC_64 | reverse complement strand
GGCGAATAAGAAGTGCTCGACTATGGACGGTCAAACGGGCATTTTTATAGTGGTTCATCCGGGCTCTTTGGGGTCTGGAGAGGTGTGGTAACCACCATTTTCCAAAGATGTCCCGGATGAACAACGTACAGAGAGATCACAGTTAGTCGACTTTCGCGCGAAGCGCGGGATTTCCCGCGATCGGATAAGAGCAGTCGACCGCGAAGAGCAGTCTGCTAGAAGAGCAGTCGACTCACAGTCGACTCTACAGAAGCGGTGTGGAGCGCGTGGGCGGCAGAGCGCCCTCAAGTTCGGCGCCTACCCCGCCGATACAGCAGCCATGTCCCATGACCTGCTCAACCGGATCGACCAGCGGACCCGACTGGCCGGCCACAATCGCCTGGCGCTGCTGCTGTTCCGTCTCGGCGGACGTCAGCTTTTTGGCGTCAATGTCTTCAAGGTGCAGGAAGTCCTGCGGCGCCCGGAACTGTTCCAGGTGCCCGGACTGCCCAGCCAGTTCTCCGGCGTGGCCGACGTGCGCGGCCGCTCGGTGCCGGTGCTGGACCTCGGCCTGGCGATCGGCCATCCCGAGCGCGAGCCGGAGGCGGACACCTCGCCCGGCTACTTGGTCGTCACCGAGTTCAACCGCTCGATCCAGGGCTTCTTGGTCAGCGGCGTGGAGCGCATCGTCAACATCGCGGTGGAAGACATCCATCCGCCGCCGGAACTGGGCGCCGAATCGAGCTACCTGACCGCAGTGACCCGCTTCCAGGGTGAACTGATTCAGGTGATCGACGTGGAAAGCGTCCTGGCCGACATCGCCCAGGTGCGCGGCGAAGCGGTGCTCGATCCGGCGATGGCGATGCCCTCCGACGGCCCGCAGCTGCAGGTGCTGGTGGTGGATGACTCGCGCGTGGCCCGCCAGCAGATCCGCAGCGTGCTGGACCAGCTGGGGGTGGGCGCCACCCTGCTTTCCGATGGCAAGCAGGCGCTGGACCACCTGCTGCAGATCCACGCGTCAGGCGAGAACCCGGCCGAGCGCTACGCCATGGTCATCTCGGACATCGAAATGCCGGCGATGGACGGCTATACGCTGACGACGGAAATCCGGCGCCATCCAGGCCTTGCCGGCCTCTACGTGCTGCTGCATACCTCGCTGTCGGGCGTCTTCAACAACGCCATGGTCGAGCGCGTCGGCGCCAACGCCTTCGTCGCCAAGTACTCGCCGCACGAGCTGGCCGATTTCGTGCTGGACCGCCTGCGCAAGGTGGCGCTGGCGGCCTGAGGCCACTGATCCGGTAGTGCCGGCCGCTGGCCGGCAACCGCAGATCCATCGGGGAGCCGGCCAGCGGCCGGCACTACCCTCTCGAATTTGGCACACCCCTTGCAGCTTCCCGGGCAACGTTCCCGTGGGAGTGCACCGTGCGCAACCTGATTACCGACTACCTGGGCGTCCATGCCCAGGCCATGCCGTTGCGCGAACAGCGGATGAAGCTGATCGCCAGCAACCTCGGCAATGCCGACACTCCCGGCTACAAGGCCCAGGACCTGGACTTCGATGCCGCCCTGCGCCATGCCCAGGGGCAGGATGCCAATGGCCTGATGGCCACCACCCATGAGCAGCACTACGAAATCAGTAGTGGCCTGAACCCGTTCCAGATCGCGTGCGAGGGCGTGCAACCCAGCCTGGACGGCAACACCGTCGATCCCGATGCCGAGCGTGCGGCCTATGGCCGCGCCGCGCTCGAGTACCGCGCTTCGCTCAGCTTCGTCGAGAGCAAGGTGCGTTCCATGTTGACCGCGATCACGGGGCAATAAGCCATGAGCAACCTGCCGATCTTCGATATCGCCGGCTCCGCGCTGCAGGCGCAGTCGGTGCGCATGAGCACCATCGCCTCCAACCTCTCCAACGCCGATACCGTCGCCGGTTCCGCCGACGCGGTGTACAAGCCGCTGGAGCCGATCTTCCAGGCCGTCACCAGCAAGAACGATCCGAACATCACCTCGGTGAAGGTGAAGGAGATCACCCAGAGCGATGCGGCGCCGATCAAGCGCTATGAGCCGGGCCACCCGCTGGCCGATGGCGATGGCTACATCTACCAGCCCGACGTCGACCCGGTGGCGCAGATGGTCAACCTGATCTCGACCTCGCGCAACTACCAGGCCGGCGTGGAGATGTTGACCACCGCCAAGGAACTGGCCCTGGCCACCCTGACCATGGGCCGCTGAGGCCCGCAGTACCGGATACCGCCATGACCACCGCCGTCAACAACCAGACCAACCAGGACGTCTACACCGCACTCGGTCTGAACGCCCCGAACAGCAACGCCACCAAGAAGAAGAACACGCTGGACCAGGCCGATTTCCTGCGCCTGATGACCGAACAGCTTCAGCACCAGGATCCGCTGAAGCCGATGGACAACACGCAGATGGTCGCGCAGATGGCGCAGATGTCCACCGTGCAGGGCATCACCGATCTGAACAAGACGGTGAAGGGCTTCCAGGAATCGATGGCCAGCGACCAGGTGCTGCGTGGTGCGGCGCTGGTCGGCCACCAGGTGCTGGTGCCGTCGGAAAAGCTGGTGCTGGAAAAGGAAGGCAACGTTGAAGGCACGGTGGCCGCGCCTTCGGCCGGCATCATCACCGTCGACATCACCGATGCCACCGGCGCCAAGGTCACCTCGCTGAGCGTGGAAGCCAAGGCCGCCGGCGAGACTGCGTTCCAGTGGGACGGCAAGGATGCCAACGGCAAGCGCATGGAGCCGGGCAAGTACTCCATCGTTGCCAACCACGTCGATACCGCCGGCAAGAGCACCAAGCTGTCCACCTACGTGCAGGCGCCGGTGGAAAGCGTGACCGTCGGTTCCGACGGCCTGTACCTGAACCTCAAGGGCCTGGGCACGGCCCCGATCGACTACGTGCTCCGCGTCAGCTGAGCCGCACACCCCGCACTTACCAGGAGCATCCCATGGGCTTCAATGTCTCGCTGTCCGGCATCAATGCCGCCAATTCCGACCTGAGCGTCACTGCCAACAACGTCGCCAACGTCAACACCACCGGCTTCAAGGAATCGCGCGCCGAATTCGCCGACCTCTTCTCGGCCACCGGCTATGGCCTGTCGAAGAACGCGGTCGGCTCTGGCGTGCGCGTTTCCAATGTCGCCCAGCAGTTCAAGCAGGGCCACAACGAACAGACCGGCCGCAGCCTGGACATGGCCATTTCCGGTGAAGGCTTCTTCACCATGAACATGAACGGCACCCGCGTGTACTCGCGCGCCGGCAATTTCCAGACCGATCCGTCCGGCTACGTGATCAACCCGCAGGGCGCACGCCTGCAGGTGTTCGCACCGAATGCCGATGGCACCAACTTCGATGCCGGCCGCATGGTCGACCTGCAGCTGCTCACCACCGACAGCCCGCCGAAGCAGACCAGCGAAGTGAAGGTCGGCTTTACCCTGCCGGCCAACGCGAAGCAACCGACGGTCACCACCTTCGATCCGACCGACTCCAACAGCTACAACCACTCCAGCGGCGGCATCACCGTGTACGACTCGCTGGGCGTCAGCCACATCCAGGTCTCGTACTTCGTGAAGGGTGCCAACCCCAACGAGTGGACCGTGCGCAACTACGTGGACGGCCAGCCGGCCGGCGCGCCAACCCCGGTCACCTTCGACAACAGCGGCAAGCTGACCGCACCGGCGGACGGCAAGGTCAGCCTCGGCACCTTCACCCCGACCACCGGTGCCGGCGTGCTGAACATGACGCTGGACGTGAGCGGCTCGACCCAGTACGGCGAGAAGTTCGCGCTGCGCAACACCCAGCAGGATGGCTACGCCGCCGGCAAGCTCAATGAGATCACCGTGTCGGAAACCGGCGTGGTCTACGCGCGTTACTCCAATGGCGCCGACAAGCCGCTGGGCCAGGTCGCGCTGACCACCTTCAACAATCCGCAGGGCCTGGAATCGAAGGGCAACAACCTGTGGGTGGACACCTTCAGCTCGGGCACCCCGCGCACCGGCATGCCGGACACCTCCAATCTCGGCAAGATCCAGGCCGGCTCGCTGGAAGCATCCACCGTCGATCTCACCGAGCAGCTGGTCAACATGATCACCGCGCAGCGCAACTTCCAGGCCAACGCGCAGATGATCACCACCCAGGACCAGATCACCCAGACCGTCATCAACATCCGTTGATGAGCTGCTGACCCTGTCACGGAACTCCCCGCATGGATAAAGCCCTTTACGTGGCGATGACCGGTGCCCGCGCCTCCCTGCAGGCGCAGGGAACGCTCAGCCACAACCTCGCCAACTCGGACACCCCTGGCTTCAAGGAAGCGCTGGCCAATACCGAAGCCTTCCCGATCAAGGGCCCGGGCTTTGCCTCGCGGGTGGATGCGCTGCACGTCGACGCCGGCTTCAACCGTACGCCCGGCTCGCAGCACATCACCGGCAAGCCGCTGGATCTGTCCCTGCAGACCGGCACCTGGCTGGCCGTGCAGTCCAGCGACGGCAGCGAGGCGTACACGCGCGGCGCGGCGTTGTCGGTGACGCCGAACGGCCAGCTGGTGACCTCCAGCGGCCGTCCGGTACTGGATGACAACAACAACCCGATCGCCATTCCGCCCTACCAGGCGATGGAAATCGGTGCCGACGGCACGCTCTCGATCATCCCGCAGGGCGAAGGCCCGCAGACGATGGCGCAGATCGGCCGCATTAAAGTGGTGCAGGCGCCGGACGAGCGCCTTGAGCGTGGCCTGGATGGCCTGTTCCGCAACACCGACCCACTGCAGCCGTTCGCGCCGGCACAGGGCACGGCCGTGCACAGCGGCCAGCTGGAAGGCAGCAACGTGGACGCCGCTGGCGCGCTGGTGCAGATGATCCAGCTGCAGCGCCAGTACGAAATGCAGGTGCAGGTGATCAAGCACGGCGACGAAAACGCGCGCAGCGCCAACAGCATGCTGCGCCTGGGCAGCTGACGGAATTCCGGCGCCAGCTGATGCCGGCGCTGGCACACCACTTGCACACCCGCATACAAGGGCCGCACCACGCGGCCGGCTTCACCAGACAGGACATCGAAGATGAACCAGGCATTGTGGATCGCGAAAACCGGACTGGATGCGCAGCAGATGCGCATGTCGGTGGTTTCCAACAACCTCGCCAACACCAACACCACCGGCTTCAAGCAGGACCGTGCCAGTTTTGAAGACCTGTTGTACCAGCAGGTGCGCCAGCCCGGCGGCTCCTCGTCGGCGCAGACGCAGCTGCCGACCGGCCTGCAGCTCGGAACCGGCGTGCGCGTGGTCGCCACCGCCAAGAACTTTGAACAGGGTGGCCAGCAGCAGACCGGCCGCGCCCTGGACGTGATGGTCAATGGCCGCGGCTTCTTTGAGGTTCAGATGCCTGATGGCAGCTCGGCCTACACCCGTGATGGCTCGTTCAAGATCAACCAGGACAGCGAACTGGTCACCAACAGCGGCTACCCCGTGCAGCCGGGCATCCAGATTCCCGAAGGCGCGCAGTCGGTCACCATCGGTACCGACGGCACCATCAGCGTGAAGATGGCCGACGGTGCAGCGTCGGTGGAAGTGGGTGCACTGACCCTGACCGACTTCGTCAATCCGGCCGGCCTGCAGGCCCGCGGCGAGAACCTGTTCCTGGAGACCACCGCTTCCGGCCCGGCACAGAACGGCAACCCCGGCCTCAACGGCCTCGGCACCGTGGTGCAGGGCGCGCTGGAAGGCAGCAACGTCAACGTGGTGGAAGAGCTGGTGTCGATGATCGAAACCCAGCGCGCCTACGAGATGAACGCCAAGGCGATCTCCACTACCGATTCGATGCTCGGCTATCTCAACAACAAGCTCTGACCGGCCAACCCGGGAAACTGCCATGTCGCCCATTTCCAACTTCGCCCGCACTACCCTCGCCTGCGCCGTGGCCGCCCTGCTCGGTGGCTGCGTGATCGCGGGCGACGTGCGTCCCTACCCGACGATGGCACCGATCCAGCCGATCATGCCGCCGCAGGCCCAGCCGACCGCCGGTGCCATCTACGCCGCCGGCCCGACCCTGCAGCTGTATTCGGACCGCCGCGCACGCGATGTTGGCGACCTGCTGACCATCACCCTGCTGGAAAACACCACCGCGCAGACCAGTGCCAACACTGCCACCAACAAGGAATCGAACCTGAGCCTGGGCACGCCGTCCATCCTCGGCGCGCCGGTCACCCTGGGCGGCAAGGACATCCTCAGTGCGACGGCCAAGGGCGCGCGTGACTTCACCGGCAAGGGCAACAGCGCGCAGAGCAACCGCCTGCAGGGCAGCGTCACGGTAACCGTGGTGCAGCGCCTGCCCAACGGCAACCTGGTCGTGCAAGGGCAGAAGAACCTGCGGCTGAACCAGGGCGATGAGCTGGTGCAGGTGCAGGGCATCGTCCGCCCGGGCGACATCAGCCAGGACAACACCATTCCGTCCAGCCGCGTGGCCGAAGCCCGCATCGTCTACGGCGGCCGCGGCCCGGTTGCGCAATCCAACGCGATGGGCTGGCTGAGCCGCTTCTTCAATTCCGGCCTGACGCCGTTCTGAGTATGGCCATGAAACTCTTCTCCTCTTCTTCCTGGCAGCGACGCATGGCGTCGCTCTACTGTGGCGTGTTCATGGTCTTCGCGGTGGCAGCCCCGGCCAGCGCCGAGCGCATCAAGGACCTGGCCCAGGTCGGCGGCGTGCGTGGTAACGCCCTGGTGGGCTACGGCCTGGTGGTCGGCCTGGATGGCAGCGGCGACCGCACCAGCCAGGCGCCCTTCACCGTGCAGAGCCTGAAGAACCTGCTCGGCGAGCTGGGCGTGAATGTTCCGCCGAACGTCAACCCGCAGCTGAAGAACGTGGCCGCCGTGGCGATCCACGCTGAACTGCCGCCGTTCGCCAAGCCGGGCCAGCCGATCGACATCACCGTGTCCTCGATCGGCAACGCGGTCTCGCTGCGTGGCGGTTCACTGTTGATGGCCCCGCTGCGCGGCGCCGACGGACAGATCTACGCCATCGCGCAGGGCAACCTGATCGTCGGCGGCTTCGGTGCGCAGGGCAAGGACGGTTCCCGTGTCTCGGTGAACGTGCCCAGCGTCGGCCGCATTCCCAACGGTGCCACCGTTGAGCGCGCCCTGCCCGATCCGCTGGCCAACGGCGGTGACATCACCCTGAACCTGCACAACAACGACTTCACCACGGTCTCGCGCATGGTCGCCGCGCTCAACAACGCCTTCGGCGAAGGTGCGGCGCGTGCGGTCGACGGCGTGACCGTAGCGGTTACCGCGCCGACCGATCCGGGCGCACGCATCGGCCTGCTGGCGCGCATCGAGAACCTGGAATTGACCCCCGGCAGCGCCCCGGCCAAGGTGGTGGTCAATTCGCGTACCGGCACCGTGGTCATCGGCCAGCAGGTGCGCGTGGGACCGGCTGCGATCTCGCATGGTTCGCTGACCGTGACCATCCAGGAAAACACCAACGTCAGCCAGCCCAATGCGCTGTCCGGCGGCCGCACCGTGGCCAGCCCGCAGTCGACCATCACCGCCACCAACGACGGCAGCCGCATGTTCAAGTTCAGCGGCGGCACCACCCTGGACGAAATCGTGCACGCGGTGAACGCCGTGGGCGCAGCACCAGGCGATCTCATCGCGATCCTGGAAGCCCTGAAGCAGGCCGGCGCATTGAGTGCCGAGCTCGAGGTGATCTGACATGCGCATCAATCCCGCATTCGATCTGCACCCGGCACAACAGAACGATCCGGCGAAGATCGACAAGGTCGCGCGCCAGCTGGAAGGCCAGTTCGCGCAGATGCTGGTCAAGAGCATGCGTGACGCCAGCTTCGGCGACTCGCTGTTCCCTGGCGAAAACAAGATGTTCCGCGAGATGTACGACCAGAAGATTGCCGAGGCGATGACCCGCGGCAAAGGCCTGGGCCTGTCCGGCATGATCAGCCGGCAGCTGTCCGGCCAGGCCGCCGATGGCCCGGCGCTGGATACCCGCGTGGACCCGGCCAAGGCCAGCCGTGCCTATCAGCTCAATGCACCGACCAAGCCGGCACCGTCGCTGCCGCTGGAAGACGGCAGCCAGGCCGTGCGCCTGCTGCAGCAGATGGCCGCCGGCGCGCAGTCCGGCGCACACGCGGCGGTTACACCGATGGAACAGGCGCTGGACCTGATCGCCGGGCGCGAAAGCAGCAGCATGCACCGCTCGCTGGGTACCGAAGATCCTTACATCGGCGGCCTGCAAGGCGAGGACTGGGCCGCCAACAGCGACCAGTGGTCGGCCACCGCCAGCAACCGCGGCACGGCCATCAGCCCGGCCGATGCAATGGCGACCCGCACCGCCGTCGCCCAGCTGGGCGAACACACCCCGGAAGGCTTCGTCGCCAGCATCTGGCAGCACGCGCAGCGTGCGGCCAAGGAACTGGGCGTGGATGCCCGCGCCCTGGTCGCCCAGGCGGCGCTGGAAACCGGCTGGGGCAAGCGCCACATCAAGCATGCCGACGGCAGCACCTCGCACAACCTGTTCGGCATCAAGGCCAATGGCTGGAACGGCCAGCGCGCCGTGGCCGGCACCCACGAGTACGTCGATGGCGTGCGCCGCAACGAGACCGCCAGCTTCCGTGCCTACAGTTCGCCGGCCGAGAGCTTTGCCGACTACGTGCGCCTGCTGAAGACCAGCCCGCGCTACCAGCAGGCCCTGCAGGCCGGCACCGACGTGCAGGGCTTCGCCCGTGGCCTGCAGCGCGCCGGCTATGCCACCGACCCGCGCTACGCGGCCAAGATCGCCGCGATCGCCGGCGGACCGACCATCGAGCGCGCCGTCAGCGCCGTGGCAGACGCCGGCTCGCGCCTTGGCCAGACCTTCGCCAGCACCGCAACCGCGGCGCTGGGTATCACCCGTCGTTGAGGAACCCCATGTCCAGCGTACTTTCCACCGGTACCGGTGCCCTGCTCGCCTTCCAGCGTGCGTTGGCGACCACCAGCCACAACGTGGCCAACCTCAATACCCCCGGCTACAGCCGGCAGAAGGTCAACTTCGCCACGGCTGATCCCCAGAACTACGGCTACGGCACGGTCGGCAACGGCACCCGCATCACCGACATCCGCCGTACCGCCGACCAGCTGGCGATCTCGCGCCTGCTCGACAGCAGCGGCGAGCTGGCGCGCCTGAAGCAGCTCTCCGGCATGGCCGACCGGGTCAATTCGTTGTTCTCCGACGCGGCAACCAACGTGTCCGGCGTCTGGTCGAAGTTCTTCGATTCGGTCAGCGGCCTGTCCTCCAATGCCGCCGGCACCGCCGACCGCCAGAACATGCTGGATGGTGGCAAGGCGCTGGCCAACCGCTTCGTGCAGCTCAACACGCACCTGAACAACCTCAACAGCGAGGTCAACAACGGCCTGCTGGCCGGTGCCACCGAGGTCAACCGGCTGGCGCAGGAGATCGCGCAGATCAACGGTGCGATCGGCACCAACATCGCTACCGCCGCACCGGACCTGCTCGACCGCCGCGACCAGTTGATCACCCAGCTGATCGGCTACACCGGTGGCACTGCAGTGATCCAGGACGGCGGCATCATGAATGTCTACACCGCCGGCGGCAACGCACTGGTGGTGGGCACCACGGCGACCAAGGTCACCACCGTGGCCGATCCGTACCAGCCCGAGCGCCTGCAGCTGGCGCTGGAAACGCAGGGCAACACCATCCGCCTCGACCCGAAGGCGGTCGGTGGCCAGATCGGCGGCCTGCTGGAATTCCGCGACACCGTGCTGACGCCTGCCCAGGCCGAACTGGGCAAGCTGGCGGTAGGCCTGGCCGAGAGCTTCAACCAGGTGCATCACCAGGGCGTGGACCTGTATGGCCAGCTCGGGGGTGACTTCTTCAACATCGGCAACCCGCGCGTCACCGCCAACAATGCCAACACCGGCACCGCCAGCCTCAGCGCCAGTTACGGCGACCTCGGCAAGCTGGACGCGCAGAACGTGGTGCTGCAGTTCGATGGCACCAACTGGAAGGCCAGTCGTGCCGACACCGGTGCCAACGTTCCGCTGACCGGCACCGGTACGGCCGCCGATCCACTGGTGATCAACGGCGTCAAGCTGGTGGTCGGCGGTACCCCGGCGGCCAACGACCGCTTCCTGCTGCAGCCGACCGCAGGCGTGGCGGGTAGCATGGAAGTGGCGATCACCGATCCCTCGCGCATCGCCGCTGCTGCGGCAGTGAAGGGCGCGGCGGCGACGTCCAACACGGGCACCGGCAAGCTGAGCGGTGTCACCGTCAGCGATTCGACCAACGCCAACCTGCGCAATCCGGCCGCGATCGTGTTCACCTCGGCCACCACCTACACCATCGATGGGGGCCCGCCGCAGACCTACACGCCCGGCCAGACCATCAGTGCCAATGGCTGGAGCTTCGTGCTGGACGGTGCGCCGAAGGTCGGCGACACCTTCAACATCACCCCGACTCCGGCGGGCTCGTCGGACAACAGCAACGCCTCCAGGCTGTCCAAGGTGGAGAGCGCCAAGGCGTTCAACAGCGGCACGGTCACCCTCAACGGCGCCCTGGGGGGCCTGACCACCCAGGTCGGTGCAGCCGCCCGCTCGGCCGAGTATTCGCTGGAAGCGCAGCTGGTGATCAATGACAAGGCGCAGGAAGCGCGCGATGAAGTGTCCGGCGTCAACCTGGACGAAGAGGCGGCCGACATGCTGCGCCTGCAGCAGGCTTACCAGGCCGCGTCGCAGCTGATCTCCACCGCTGACAGCATGTTCCAGACCATCCTGGGAGCCGTCCGTCGATGAGCAGCCGTATCTCCACCAGCATGATGTTCAACCAGTCCGTGTCGCTGATGATGGCCAAGCAGGCCAAGCTCAGCCACCTGGAGCAGCAGATCGCCACCGGCAGCAAGATCGTCAGCGCCAAGGACGATCCGGTCGCCGCAGGTACGGCCGTGGGGCTTGACCGCAGCCTGGCCGCGCTGGACCGGATGAAACTCAATGCCGGCAACGTGCAGAACCGACTGGGCGTACAGGAAAACACCCTGGCCCAGGTCAACGACCTGATGGCGCGCGTCAACGACCTGACCATCCAGGCCAGCAATCCGGCGCTGGGCGCCGCCGACAAGAAAACGCTGATCACCGAACTGAACCAGATCCGCGAGGGCCTGTTGTCGCTGGCCAACGCCGACGACGGCACCGGCCGCTACGTGTTCGGCGGCACCAACGATGGCGATCCGCCGTTCGCCAAGATCAATGGCAAGGTGGTCTACCGTGGCGACCAGACCCAGCGCCAGATTGAAGTCGGCCCCGATACCTATGTGCGGGATGCCCTGCCCGGCAGCGAAATCTTCATGCGCATTCCTACCGGCGACGGCTTCGTCGATGGTGTTGCCGCGGCCGGCAATACCGGCAACGGCGTGCTGACCAACATCACCCGCGATGGCAGCGACAGCTGGAACGGCCAGTCCTTCAGCATCCGCTTCACCGCCGCCGACCAGTACCAGGTACTGGACGGCGCTGGCAACGTGACCGGCACCGGCACGTTCAAGGCCGGTGACAACGTCGAAGTCAACGGTGTCCGCCTGCAGATCACCGGCGCACCCGCTGCCGGTGACAGCTTCAACGTGAAGCCGGCCACCAGCCGCGACATCTTCGACACCATGGACAAGCTGATTGCCGCGCTTGATGCCGACACCGGCACCACCGCCAAGATGAGCGCGCAGCAGAACGAACTGCAGAGCGCCCTGCGCGATGTGGCCCGTGCGTCGGAACGGATGATCGATTCGCGCGCGGCCGGCGGTGCGCAGCTGAAGGCACTGGACAATGCCGCCGACATGCGCGAAGCCAACAGCGTGACCCTGAAGACTACGCTGTCGCAGATGCGCGACCTGGACTATGCCGATGCACTGAGCCAGTACCAGCTGCAGAGCACCGCGCTGCAGGCGGCACAGACGATCTTCTCGCAGATGCAGTCGATGTCGTTGTTCAACAAGATCCGCTGACGCATCTCCTGCGTCACCCCTGAAAGGCCGCGATGCCCTGCATCGCGGCCTTTTTCGTTTCTGCGTGCCCGTTCCGTCGCGCTCGCCGGGCGTGGGCTGGCGCTACCGGAAACGTGCTGCACGCATTTTCCGTGATTGCCCATCAAGCCCGGCCCTGCCCCGCCGATACCTTCATCAGCGCTGGTTGGGCATGCCCAACCGCCCTTTCCGGGGTCGCCTTCACGCCCAGCCAGAGCTGGAAAACCCGGGAAAAACAGCCTCCGGCACCGAATTGCAGCATCGACGGAATTCACGGCTAAAGGTTGTTGACAAAGCGCCGTTATTCATTTGGCAACAGCGAAGCACACAGCCACACAAAAAAACAGGCGGCGCTTCGTTTCATTCACCAACGGGTTCCATATAAGAGGAGACGACCCCATGGCACAGGTAATCAACACCAATACGATGTCGCTCAACGCTCAGCGCAACCTGAGCACCAGCGGCAGCTCGCTCGCTACCACCATCCAGCGCCTCTCGTCCGGCCTGCGCATCAACAGCGCGAAGGACGACGCGGCCGGCCTGGCCATCAGCGAGCGCTTCACCACCCAGATCCGCGGTCTGGACGTGGCCATCCGCAACGCCAACGACGGTATCTCGCTGGCCCAGGTCGCCGAGGGTTCGCTGAGCGAAGTCGGCAACAACCTGCAGCGCATCCGTGAACTGGCCGTGCAGTCCTCCAACGCCACCAACTCGGCCAGCGACCGCAAGGCCCTGCAGGCTGAAGTGACCCAGCTGGTCTCGGAAGTCGACCGCGTGGCCAAGCAGGCTGACTTCAATGGCACCAAGCTGCTGGACGGCTCCTTCACCAGCCAGCTGTTCCAGGTCGGCGCCAACGCCGGCCAGGCCATCGCCATCAACAGCGTGGTCAACGCCAAGGCTGATTCGCTGGGCGCGGCAACCTTCGCCAACGGCTACACCGGCACCAGCCTGGCCGCCGCCGACAAGGCCACCGCCGACACCACCTACTCCGGCCTGCAGATCTCGGTGACCCCGCCGGGCGGCACCGCCACCACGGTCACCATCAACGACTTCACCGTGAAGGCGGGCGAATCGATCACCTCGGCCACCTCTGCCGCGATCAACAACAAGCTGGGCGAAACCGGCGTCATGGCCTCGGTCAATGCCGGTGTGATCAGCCTGGCCTCGGTCAAGGACGGCCAGACCTTCACCCTGGGCGTCAGTGCCGCAACCCCGCCGGCTGGCGCCACCGCCGCGACCATCGCCGGCCTGGGCCTGACCGAAACGAGCACCAACGGCGGCCTGCTGACTGGCGCCACGGCCAACTTCGTCAAGGACCTGAACGTCACCACCGCCGAAGGCGCACAGAAGGCGCTGTCGATCGTCGACAAGGCCCTCGAATCGGTCAACAGCGTGCGCGCCGACCTCGGCGCGATCCAGAACCGCTTCACCTCGGTGGTGGCCAACCTGCAGACCTCCTCGGAAAACCTGTCGGCCTCGCGCAGCCGCATCCGCGATACCGACTTCGCCAAGGAAACCGCCGAACTGACCCGCACCCAGATCCTGCAGCAGGCCGGTACGGCCATGCTGGCCCAGGCCAACCAGGTACCGCAGAACGTGCTCAGCCTGTTGCAGCGCTGACATGAGCCGCCCCCGGGGCACGTCGGGGGCGTCTAACCCAACTCACGTGCAACCGCTCAAGGACCTCTCCTCATGGCACAAGTCATCAACACCAATACGATGTCGTTGAATGCTCAGCGTAACCTGAGCACCAGCGGCAGCTCGCTGGCCACCACCATCCAGCGCCTGTCCTCCGGTTCGCGCATCAACAGCGCCAAGGACGACGCCGCCGGTCTGGCGATCTCCGAGCGCTTCGGCACGCAGATCCGCGGTACCGACGTCGCCATCCGCAATGCCAACGACGGCATCTCGCTGGCCCAGGTCGCCGAAGGTTCGCTGACCGAAATCGGCAACAACCTGCAGCGCGTCCGCGAGCTGTCGGTGCAGGCCTCCAACGCCACCAACTCGGCCAGCGACCGCAAGGCCCTGCAGGCCGAAGTGACCCAGCTGGTCAGCGAAATCGACCGCGTCGCCAAGCAGTCGGACTTCAACGGCACCAAGCTGCTGGACGGCACGTTCTCCAGCCAGCTGTTCCAGGTAGGCGCCAATGCCGGCCAGGCCATCGCCATCGACAAGACCATCGATGCCAAGGCCAACGCCCTGGGTGGTGCACAGTTCTCCAGCGGTACCGCAACCGCAATCGCCGGTACCGCTGACACCGACACCGCAGTGGGTGCGTTCACCATCACCGACAGCAAGGGCACCGTCTTCAACTTCGGCGCCATGACGGTCAAGAGCGTCGGTGACGCTGCCGCCAACACCGCTGCAAACGGCAAGGCCGTCGCTGCCGCCATCAACGCCAAGATCGGCGAAACCGGCGTGCTGGCCGAAACCGATGCCGCCGGCGCACTGACCCTGACCTCGGTCAAGGACAGCGTGAACAACGCGGGCGCTTTCACTGCCATCGGCAGCTCGCTGGCCGGCTTCGCCGCGGCAACCCCGGTCCCGGGCAAGCAGTTCGCCGACAAGATCGACGTGTCCACCGTGAAGGGTGCACAGCAGGCAATGGAAGTGGTCGACAAGGCCCTGGGTGCGATCAACAGCACCCGCGCCGACCTCGGCGCGATCCAGAACCGCTTCACCTCGGTCGTGGCCAACCTGCAGACCTCGTCGGAGAACCTGTCGGCTTCGCGCAGCCGCATCAAGGATACCGACTTCGCCAAGGAAACCGCAGAGCTGACCCGCACCCAGATCCTGCAGCAGGCCGGTACGGCCATGCTGGCCCAGGCCAACCAGGTGCCGCAGGGCGTGCTCAGCCTGCTGCGCTGATCCGCTCGCTGATCGACCTCCGGGCGCCGCATGACGCGGCGCCCGGATCCTGAAATACGTTCCACCTTCGCCAAAGGAAAAGCACCATGGCACAAGTCATCAACACCAATACGATGTCGTTGAATGCTCAGCGCAACCTGAGCACCAGCGGCAGCTCGCTGGCCACCACCATCCAGCGCCTGTCCTCCGGTTCGCGCATCAACAGCGCCAAGGACGACGCCGCCGGCCTGGCGATCTCCGAGCGCTTCGGCACGCAGATCCGCGGTACCGACGTTGCCATCCGCAATGCCAACGACGGCATCTCGCTGGCCCAGGTCGCCGAAGGTTCGCTGACCGAAATCGGCAACAATCTGCAGCGCGTCCGCGAGCTGTCGGTGCAGGCCTCCAACGCCACCAACTCGGCCAGCGACCGCAAGGCGCTGCAGGCCGAAGTGACCCAGCTGGTCTCGGAAATCGACCGCGTCGCCAAGCAGTCGGACTTCAACGGCACCAAGCTGCTGGACGGCACGTTCTCCAGCCAGCTGTTCCAGGTCGGCGCCAATGCCGGCCAGGCCATCGCCATCGACAAGACCATCGATGCGAAAGCGGGTTCGCTCGGCACCTCGACCTTCGCAAGCGGTGCAACTGACGTACTGGCCGCCAGTACCGACGGCTCGCGCATTACCGGCAAGGTAATGGGCGTGGACATCGGCACCGTCGAGATCAAGGCCGGCGCCACCACTGCCGACGCGTCCAAGGCTGTCGCCACGGCGATCAACGCAAAGATCGGCGAAGCCGGCCTCTATGCCGAGGCGAATGCCGACGGCTCGATGAAACTGACCTCGGTGAAGGAAGGCAAGGCCGTCGTCGCTGCCGACATCGCGCTTGAGCGCAGCGATCTGACCGCCGCGACCGGCGTGTGGAGCGCGAAGACCGCAGCCGGTGCTTACACCGCTGGCACCGCCACCGCCGCCAACGTGCAGAAGCTGGACGTGAGCACGGTGCTTGGTGCACAGCAGGCGATGGAAGTGGTCGACAAGGCCCTGGGTGCGATCAACAGCACCCGTGCCGACCTCGGCGCGATCCAGAACCGCTTCACCTCGGTCGTGGCCAATCTGCAGACCTCGTCGGAAAACCTGTCGGCGTCGCGCAGCCGCATCAAGGACACCGACTTCGCCAAGGAAACCGCAGAGCTGACCCGCACCCAGATCCTGCAGCAGGCCGGTACGGCCATGCTGGCCCAGGCCAACCAGGTGCCGCAGGGCGTGCTCAGCCTGCTGCGCTGATCCACGGCAAGAAGGCGCCGCTACCGTCGGATCGAACCGACGGTAGCGGCAACCCGGAAGCCACGGTGCACGAAGGCGCGGGCCATGCCCGGCCCGGGATCGCTCCCGAACCGGCTTGGCATCGCCCGCTCCTGCGGACCTCTCTTTCAGCGCTGTACCTTTGACTGTACGTACCGGGCGGCTTCGTCTCCCCCCGATTGTCAGTAGCCTGATCCCTCCCCTGCATTGGGGGAGGGCTTTTTGCAGACTCCCGGCAGCCCGCGGTGAACCTACCCGCACCCTGCCCCAGCCTTCCTGCAACCCGCGTGCCAGAACCTGCGCCAGACCATTGGCACGGCACGTGCATCAACGAAGTCCTCAAGACCCAGCGGCGCAGGCCGCTATTTTCGTTGACGACGGGCCACCGCACGACGGCCAGGCCCGGATACCAGGAGAATCACATGGCAAGCTTTGGATACGGTGGCATTGGCTCGGGGCTCAACATCTCGGACATCGTCAACCAGCTGGTCGCAGCCGACCGCAAGCCCGCCGACAACGCGCTGAACCTGCAGCAGTCCAAGGCCAAGATGCAGCTGTCGTCGATCGGCACTGTCACTTCAGCCTTCGACAAGCTGAAGACCGCGCTGACCGCACTGAAGGCCACCACCGCCTTCGATACCCGCACCGTGACCGCCACCGGCAAGGCGCAACCGGCCAACACCGACGACGTGCTGACGGCCTCGGTGGCACTGTACGACCTGGGCACGACCAAGGCAGCGGCCTCCAATGGCACCCACCAGGTGGAGGTGAAATCCCTTGCCACCGCACACAAGCTGATTGCCAATACCTCGGTAGGGAAGACCGACACCTTCGGCGCCGGAACCTTGACGCTGACCGTTGGCGTCGGCGACAAGGCAAAGACGATGAAGGTCGAGGTGGAAGCCGGCGATACGCTGACCACCGTGCGCAACAAGATCGACGCCGCAGGCCGCAAGGAAGGCGTGCAGGCGACCCTGATCGCCTCGGGCGACAACCAGTACCTGTCGATTGCCCAGGAAAAGACCGGCGCCGCCAATGCCATCAAGCTCGAATACGGCGGCAGCGACCCGAAACTGACCGCACTGGTGGGCAGCCTCCAGGAAAACACCGCGGCAGCCGATGCCGAGCTGACCATCGATGGCGTCACGGTGGTCAGCGCCAGCAACACCGTGGCCGACGCCGTGCCGGGGTTGACCCTGAACCTCAAGGTCAAGGGCAAGAGCACCGTCGTGATCAGCACCGATACCACTGCAGCCACCAAGGTGATGCAGGAGTTCGTGACCGCCTACAACGCAGCCATCGCGGCGATCAACACCGAGACCAAGTACGACGCCAAGACCAAGGAAGCCGCCACGCTGACCGGCGACGCGCAGATGCGTGGTGCCTCCAGCCAGTTGCGCTCGGTGATGTCGGGCGTGCTGAAGGAACTGTCCGCCGATGGCCTGGACCCGAAAACGCTGGGACTGCAGACGCGTGGCTACCCCAACGCCGACGGCAGCCTGGTGCTGGACGCCACCAAGTTTGCCGCCGCGCTGGCCAGTCAGCCCGAGAAGATCCGCTCGGCAATCACCGGTGACACCGGCGGTGCCGGCACGCTCTACACCATGGTCGACGGCTACGTCAGCACCACGGTCGGCAAGGAAGGCGCATTCGTCGCCCGCACCAAGGGCCTCAACACCACGCTGGACAACATCGACAAGCGCCGCAAGGACCTCGACACGCGCATGAAGAACGTGGAGGAGCGCTACAAGAAGCAGTTCATCGCGCTGGACAGCCTGATGGGCAAGCTGCAGCAGAGCAATACGTCGCTGCAGCAGCAGCTGGCACAGCTGAACCGCTAAAGGACGGCGTGCAACGCTCAAGTTTGGCGTGTAACGCACCGATAACGGACGCAACAGCAATCAACGCCGCACCGCCGGAAGCGGTCCCCACGACCTGCCGGCGGCACCCCGCGCAAGGAGAATCACGAATGTACGGTTCCAGCCGTCAATATGCCGAGCAGTACCGCCAGGTGGGAGTGACCAGTGCGGTCGCCGATGCCGATCCGCACAAGCTGGTGGCGATGCTGCTGGCCGGCGCGCTGGAGCGCGTGCGGCGCGCCCTGGCCAGCCTCGAGCGTGGCGACCAGGCCGGCAAGGGCAAGGCGATCGGCGAGGTCTGCGCGATCGTCGGCCACCTCAATGGCTCGCTGGATCATGAGGCTGGCGGTGAAATCGCCGGGAACCTGTCGGCACTCTACGACTACGTGCTGCAGCGCCTGACCGAGGCCAACCTGCACAACGACCGTGCCGCCCTCGATGAATCCCTGCAGTTGCTGGGCGAGATCGACAGCGCCTGGAATGCAATCCCGCAGGAACAGCGCCGCCCGGCCGCGGTGGCGCCATGAGCCTGCACGAACTGCACACCCAGCTGGACGCCTTCGAAAAGGCCCTGGGCGAAGACGCCCTCGACCAGGCCGACAGCCTGCTAGACGGTCACGACAGCACGCTGCATGCCCTGCTCAGCCAGCCGCTGACCTCGGACGACCACGCACCACTCAGTGCGCTGTTCGAGCGCCAGCAGAACCTGCTGGGCCTGCTGCGCCAGCGTCGCGATGCGGTGGCAGCACTGATGAATGACGGCCAGCGCTCTCTTCGCGCGGCCCATGCCTACCTGCAGGCAGAATCGCTGGCATGACCCAACTGCCGACAACGTCGCTGCACCATCCCGCCGAAAGCGAGCTGTTCGACGAAACGCTCAGCTGCGAGCTGGCACTGCCCGCCGAATTCCAGGCAGGCAGTGGCACCGGCCGTACCGGCAGTGCCGAGGGCCTGCTGCGCAGCCTGGCGCTGGTTGAAGACAGCCGCGTTGACGAGCATGACGACCGCAATGAAGCCAGCCTGCAATTGCAGCGGCTGGAGGCGAAGCTGGATCTGGCGATGGTGCTGCTTGGCCGCCTGGTCCGCCAGCAGGGCCAGGAACTGACCCTGCGCCCGGTGCGCTGGTCGCGCCGTGGCATCCGCCTGCAACTGGGCCCGCGCAGTGGCGCCAGCCCCGGCCAGGCGGGCCTGGTCCGTCTGCAGCCCAGTGATTGGCTGCCCGACCATATCGACCTGCCGGTGGAAGTGATTGCCGAAGCGGCCGATGGCGGCGGCGGCCACTATCTGTGGCTGCGCTTCCAGCGCCTTGGCGATGGCCTGGAAATGGCCATGGAGCGCCACCTGTTCCGCCTGCACCGGCGCCAGGTGGCCGAGGCACGCCGGGCGCGCTGAAACCTGCCACCATCACGCTTGGCGGGCAAGCCTTGGCGCGCCCGTTCAGCTAAGTTAAGGTGGACTCCCCTACACGGACCTGCTGCGTGCCTGTGCGAGTTCTCATCGTCGACGATCACACCCTGGTCCGCGCCGGCCTGGCGCGGCTGCTGCAGGGGTTTGCCGACGTGCAGCTGGTTGCAGAGGCCAGCAACGCCGAACAGGCGCTGCAGCTGGCCCTGCAGCACGCCCCGGACGTGGTCCTGATGGACCTGTCATTGCCTGGCCGTACGGGTCTGGAAGCGCTCAGCGATATCCGGCTGCGCGCGCCCGGTACCCGGGTGGTGATGATGACCATGCACGACGATGCCGCGCACGTGCGCGATGCCCTCGACCGCGGCGCGGTCGGGTTCGTGGTCAAGGATGCGGCGCCGCAGGAACTGGAGCTGGCGCTTCGCGCGGCGCATGCCGGCCAGGTGTTCCTGAGCCCGCAGATCTCCGCCAAGATGCTGGCACCGATGCTCGGCCGCGAGAAACCCACCGGCATCGCCGCACTGTCGCCGCGCCAGCGCGAGATCCTGCGCCGCATCGGCAAGGGTGAGAGCAACAAGGAAATCGCCGCCGACCTCGGCATCAGCGTCAAGACAGTGGAAACCCACCGCGCACGCATGATGGAGTCACTGGGCTGCCGTCGCGCCAACGATCTGCTGCTGCTGGCCGCGCGCCATCAGCACGAGCTGGAGTGATCCAACTCCACCGTGGGCGTCGGGAAAATGCCGGGTAGAGTCGACTGCCAGTCGACTTGCGCGCGAAGCGCGCGGGCGTTTTTCGTTATCTGACCGGAGAGCAGTCGACTGGCAGTCGACTCTACCAACCCACGCCCGCCCCCTTCACCGGCGTCGAATTCCCGTCATCCCGACACTCCCCGACAGGAATCCGTACACGGCGCAGCCCGATCAATCCGGGCCTTGCACCGGAAATCAGCAACTTAGCAGCGATCATCGTCAACATTCCGCACCACTGTGGGGAATATCCCTACACGCCGTCAGGAAATTCACGAAGCTCCTCAGGAACCCCCCGATTCCGCCACCGCCGGATCAAAAGCAAGATGCGTTCCACAAGGCGCCGGGGAGCGGCGCCGGGGAACCACGATGAAGGCTGCACTCTCGACCCAGCTGGGCCAACAACTTCACCTCACCCCGCAGCTGCTGCAGTCGATCCGGCTGCTGCAGCTTGATGGCCTGCACCTGGAACAGGAAATCCAGCGCCTGCTGGACTCCAATCCCCTGCTGGAAATCGAAGAGCCCGAAGCACCGGCCGCCGACGCCACCGACGTTGCCACCGCGACGCTGGAAACCGCCGCGTTCGACGAGCTGCCGGAGTCGTCGATGTGGGACGTGGCCGGCGCCAGCTGGCAGGACGGCGACGACGACCGCATGGCGCGCATCGCCACCGGCGAATCCACCGACCCGCAGCTGCGCGTGCTGCAGCGCCTGTCGCTGGACATGGATGATCGCCAGCTGGCAGTGGCCGCATTCTGGCTGGACCACTGCGACGAGGCTGGCTACCTGCAGGCGCCACTGGGCCAGCTGCAGCTGCTGGCCAGCGCCCAGTTCGACATCGACGCCGACGGCGTCGAAGCCATCCGCCAGCAGCTGCTGCACGGTGACCCGGCCGGCATGGCCGCCCAGGACCTGCGCGAGGGCCTGCAGGCGCAGCTGCGCAGCCTGCACGGCGCGGTGCCTGCCCGCCACCTGGCCACGCGCATCCTGGACGGCGCGCTCGATGCGCTGGCCGCACATGATTACCCCGCCCTCGCCCGCCAGCACGACGCCGAGATCGACGATGTGCGCGAAGCGGTACGCCTGATCCTGTCGCTGCAGCCACGCCCAGGCGACAGCCTGCTGCCGGAACGCAATGCCGTTGTGGTTCCGGATGTGGTCGCCTGGCACGCCGATGGCCAGTGGAAAGTGGCATTGAACCCGGCCACCAGTCGCCGCGTCTCCATCAACAGCCAGTACGAACAGGCGCTGGCAGAGACCAGTGAGGCCGCCCCGGCACTGCGCGAGATGCTGCAGGAAGCGCGCTGGTTCAGCCGCGGCCTGTCGATGCGCTACGACACCCTGCTGCGCACCGCGCGGGTAATCGTCGAGCGCCAGGCCGCGTTCCTGGTGCGTGGCGAGGAAGCCATGGCACCGCTGACCCTGAAGGAAGTGGCCGAGGAAATCGGCATGCACGAGTCCACCGTCTCGCGCATCACCACCGGCAAGTTCCTGCAGACCCCGCGCGGCACCTTCGAACTGAAGCACTTCTTCGCCGTCCGACTGGAAGGCGCCAGCGTCTCCGGGCAGGCGGTCAAGGCCATGGTCCGCCGCCTGATCGACGCCGAACCGGCCGGTCGGCCACTGGCCGATGAGGCGATCGCCGGCCTGTTGTCACGCCAGGGGGTGAACATTGCCCGCCGAACCGTCGCAAAATACCGGGAACAACTGGACATCGCCCCGGCCCGTGAACGGCGCCGGCTCGGCGCCAGGCAACCACAGCTGGCCCGGGTGGGCTGAAAAGGATGTTGCACATGAACAAGCTTACCGTCCTGCTGGTCGATGACCACGAGGGCTTCATCAACGCGGCAATGCGCCACTTCCGCAAGATCGACTGGCTGCAGATCGTCGGCAGCGCCGGCAACGGCCTGGAAGCGATCGAGCGTTCGGAAACGTTGCGCCCGCAGGTCGTATTGATGGATCTGGCAATGCCTGAGATGGGCGGCCTGCAGGCCACCCGCCTGATCAAGTCGCAGGACGACGCACCGTACATCGTGATCGCCAGCCACTTCGACGACGCGGAGCACCGCGAGCACGCGCTGCGTGCCGGTGCCGACAATTTCGTCAGCAAGCTGTCCTACATCCAGGAAGTCATGCCGATCCTGGAAGGCCTCAGGGAGGAACAGTCGTGAGCGAATCGCGCATCCTTGTGCTGGACAACGACGCCGTGCGTGCAGAGCGCACCGTTGCCCTGCTGGAGTTCATGGACTTCAACCCGCGCTGGGTCTCCGACGCGGCCGACTTCGATCTGGGCCGGCAGCGCCAGAACGATTGGATGGCAGTGATCGTCGGCAGCCTGGACGACAACGCCGCCAGCACCGCACTCTACAACTGGCTGGGCGGCAGCAGCCTGCCTCCGCCGGTACTGCTGGCCGACGGTGATGCCGCAGCCTTCGCGCAGCAGCACGGCCTGCACGAAGCCAACATCTGGCCACTGGAGACGCCGCTGCGCCACGCGCAGATGGAAGCCCTGCTGCGCCGCGCCAGCCTCAAGCGCCTGGATGCCGAGCACCAGGCCGGTGCCGCGCAGGAGCAGGGACCAACCGGCAACGGCCCGGCGGTCACCGCACTGCGCACCATGATCGAGCAGGTGGCCGCGTTCGACACCACCGTGCTGGTGCTGGGCGAATCCGGCACCGGCAAGGAAGTGGTGTCGCGCGCCATCCACCAGCGCTCGCCGCGCCGTGATGGCCCGTTCGTGGCGATCAACTGCGGCGCCATTCCGGCCGACCTGCTGGAAAGCGAACTGTTCGGTCACGAAAAGGGTGCCTTCACCGGCGCATTGACCGCGCGCAAGGGCCGCTTCGAGATGGCCGAAGGCGGCACCCTGCTGCTGGACGAAATTGGCGACATGAGCCTGCCGATGCAGGTGAAGCTGCTGCGCGTGCTGCAGGAACGCAGCTTCGAGCGCGTCGGTGGCAACCAGACCATCCGCTGCAACGTACGTGTCGTGGCCGCGACCCACCGTGATCTGGAAACGCGGATCGCCGAAGGCAAGTTCCGTGAGGATCTGTTCTACCGCCTCAACGTGTTCCCGATTGAAGTACCCGCGCTGCGCGAGCGTCGCGAGGACCTGCCGGCACTGGTGGAAACCATCGCCGCACAGCTGGCGCGAACCGGCCGTGGCGAAGTGCGCTTCACCCCGGAAGCCCTGCAGGCACTGGCCGGCTACGAGTGGCCGGGCAACGTGCGCGAGCTGACCAACCTGGTCGAGCGCCTGGCCGTGCTGCATCCGGGTGGATCGGTGCGCGTACAGGACCTGCCGGCCCGCTACCGTGGCGATGCCGCGCTGGCTGCCGTCGCTACGCCGACGCCGGCACAGCCCGCCACCAGCGAAGAGCGACTGGACCTGCGCAGCTTCTCGTTCCACACGCCCGGCAGCGGCAACCAGCCGGCGCTGGAGCACGGCATCGCCGTCAATCGCCCGGCGGCACCGGCCGCCCTGCCCGACGAAGGCATGGACCTGCGCAACCACATGGCCAACATCGAACTGGGCCTGATCAACGAAGCACTGGAACGCACCCAGGGCGTGGTCGCCCACGCCGCCCAGCTGCTCGGCCTGCGCCGCACCACCCTGGTGGAAAAGCTGCGCAAGTACGGCATCGAACGCGAGCAGGCCGAACTGGCCGGCTGAAGCGCGCTACCAGCATGAAGGGGGCACGAACGCCTGGGCTTGCCCGGGCGTTGGTGTTTTTGAGATTTACAACTTTTCCCAATGCGTTCTGCTTCGTTACGCAATAGCCTCAAGGGTTGTGATTTCGACCAGGGAATGCCATGAACGGGACCTTCGAAGATTCCATGCAGGAAATACTGGAATCAATGCTGAGCGTTTGCCTGGAGTACGGAGAGCATCGCGTGGATGGGGTCTACCTGTACGGTGCAGCGGAAGATGGGACGTCATCTGCAGACGTCTTCTATGACATTGGCGGTCACCTCTACAGGACCAACCAGTTGAACGACGCTCCCGCGGCCGGAAGTGGTCAGCCGTTTGACCTTTCCGATTCCCGTGGCAGCGCCCTGCTGGATTTTCTCTTGGACGATCTTGATCGCCTACTTGAACTTCATAAGAATCATGATCGAGAACCCCCTACCCAGCTGAAGGCGCACTTCGACGCCGTTACGGAAAAGCTGAGCGTCAAGTTCAGCCACGATCTCCATTTCTCCAATACCGAAGATCTCCTGCCTTCCGATATGTTCGAAGCGTGGCTGCAGGAAGTGAAGGAACGCTCCTCAAATGCCCGAGGCAACGGTTAACCCGAAGCCCATGCGAGGCGTCGAATGCGAGCACGCCGCGCCGACCAGCTGAACGAACTCGCAGGGGTCAAAGTGCCACCTGCGGTAGGGAGCCGAAACTCCCGCGTTTACAAGTCTTCCTAAAGACAGCAGCGCCGAACTGCGGTGCATTGGCAAGGACATCCCAAGGAGGTCCACATGCATCGCTTGATCCTGCTCGCCGTCCTGCTCTGCCCGGCCCTGGCCACCGCGGCCAACTGCATCCTGCCCGCCACGCTCGACCAGCGCCAGTTCACCAACCTCAGCGACCCGCTGTACGCCCCGGACAACCCCAATGCCGGACGCATGGTCCAGGTCAGCTTCGCCGGCAGCCAGTACGTGCTCGACATCCTCGGCACCGACCTGCGCATCGGCGGCAGCTACCGCTACCAGCGCCTGGCCCCGCATATCGCGGAACTCCACATGACCGAGGCCCACCCGGCCGGCCCCGCCCACTACACCCTGCTGCTGACCTGCCAGAGCGACCGCCAGGGTCGCTTCATCTACACCCAGCACGACGGACCCATTGCCCCGCGCCAGCGCCAGAATTCCGGCCGATGGACCCTGCAGCCATAGGCCAGAAAACCGACGCCGGTTAAATGGCGCCACGACCGGAGTCAGAGCCGGTTGCGTTGCAACGGGATCCGACCCCGTGCCGACCAACGGTCGGCACCCACCACCATCAGAAGCACCATCAGCAGCAGGTTCCAACAGATCGCGGCCCACTGTCGAAGGCGGGGTGGGTCCGGTTGCGGGGGTGTCCGCGGCATGGATGCCGCGGCCAAGCCCCCAAGGACGGGTTTACGGCGTCCCCCGTAACCGGACCCACCCCGCCACCCCACGGATAGCCCGATTTTGACGTTGATGTTGACGTGGCCTCTGCGGGTGCAGGGCGCAGCCCTGCCACCAAACACCCCCACCCTCACTTCACTGAATCGAAAACCGGTTTCGGCACGGCACTTGCACTGGCTACAGCAGACAACCCCATCCCTGTTTCTGGAACCGTTGCAGATGTCCCACTCCGTCACTTCGATCCTTTCGCAGATCCGCTCCTATCAGACCCAGATGGGACAGCCGGCGCTCAACCCGCTGGGCGAAACGCCTCGCAGCAACGCCCTGCCGGGCACGGTGCTGGACGCACCGCAGGCCCAGCCGGCCAGCTTCACCGAAACCCTGCGTGGTGCGATTGCCGGCGTCAACGATGCGCAACAGAAATCCGGCGCCCTCGCCAAGGCCTTCGAAATGGGCGACCCCAGCGCCGACCTCGCCAAGGTGATGGTCGCCTCGCAGCAGTCCCAGATCGCCTTCCGCGCCACCGTGGAAGTCCGCAACCGTCTCGTCCAGGCTTACCAGGACGTGATGAACATGCCGCTGTAAGGAATAGAGACGCATGGCACTGACGCTCTCCAAGGACAGCCTGAACGCCGAAAAGGCCGGGCAATGGTTCGACCGCCTGCAGAGCCTGCAGATCACCCGTCGGCTGGGCCTGATGGCGATGATCGCGGTGGCGGTGGCGGCAGGCCTGTCCGTGTTCTTCTGGTCGCAGAAGCCGGGCATGGTCCCGCTGTACACCGGCCTGGACCAGAAGGCCACCGCTGAAGCGACCGACCTGCTGCGCGCCGCGCAGATTCCGTTCGCGCTCGACCCGGCCACCGGTGGCATCACCGTGCCGGAAAAGAACCTGCACGACGCCCGCCTGAAGCTGGCCGGTTCCGGCCTGACCGACAGTGGCAAGCTCGGCTTCGAGCTGATGGAACGCGACCCGGGCTTCGGCGTCAGCCAGTTCGTCGAAAGCGCGCGCTACCAGCACGCGCTGGAAACCGAACTGTCGCGCACCATCAACACGCTGCGCCCGGTGCGCGATTCGCGCGTGCACCTGGCCATTCCCAAGCCCAGCGCCTTCACCCGCCAGCGCGACGTAGCCAGTGCCTCGGTCACCCTGGAACTGCGTGGTGGCCAGCAGCTGGAACGCAGTCAGGTGGATGCCATCGTGCACATGGTTGCGGCCAGCATCCCGGATCTCGCGCCGGAGCGGGTGACCGTGGTCGACCAGAGTGGGCGCATGCTCAGCATCACCGACCCGAACAGCGAAGCGGCGGTCAACGCTGCCCAGTTCGAGCAGGTGCGCCGCCAGGAAACCTCGTTCAACCAGCGCATCCGCGAGCTGCTGGAACCGATGACCGGCCCTGGCCGCGTCAACCCGGAAGTGAGCGTGGACATGGATTTCTCGGTGACCGAGGAGGCCCGCGAGCTTTACAACGGTGAGCCGCAGAAGCTGCGCAGCGAGCAGATGAGCGAGAACACCACCAGCACCCCTGGCCCGCAGGGTGTGCCGGGTGCGACCAGCAACAGCCCGCCGGGCCAGCAGGCTGCACCGGCCACCGCGCAGACCCCGACCGAAAGCAGCAAGAACGCCACCCGCAACTACGAGCTGGACCGCACCCTGCAGCACACCCGCCAGCCGGCAGGCCGCATCAAGCGCGTCTCGGTGGCGGTGCTGGTGGACAACGTGCCGCGCGCCGGCGCCAACGGCAAGATGAGCCCGCAGCCGCTGTCGGCCGCCGAACTGACCCGCGTCGAAGCGCTGGTCAAGCAGGCCGTCGGCTTCAACGCCGAGCGTGGCGATACCGTGTCGGTGATGAATGCCCCGTTCGTGCGGGATACCACGCCGGTCGAAGGCCCGGCCTGGTGGGAGCTGCCGTGGGTGCACGATGCCGGCCGCATGCTGCTCGGCGCGGTGGTGGTGCTAGCGCTGCTGTTCGGTGTGCTGCGCCCGGCACTGCGTGCGATCACCGGCCAGAACAAGAAGAACGACGAACCAGCACTGGAACCGCACACCGCGGATGTGCAGCTGGTCGATGACGATGGCATGCCGCTGCCGGCGCTGGGCGCCGACCGGGCCAGCCTGGCCGGACCAGACGCACTGGCCCTGCCGGTGGATTCTTATGAGGAACGACTGCGGATGGCGCGTGAAGCCGTGAAGACCGACTCCAAGCGCGTGGCCCAGGTGGTCAAGGGCTGGGTGGCCAATGACTGAGGCACAACTGACCGGCGTACAGCGCGCGGCCGTGCTGCTGCTGTCCCTGGGTGAGCTGGATGCGGCCGAAGTGCTGCGCCACATGGAACCCAAGGAGGTGCAGAAGATCGGCATCGCCATGGCCACCATGACCGACATCACCCGCGAGCAGGTGGAACGGGTGATGGACCAGTTCGGCCAGGAGCTGGGCTCGAAGACCTCGCTGGGCGTGGGCTCGGACGACTACATCCGCAACATGCTGGTGCAGGCGCTGGGCAGCGAGAAGGCCGGCAACCTGATCGACCGCATCCTGCTCGGCCGCAACACCACCGGCCTGGACGCGCTGAAGTGGATGGACCCGCGTGCGGTGGCCGACCTGGTGCGCAACGAGCACCCGCAGATCATCGCCATCGTGATGGCGCACCTGGAAACCGACCAGGCCGCCGACGCGCTGAAACTGCTGCCGGACCGTACCCGCGTGGACGTGCTGCTGCGCATCGCCACCCTCGACGGCATTCCGCCTAACGCACTCAATGAACTCAACGAGATCATGGAGCGCCAGTTCGCCGGCAACCAGAACCTGAAATCGTCCAACATCGGCGGCGTGCAGTGCGCGGCCAACATCCTGAACTTCATGGACAGCGGCCAGGACCAGGCGATCCTGGGAGAAATCGCCCGCATCGATGCGCCGTTGAGCAACCGCATCCAGGACCTGATGTTCGTGTTCGACGATCTGGTCGACCTGGATGACCGCGAAATGCAGCTGGTGCTGCGCGAAGTGAGCGGCGAGCGCCTGGGCCTGGCCCTGCGCGGTGCCGACATCAAGGTGCGCGACAAGATCACCCGCAACATGTCGCAGCGCGCGGCCGAAATCCTGCTGGAAGACATGGAAGCTCGTGGCCCGGTGCGCCTGTCCGACGTGGAAGGCGCGCAGCGCGAGATCCTGGCCATCGTCAAGCGCATGGCCGATGAGGGCACCGTCACGATCGGTGGCAGCGCGGAGGCCATGCTGTGAGCAACGTCGTGCGCTGGCTTGCCCCGGACCTGCTGGCCCAGCCTGAACCGGTGCTGGAGCAGGAGGATGCGTTCGAACTCACCGAGCCGGACCCGGAACACGAGCCGGAGCCGCCGCTGCAGCTGCCGACCCTGGAGGAGATCCAGGCCATCCAGGACAGCGCCGAGAAGGAAGGCTTCCAGCACGGCCATGCTGAAGGTTACGGCCAGGGTCAGGCCGAAGTGCGTCGCCTCGCCGCGCAGATCGAAGGCATCCTCGACAACTTCAGCCGCCCCCTGGTGCGGCTGGAGAACGAAGTGGTCGGCGCACTCGGTGAGCTGGCGGTACGCATCGCCGGTGCGCTGGTCGGCCGCGCCTATGAAGCTGACCCGGCACTGCTGGCACAGCTGGTCGGTGAGGCCATCGACGCGGTGGGTGGCAGCACCCGCGAGGTAGAAGTGCGACTGCATCCGGATGACATCGCCGCCCTCGCCCCGCTGTTGAGCCTGCCGCCACAACAGCGCCTGGTGCCAGACACCAGCCTCAGCCGCGGCGATCTACGCGTGCACGCCGAAGCCGTGCGCATCGACGGCACCCTGGAAGCCCGCCTGCGCGGCGCGCTGGACGCGGTGATCCGCCAGACCGGAGCCAATGCATGAACCCCGATCCGCAGCCGACGCCGCCACCGGCCGACTGGGCCATGGCCCGCAACCTGCGCCTGGCCCGTCGCCTCGATGGACTGCGCGTGGATACCGCCCATGGCCGTGGCCTGATCCGCGAAGGCGTGCTGCGCCGCGCGGTCGGACTGACCCTGGAAGCTGTCGGCTGCGAGGCGCCGCTGGGGGCCAGCTGCAAGGTGGAAGTGGTCGACGGCGGCTGGGTCGATGCCGAAGTGGTCGGCTTCGCCGGCGAGCGCACTTACCTGATGCCCAGTGCCGAGCTGCATGGCCTGTTGCCCAACGCCCGCGTGGTGCCATCGGCGCGCCGCGGTGGCGTGGAAGTGGGCGAAGGCCTGCTTGGCCGCGTCATCGACAGCGATGGCGTGCCGCTGGACGGCAAGGGCCCGATCCGCGCCGAAGGCCATGTCGGCATGGCCGGCGTGTCGATCAATCCACTGGCGCGTGAACCGATCACCCAGCCGCTGGACGTGGGCGTGCGCGCGATCAACGCGCTGCTGCCGATCGGCCGCGGCCAGCGTGTCGGCCTGTTCGCCGGCTCCGGCGTCGGCAAGTCGACGCTGCTGGGCATGATGACCCGCTACACCGCCGCCGACGTGATCGTGGTCGGCCTGATCGGTGAACGTGGCCGCGAAGTGCGCGATTTCGTCGAGACCACGCTGGGCGAGGAAGGCCTGCGCCGCGCCGTGGTAGTGGCCAGTCCCGCCGACCGGCCGCCGCTGGCGCGCCTGCACGGTGCCTACCGCGCTACCGCCATCGCCGAATGGTTCCGCGACCAGGGACTGAACGTGCTGCTGCTGATGGACTCGCTGACCCGCTTTGCCCAGGCGCAGCGCGAGATCGGCCTGTCGGTGGGCGAGCCGCCGACCACCCGCGGCTACCCGCCGTCGGTGTTCGCCAAGCTGCCGGCACTGGTCGAACGCGCCGGCAATGGCGCCAAGGGCCGTGGCTCGATCACTGCGTTCTACACGGTGCTGACCGAGGGCGATGATCCGCAGGACCCGATCGCCGATGCGGCGCGCGCGATCCTCGACGGCCACATCCTGCTCTCGCGGCGCGTGGCCGACAGCGGCCTGTACCCGGCCATCGACGTCGAATCGTCGGTCAGCCGCGTGGTCACGGAAATCGCCGACGAGCCGTGGCGCCTGCGCATCCGCAAATTGAAGCGACTGGTCTCGGCCTACTCGGCCAACCGTGACCTGATCGCCATCGGTGCCTACCAGCGCGGCAACGACGCGGCCACCGACGAAGCCCTGGAACGCTGGCCGGAAATCATGGAGTTCCTCGGCCAGGACGTTGCCAAGGCCGCAGATCTCCCGCACAGCCAGGCGGCGCTGCAGCGCCTGGTGGAACAAGAGAGTTAAGCCATGAACCAGTCCAAGCGCATTGATCCCCTGCTCAAGCGGGCCCAGGAACACGAGGACGCGGTTGCCCGCGACCTTGCCGAACGCCAGCGCGTGCTCGATACCCATCTATCGCGACTGGACGAACTGCGCCGCTACGCCGAGGAGTACGCCAACGCTCAGATGGCCGCCACCAGCCCGGCGCAGCTGCTGAACCGACGCGCTTTCCTCGACCGGTTGGACAGTGCCGTCGAACAGCAGCAGGCCACGGTCAATGGCAACCGCGAAAAGGTGGAAGCCGAGCGCGCCCGGCTGATCCTGGCCAGCCGTGACAAGGCCGTGCTGGAACAGCTGGCCGCCAGCTACCGCGCGCAGGAAAAAGTGGTGACCGACCGCCGCGACCAGCGCGAGATGGACGATATCGGTGCGCGCCGCGCGCGCCTGGTCCAGGCCGAAGACCAGGACGGCACCGAGCAGGGAGGTCGCTCGTGATGCCCTCCCCACTCGCCGGCAGTGCCAACCCTGCCACGCCGGCCACCAGCAACAGTGCGGCGCGCGCCCCGCGCAGCGAAGGCGGAAAGGACTTCAGCCAGCTGCTGCAGGACGGCGCGCCCTCTGCACCCGCCCCTGCCGGCAGCGCCACCACGCCGTCGCCATCCACGTCGAGCCAGCCGTCGACCACTGACAGCAGTGGCCAGGCACCAGGCGAACGCAGCGACGCCGAAGCGGTAACCGCTGAAGCGCCGCCGCCAGCGCCCGTTGCCGTGCCCCCGGCTGCACCCGCTACCGACAAGGACAAGCCCGCCGCGACCGAAGACGCCCCTTGGCCGCCGCTCGGTCTGGCCGGCCTGGTGCTGGCGATGCCGACGCCCGTGGATCCGGCCGCTGCCCTGCCGACCACCGCTGCACCGTCGCAGGCCAGCGACGGCAGCGCACTGCCCGTTGCCCCTGCCGCGAACCCGGCACTGCCTGCAACCGCTCCAGCAGCGGCCGCCGCAGCGACGGCCGACGGCAAACCGGCGGCGACCAGCGCGGACGATGCCAGCGCGCTGCCACTGCCGGAGATGATCCTGCCCGGCAAGCGCAGCGAGCGCGGCGAAGGCAGTGACGTGGCCGCCGTTGGCGACCGCGCCAGTGCACCACTGCTGCATGCACCGGCGGGGGGCGCCGTACAGGACCTGAAGGCAGCGCTCGCCACCGGCAACGCGATCTTCAATGGCGAACCCACGCCCAAGCCCGTGCTGGGTGACGACGGCTTCGACCAGGCCATTGGCGCACGCCTGGGCTGGCTGGCCGACCAGAAAATCGGCCACGCCCATATCCGCCTGAGCCCGGACGATATGGGCCCGGTCGACGTGCGCCTGCAGTTGAACGGCGACAAGGTGCATGCCAGCTTCAGCAGCCCGCACGTGGACGTGCGACAGGCTCTGGAAAGCAGCCTGCCGCGCCTGCGCGAGCTGCTGGGCGAACAGGGCTTCCAGCTGGCACACGCTGATGTTGGCCACCAGGCCCCGGGGGGCGACGGCAATGCGTCGGGAGCATCTGGCAACGGTGGGACCGCCGGTGACGGAGAACCGTCGCCGGGCGACACCAACGTGTCGTCCGCACAGTTGATCCGCCAGCGCGGGTTGCTGGACGCATACGCCTGACAGGCGTGCCAACCAAGGTTGGCACCCACCAGGGCACCCGGGCAATAGAGCCGCACCGGCCAGTATCGCGTTGGTGGGTGCGGAGCTTGCTCCGCACGGCCCCACCGCCCCCCGACGGAATTCCGTCGCACCCCTCTGCCCCGCCTTCGGCACACCCCTTGCATATCCCGGTGAAGCAACCCTCAGGAGCTTCACCCCGTGGCCGCAGCCGCTGACAAAACCAAGAAGACAGCCGAGAAGGACAAGGCCGCCAAGCCGCGTAGTCCGATCCTGATCACCGCGCTGGTGGCCGTACTGGCCGCCGCTGCCGCCGGTGGCGGCGTCTGGTTCTTCACCCAGTCCAAGCACGAAGACAAGGCCGCGCAGGCCCCGAAGAAGACCGCGACCCCGGCACCGGCCCAGTATTTCGCGCTGGACCCGGCCTTCGTGGTCAACCTCAACGGCCCGGTCGATGGCCCGCGCTACCTGCAGCTGGAAGTGCAGCTGATGACCCGCGACCCGTCCGCGCTGGAAGCGATCAAGACCCATGCACCCGCCATCCGCGCACGCCTGCTGATGCTGTTCTCGCAGGTCAGCCCGGACCAGATCGCCGATGTCGCCGGCAAGCAGAAGCTGCAGGCTGCGTCGCTGGCCGAAGTGCAGAAAGTGCTCAAGGCCGAGACCGGCAGCAATGGTGCCGACGACCTGCTGTTCACCAGCTTCGTGACCCAGTAAGGGCCCACCGATGAATGATCTGTTGTCCCAGGACGAGATCGATGCCCTGCTCCACGGCGTGGACAGTGGCGCGGTCGAAACCGATCCGGAACCGCCGTCAGGCGAAGCGCGCTCGTACGACTTCGCCAGCCAGGACCGCATCATCCGCGGTCGCATGCCAACCCTGGAAATGGTCCACGAGCGTTTCGCGCGCCTGTGGCGGATCGGCCTGTTCAACCTGATCCGTCGCTCGGCCGAGCTGTCGGTGCGCGGCATCGAGCTGATCAAGTTCAACGACTACATGCACTCGCTGTATGTGCCGACCAACCTGAACCTGATCCGCTTCAAGCCGCTGCGCGGTACCGGCCTGATCGTGTTCGAGCCGACCCTGGTGTTCGCCATCGTCGACAACTTCTTCGGTGGCGACGGGCGCTACCCCACCCGCATCGAAGGCCGCGAGTTCACCGCCACCGAAATGCGGGTGATCCACCTGCTGCTGAAGCAGACCTTCGCCGACCTGCGCGAGGCCTGGGCACCGGTGATGGACGTCGACTTCGAGTACATCAACTCGGAGATCAACCCGCACTTCGCCAACATCGTGACGCCGCGCGAATACGTGGTGGTGTGCCGCCTGCACGTCGAACTCGATGGCGGCGGTGGCGACATCCACGTCACCCTGCCGTATTCGATGCTGGAGCCGATCCGCGAGCTGCTCGACGCCGGCATCCAGAGCGACCGCAACGACCGCGACGAGAGCTGGGGCAAGACCCTGCGTGAACAGCTCAACATCGCCGAAGTCACCCTGTCCAGCGTACTGGCCAGCAAGCGCATGACCCTGCGTGACCTGACCCAACTGAAGGTCGGCGACATCCTGCCGATCGAGCTGAGCCCGCAGGTGCCGGTGTGCGTGGAGAACATCCCGGTGTTCACCGGCGAGTTCGGCATCGCCAACGGCATGAACGCCGTGAAGATCACCGCTACCCATCCGCCAGGCACCCGCCCGCGCGTACCCGTCATCCAGGAAGACCCGCAATGAACGATATCGACGCCCTCGAACCCACTCCGGCCCAGTTCAGCAGCCTGCAGGCCGATGAGCCGAACGGCCCGGACCTGAACCTGGACGTGATCCTCGACGTACCGGTGACGCTGTCGCTGGAAGTCGGTCGCGCGCGCCTGCCGATCCGCAACCTGCTGCAGCTCAACCAGGGTTCGGTGGTGGAACTGGAACGTGGTGCCGGCGAGTCGCTGGATGTGTTCGTCAACGGCACCCTGATCGCCCATGGCGAAGTGGTGGTGATCAATGACCGCTTCGGCGTGCGCCTGACCGATGTGGTCAGCCCGAGCGAGCGGATCCGGAGACTGCGTTGAGCCTGCTGGCCTCCACCCTGCTGGCGGTCGGCAAGACCGCCGCTCCGGCCGGCCCGCAGATCGGCCAGCACGCAGCCGCCGCACCGAGCCTGTTCGGCGCGGTGCTGGCGCTGCTGGCAGTGCTGGCGCTGGTCATCGGCCTCGGCTGGCTGCTCAAGCGCCTGCCCGGCAGTGGTTTCCGCCCGGCCGAAGGCATGAAGGTGGTGGCCAGCCTGAGTGTCGGTGCCAAGGAGCGCGTGGTGGTGGTCGAGGTCAACGGCCAGCAGCTGCTGCTGGGCGTCACCGCCGGCGGCATCAACACCCTGCACACCCTGCCCGAACCGCTGCCGCCGCCCGCGCCCGTGCGCGTGCCGGACTTCAAGAATCTTCCGAATTTCGCCCAGCTGCTGCAGCAGCGGCTGCGCAAGGACCCCTGACATGCGTGTCGCCCGTACCCGTCTTGCCACCCTGATGCCGTGGCTGCTGATGCTCGCCCTGTGCCTGTTGCCGGCACTGGCCTTCGCTGCACCCGGCGCACCGACCACGCCACTGCCGGACATCAACGTCGGCAAGATCGGAGGTGCGCCGGTCAGCCTGCCGCTGCAGACCCTGCTGCTGATGACGGCGATCACCCTGATCCCGTCGATGTTGCTGGTGCTGACCTCGTTCACCCGCATCATCATCGTGCTGGGCCTGCTGCGCCAGGCGCTGGGTACCGGGCAGACCCCGTCCAACCAGGTGCTGCTGGGCCTGGCCCTGTTCCTCACCGCGATGGTGATGATGCCGACCTGGGACAAGGCCTGGAGCACCGGCATGGCGCCGTACCTCAATGGCGAGATCGACTTCCAGACCGCCTGGACGCTGACCACCACGCCGTTGCGCGGCTTCATGCTGGCGCAGATCCGGGAGACCGACCTGATGACCTTCGCCGGCATCGCCGGGCACGGCACCTACGCCAGCCCCGACGCCATCCCGTTCCCGGTACTGGTCGCATCGTTCGTCACCAGCGAACTGAAGACCGCCTTCGAAATCGGCTTCCTGATCTTCATCCCGTTCGTGATCATCGACCTGGTCGTGGCCAGCGTGCTGATGTCGATGGGCATGATGATGCTGTCGCCGATGCTGGTGTCGGCACCGTTCAAGATCCTGCTGTTCGTGCTGGTGGATGGCTGGGTGCTGACCGTGGGTACGTTGGCGGCGAGCTTCAATCCGGCGTGATTGAGAGGCAGTCGGGCATGGCTCGGCTCTACAGAAGCACAGTCGAGCGCGGCTCGACTCCACACAAGCAGATGGACCCCGAATGTCTCCCGAACTTGCCTTGACCGAACTGCGTGGCGGCCTGATCACCGTGTTGTGGGTGGCCGGCCCGCTGCTGCTCACCGTGCTGGTGGTGGGCGTTGTGGTGGGCGTGGTGCAGGCCGCGACCCAGCTCAACGAACCGACCATCGCCTTCGTTGCCAAGGCGGCGGCACTGACCGCGGTGCTGTTCGCGCTCGGCAGCCTCCTGATCGGCCACCTGGTTGAATTCACCACGCTGCTGTTCCAGCGCATTCCACACCTGATCGGCTAGGACACGCGCCTCGATGGACGCCGCCACCCAGATGGCTGCCGACGGCCTGCAGGCCTTTGGCATGATCGGCACCGTGCTGTGGACCATGCTGCGCATCGGCGCGGTGGCCATGGCCATGCCCATGGTCGGCACCCGTGCGGTGCCGGCACGGATCCGCGTGATCCTGGCCGGTACCCTTGCCATCGCGCTGGCGCCGCTGCTGCCGCCGGTTCCGGACTGGACCGGCTTCGATGCTGCCACCGTACTGACCATCGCCCGCGAGCTGGCCATCGGCGTGTCCATCGGCTTCCTGCTGCGGCTGGTGTTCGAGGCCGGCGCGATGGCCGGCGAACTGATCGCCCAGGGCACCGGCTTGGCCTTCGCGCAGATGAGCGACCCGCTTCGTGGTGGCACCTCCGGCGTGATCGGGCAGTGGTTCTACCTGCTGTTCGGCCTGCTGTTCTTCACCGCCAACGGCCATCTGGCGCTGATCTCGCTGGTGGTGGACAGCTACCGGGCGCTGCCGATCGGCGCCCCGCTGCCGGACCCGCACGCCTTCTTCAGCATCGCTCCGACCTTCCTGCTGACCGTGCTGCGCGGCGCACTGACCCTGGCTATTCCACTGACCGTGGCGATGCTGGCGGTGAACCTGGCCTTCGGCGTGCTGGCGCGTGCTGCCCCGGCACTGAATCCGATCCAGCTGGGCCTGCCGGTCTCACTGCTGCTGGGCCTGTTCCTGCTGGCCCTGCTGGCCGGGGAAATGGGCCCGCCGGTACAGCGCCTGTTCGATGCCGCCTTCCAGGCTGCGGACGCGGTCACACACTGACCCGATCATCACGTTTTACTGCTTGCCCTTCCCCCGGGTCTGCGCGCTAGAGTGAATGCGCGGCAACCGGGGGGATGCCGCACGTGGCCGCCGCCCTGCGTCGGCCTGCCTCATGCATGCCCCACCGTGGTTTCCGTCGACAGGCAGGTCCGGGAGACTGACGAATGCTGGTAGGCACGTACAACCCGTGGCTGGTGGCGATCTCGTTGCTGGTTGCCGTGATGGCGTCATACACCGCGCTGGCGATGGCCGGGCGCACGGTCACCGCACCCGGCAAGGGCGCGGCCTGGTGGTGGCGCCTCAGTGGTGGCTTCGCCATGGGCCTGGGCATCTGGTCGATGCACTTCATCGGCATGCTCGCCTTCGACCTGCCCATTCCGCTCGGCTACGACCTGCCGATCACCCTGCTCTCCCTGGCCCTGGCCATCGCCTCATCGGTGTTCGCGCTGTGGCTGGTTTCGCTGCGCACCCTGCCGCACCCACGCCTGGCCGGCGGGGCATTGCTGATGGGTACCGGCATTGCCGGCATGCACTACGTCGGCATGGCGGCGATGCGCATGCAACCCGGCATCGACTATGACCCGGGCTGGCTGCTGTTCTCGCTGATCGTGGCGGTCGCCGCCTCATGGACTGCATTGTATGTGGCATTCCGCCTGCGCGCGCAGCGCACCCGTGTCGGCGACCGGCTGGCAGCCGCTGGCCTGCTCGGGCTGGCCATCGTTGGCATGCACTACACCGGCATGGCCGCCGCACGCTTTCCGGAAGGCAGCATCTGCGGCGCGGCGGTCGGCGATGGCCTGCAGAACGAGTGGCTGGCGATGCTGGTAGTGGTGCTGACGGTCGCGATCCTCGCGGTGGTGCTGGTGGTGTCCTGGCTGGACCAGCGGGTGGAGGCGCAGCTGCTACGACTGCGCAATTCCATGCTGAGCACTTCGTTGACCGATGCGCAGCAGGAACTGACCCAGGCCGCGTTGCATGATCCGCTCACCCGCCTGCCCAACCGCCTGCTGTTGCAGCGCCGCATCGTGCAGGCACTGGCCGAGGCCGAACAGGGCGGCAGCCGCTTCGCGGTGATGTTCATGGACCTGGACGGTTTCAAGCAGGTCAACGACGCCTATGGCCACCAGGCGGGTGACGCACTGCTGGTGGCGGTGGCCGAGCGCACCCGCCAGCTGCTGCGCCCCCATGACATGCTGGCGCGCCTGGGCGGCGATGAGTTCGTGCTGGTGGTGCGCATCGAGCACGATGAGGATCTGCCAACCCTCGCCCGGCGCATCCTGCAGGCGGTCGGCAGTGGGCCGTTGCTGCCGGACAACGAACTGCAGGTAACCGCCAGCATCGGCGTGGCGATCTGCCCCGACCACGCCGCCAGCGAGCGGCAGCTGATGGCCTTTGCCGACGCGGCGATGTACCAGGCCAAGGAATCCGGGCGCAACGCCTTCGTGCTGTTCGCCGACTGGATGAATGACAGCGCCGAACAACAGTTCCGGCTGCTGGCCGACCTGCGCCGGGCCATCGGCAGCGAGCAGCTGTTCCTGCACTACCAGCCCAAGATCCGCGTGGCCACGCAGAAGGTGGCCGGTGCCGAAGCGTTGATCCGCTGGCACCATCCGGAGCATGGCCTGATTCCGCCCGATCGGTTCATCCGCCTGGCCGAGCGCAGTGGTGCGATCAACGAGATCGGGCGCTGGGCGCTGGACCAGGCCTGCCTGCAGCTGCGGCGCTGGCACGATGCCGGTCACGAAGGCTGGTCGATGTCGGTGAACCTGTCGCCGGTGCAGTTCAGTTCGCCGCACCTGCTGCAGGATGTGCGCGCGGTGATCGAACGCCACAACATCGCTCCGCGCCACCTGGTGCTGGAAATCACCGAAAGCACGGTGATGCGCGATACCGACACCAGCCTGCGCCTGCTGCAGGCGCTGTCGGCGCTGGGCGTAGGCATCTCCATCGATGACTTCGGCACCGGCTATTCCAGCCTGCTGTACCTGAAGCGGCTGCCGGCCACCGAGATCAAGATCGACCATGCGTTCGTGCGCGACCTGGAACACAGTGCAGAGGACGTGGTGATCGTCTCGGCGATCGTGGCGCTGGGCCATGCGCTGGACATGGACATCGTCGCCGAGGGCGTGGAGACCGCCGCCCAGCGCGCCTACCTGGAGCGCCTGGGCTGCGACTACCTGCAGGGCTACCTGCTGGGACGGCCAGTCGATGCGGCGCGCTTCATGCAGCTGCACGACCTGCCCCGGCCGCGGGTGGAACTGGCGCAGAGCCCACCGCCCAGCGACAACGCGCCCCGGTAGCGCCGAGCCTGCGCTCGGCTCCCGCCGGGCACGGCCCGGCGCTACCATTGGTTGGCCTTCGGTAGATCCACGCCACGCGTGGATGCGCCGTTCCACCCTCATCCCAGGAAGCGCCCGTGGCCCTACGCACCCCCCTTGCTGGCCTGTTGCTGGCCCTTGCTGTTGGCCACGCTGCTGCCGCTGATCTGCCGTGGTCATTGCCAGCCGATGCTTCCCCGGCCCAGGTCGACGCTGCCCTGCAGGCCCTTGGCAAGGGCGTGCTGAAGTCGCCCAGCCTGACCGATGTACAGCGCGGCCACGCGTTGGTGGCGGCGGGCCAGACGGCCGAAGCGCGGCGATCGATCCAGCAGGCACGCGCATCGCTTGCAAGCGAAGGTGATACCGCAGCAGTGCAACGCTGGGTACCGATGCTGCTGCTCGTCACCGCCGGCGAGCAGGACGCAGCGGCGTATGCGCGCGCCTTCCACGCCACCTTCGCCGCCCTCGACGACGTTGCCGCGGTGCAGGCCGGTGCCGCACTCTCGGCTGAGCCAGCCCCGGTGCGCGCCCAGCTGGAGCAGGCCGTCGCGGCACAGGCGGGGGCGACGACCATTGCCGAGGCTGTCGCCCTGGAACTGCTGCGCCTGCGGGCAGTACTGCGTGCGCAGACCCTGGCCGCTGCCCTGGCCCCTCCGCTGGTCGCGGCGGAAGAGCAGCGCCGCTTCGCCATAGACGACGCATTGCGCATCCCCGTTGGCGATGGCGTCGTGCTGTCGGCGCAGCTGGCCCGCCCTCGCGCCGCATCGGTGCCCCTGCCTGCGGCCATGCTGTTCACCATCTACACCGATCCACCCAAGAACCGGCAGAAGATGCTGCTGGCCGCCGCGCATGGCTACGCCGGCATCGTGGTCGATGCGCGCGGCAAGGGCCAGGGCAGCGGCACCATCGCCCCCTACGAGCATGACGGCGCGGACGCCAACGCGGCCATCGACTGGATCAGCCGCCAGCCATGGAGCGATGGCCGGGTGGCTATGTATGGCGGCAGCTACGAGGGCTTTACTGCCTGGGCGGCGGCGCGCCATCACCATCCCGCATTGAAGACCATCGTGCCCTACGTTGCCGCCATCCCCGGCCAGGGCCTTCCGATGGAGAACAACGTGTTCCTGAGTGCCAACTACGGTTGGGCGTTCTATGTGGCCAATGGCCCGATGCTGGACAACGACACCTACAACCAGAACGAACGCTGGTCACAGCTGCCCCGCCGCTGGTATGCCTCCGGCCGCCCTTACCGGCAGATCGACCAGATCGACGGCACGCCCAACCCCTGGCTGCAGCGCTGGCTCGATCACCCGACGTACGACGCCTACTGGCAGTCGATGGTTCCCTATGGCGACCAGTTCGACGACATCCGCATCCCGGTGCTGACCATCACCGGGTACTACGACGACGGCCAGATCTCGGCACTGCAGTACTTCAAGGACCACCTGCGGCACCGCCCCGATGCCGACCATGCCCTGCTGATCGGCCCCTACGACCACCGCGGTGCGCAGTCGGCGCTCAAGCCGATGCAGCTACGTGGCCATGAGCTGGATCCTGTCGCGCAGTTCGACACGCCCGCACTGACCTTCCAGTGGCTGGACCATGTGCTGCGCGGCGCCCCTCGCCCGGCGCTGGTGCCCGACCGCGTAAACTACCAGCTGATGGGCGCCAACCGCTGGGGGCATGCGGCAACACTGGACGCCGCCGCGGGTGCCCATCGCCGCTACCACCTGTCGGCCGCACCCGCTTCGCCCGATGGCTACCACCGCCTGCAGGAACAGCCGCCAGCGCCGGGCCAGCTGGAGCAGACCGTGGACATGGCCGACCGCAACGAAATGCGGCACGGCTACTACCCGTTCCCCATCGTCGCAGCACAGGATGAAGCCGACACCGCGCTGGCCTATGTCTCGGAACCCTTCACCGGACCGATGGATCTGGTGGGCAGCTTCTCCGGCGACCTGAAGGTGCGGATCAACAAGCGCGACTTCGATTTCACCGTCACCCTGTACGAGCTGATGGCCGATGGACACCGGATGCAGCTGTCCTATTACATGGGCCGGGCCAGCCACGTGCGTGACCCGGGCACGCGCCAGTTGCTGCAGCCCGGCCAATGGACCCACCTGCCCTTCGATCGCACGCGCATGGTCGCCCGCCGCCTGGCTGCCGGCAGCCGCCTGCTGGTGAAGGTGGATGTGCTGAAGGACGCGATGCACCAGGTGAACCACGGCACCGGGCGCGATGTCAGCGATGAATCGGCCGCCGATGCGGGCGCCCCGCTGCAGGTGGATTGGCACAGCGACAGTGTTCTGACGATTCCCCTGCACCCCACCAGCGACACCCCCCAGTAGAGCCACGCCATGCGTGGATAGGCAACGGCCCATCACGGAACACTTCTTGCACGCACCCCGGCATCCCCTGCCGCAGTGCCTGTGATGTCCGAGAACGAATCCGCCGGCGAAAAGACCGAACAACCTACCGAAAAACGCCTGCGCGACGCCCGTGAACAAGGCAACCTGCCGCGCTCGCGCGAACTCGGCACCGCCGCCGTGTTCGGCGCCGGCGTGCTGGCGGTGATGGCCATGAGCGGCTCGATCGGCCGTGGCGCCAGTGCCTGGATGAAGCAGGCGCTCAGCCCGGAACAGAGCCTGCGACAGAACCCGAAGGAACTGTTCGGCCACTTCGGCGACCTGCTGCTGCAGTTCATGCTGGTGATCGCACCGCTGGTGCTGGTCTGCCTGCTGGCCAGCTTCGTCGCCCCGTTGGTGATGGGCGGCCTGCGCTGGTCGCAGAAGGCGTTGCTGCCCGACATCAACCGCATGAACCCGATGAGCGGGCTCAAGCGCCTGTACGGCCCGGAGGCCATTGCCGAGTTCACCAAATCGCTGCTGCGCGTGGCCTTCGTCGGCGTCGCCGCCGGACTGGTGGTCTGGACCGGCTTCGACACCCTGCGCGGGCTGATCCACCACCCGCTGGAGACCGCCATCACCGATGGCCTGGGCTTCACCCTGCGCCTGCTGCTGGCCACCGCCGGCGCGATGCTGGTGCTGGCCGCCATCGATGCGCCGTACCAGCGCTGGAACTGGATGCGCAAACTGAAGATGACCCGTGAAGAGCTGCGCCGGGAAATGAAGGAGAGCGAGGGCAGCCCCGAGGTGAAGGGCCGCATCCGCCAGCTGCAGCAGCAGATGGCCAACCGCCGGATGATGGAAGCGGTACCCACCGCCGACGTGGTGGTGGTCAACCCCACCCACTACGCGGTGGCCCTGAAGTACGAAGGTGGCGCCATGAACGCCCCCACCGTGGTCGCCCTGGGCGTGGACGAAACCGCCCTGCGCATCCGTGAGGTCGCCGACGGCAACAAGGTCGCGATCGTCTCCGCCCCGCCTTTGGCACGCGCCTTGTATCGGGAAGGCCAACTCGGAAAGGAAATCCCCGTGAGACTGTATTCGGCCGTCGCCCAGGTCCTGTCCTACGTCTACCAGCTGCGCGCCTGGCGCACTGGCCCGATGCCGGACGCCCCGCACATCCAGGTGGATGAATTCGGCAAGGGGGGCCGCCCGTGAGCGCCCAGCCCTCCGCCGGCTTCAACACCCGCCGTGCCCTGGAAATGATCCGCCAGGGCCTTGGCGCGCCGCTGATCGTGCTGGCCCTGCTGGCCATGGTCGTGGTGCCGCTGGCCGCGCCGGTGCTCGATGCGCTGTTCACCTTCAACATCGCCATCTCGCTGATGGTGCTGCTGGCGGTGGTCTACGTGAAGCGCCCGCTGGACTTCACCATCTTCCCGATCGTGCTGCTGATCACCACCATGCTGCGGCTGGCGCTGAACGTGGCCTCCACCCGCGTGATCCTGCTCAACGGCCAGAACGGCCACGACGCCGCCGGCAAGGTCATCGCCGCCTTCGGCGAATTCGTGATCGGCGGCAACTATGCGGTCGGCATCGTGGTGTTCGCGATCCTGACCATCATCAACTTCGTGGTCATCACCAAGGGCGCCGGCCGCGTTTCGGAAGTGACCGCGCGCTTCATCCTCGACGCGATGCCCGGCAAGCAGATGGCGATCGACGCCGACCTCAACGCCGGTTTGCTGACGCGTGAAGAAGCCAAGCTGCGCCGCGAGGAAGTGCGCGAGGAAGCCGACTTCTACGGCGCGATGGACGGCGCCAGCAAGTTCATCCGCGGTGACGCCATCGCCGGCATCCTGATCCTGTTCATCAACATGCTCGGCGGCCTGGCCGTGGGCGTGTTGCAGCATGGCATGCCGTTCGGCGAAGCCGCTGCCACCTACACCCTGCTGTCCATCGGTGACGGCCTGGTGGCGCAGCTGCCGGCCCTGCTGGTCTCCAGCGCGGTGGCGATGCTGGTGACCCGCGCCTCGCGCTCGCAGGACATGGCCCAGGCGATGACCGGCCAGGTGTTCGGCCAGTACCGCGCGCTGGCGATCACCGCCGGCATCATCGGCGTGGTCGGCCTGGTGCCGGGCATGCCCAACGTCGCTTTCCTGACGCTGGCCGCTATCCTCGGCTTCATCGCCTGGAAGGTCTACCGCAAGGGCAAGGCCGCAGCCACCGACCCGGCAGCCGCCGGCAATGACGCGGCCGCACTCAACGCACTCGGCCGCCCGGCGGCACCTGCGCCGACCGCCGAACTGAGCTGGGACGAGCTGAGCCCGGTCGATCCGCTGGGCCTTGAGGTCGGCTACCGGCTGATCCCGCTGGTGGACAGCAACCAGGGCGGCGAACTGATGGCGCGCATCAAGGGCGTGCGCCGCAAGCTGACCCAGGACGTCGGCTTCCTGATTCCCTCGGTGCACATCCGCGACAACCTGGAACTGCCGGCCAACGGCTACCGCGTGCTGGTGCATGGCGTGCCAGTGGCCACCGCCGAGATCCACCCGGACCGCGAACTGGCGCTGGACCCGGGCAGCGCGCTGGGCACCCTGGAGGGCATTGCCGGCAAGGATCCCGCGTTCGGCCTGGATGCCACCTGGATCCAGCCGCACCAGCGTGCCCAGGCTGAAACGCTGGGCTACACCGTGGTCGACCCGGCCACCGTGGTGGCCACCCACCTCTCGCACCTGATCCGCGAACATGCGCCGGAACTGCTCGGCCACGAGGAAGTGCAGCACCTGCTGGCCAACCTGGCCAAGAGCGCGCCCAAGCTCGTCGAAGATCTGACGCCGAAGGCGCTGCCGCTGTCGGCAGTGGTGCGCGTGCTGCAGAACCTGCTGGTCGAGCGCATCCCGATCCGACAGCTGCGCAAGATCGCCGAAGCGCTGGTCGAACACGCGCCCAGCAGCCAGGACCCGGCGGTGCTGACCGCTGCCGTGCGCACCGCGCTGGGCCGCTTCATCGTGCAGGAGATCGCCGGAATGTCGGCGGAGCTGCCGGTGTTCACCCTCAACCCGCAATTGGAACGTGTCTTGCAGGAGTCCACGCAGGGCAACGGCGCCGCGCTGGAACCCGGACTCGCAGAGCGACTGCACCAGAGCCTGGCCGAATGTGTCAGCAAGCAGGAAGCGCGAAACGAGCCGGCGGTCGTGCTGGTACCGGGCCCGGTGCGCGCCGCGCTGGCGCGCCTGGTCCGCCACAGCGTTCCGTCGTTGTCGGTCCTGGCCTACAGCGAGGTGCCGGAGGACAAGCGCCTGAAGCTGGTCGGAACGATCAGCTGACGCCGCCCACCGATGCGCCAGAAAACAGACACCACCTTCGAACCAACGCAACAGACAGATACCAAGGGGAACCCGCACCGTGCAGACCACCGACCACCCGAGTTCTCCGACCGCCACCCCGCCGTCTTCGTCCCGTGACCACAGCATGAAAATCAAACGATTCGTCGCCGCCGACATGCGCTCCGCCATGAACCTGGTGCGCAAGGAACATGGTCCTGACGCCGTGATCCTGTCCAACCGCCGGATCGAGGAAGGCGTCGAGATCGTCGCCGCGGCCAACTACGACGAGAGCGCCGTGCAGCGTGCACTGGAAGCCTCGCGCCGTGATGTCGCACCGCCGCCGGCACCCAAGCCGCGCACCGCTGCTGACGCGGTGATCGCCGCGGTCACCCGCCGCCGCAGCGCTGCCCCGGCGCCGGAGCCGGTGGCCGCCACCACCTCGGCCGTGGCCGCCCTCGCCCGTGCGGCCGTGGGTGCCACCGGCCGCACCTTGGACAGCGCCGACGAGATCGTGCCGACCCGCGGCAGCACCGGCTTCGCAGCCACCCTGGCGCGCGCCGCCGTCAACGAACCGGCGCTGCCCGAACAGATCTTCGCCCCGTTCGCCGAGGCCATCGTCGCACCGGGCCCGGCCGTCACCGCGCCGGCCAACCGCGCCCGCTTCCAGATCGACCCGCCGCACGACACGCATCACGAAAGCGTGCCCCCCGCCGTGCAGCCGCCGCCGCTGCCGGGCGCTGCCATGGCCGATGTCCAGCCTGACATCGCCGCCAGCGAAACGGCAGCGCTCGAAGCCGCCGGCGAAGCCAGCCCGGCCCCCATGCTGGCCCCGGCACCGACGCTGACCGTGGTTGCCCAGGACGACGCCGAGATCCGCCAGCTGCGCCAGGAAGTGGCCGGCATGCGCCAGGTGATCGAGCGCGAGATGAACCGCTTCACCGACGAGCGCCTGCGTGGCAGCCCGGTGCGCGCCACCGCGCTGGACCTGATGGACGAGTACGGTTTCGACGCCGGGCTGGCCCGCGACGTGGCCATGCAGATCCCGCTGGAGACCGAAGCCCATCGTGGCCGCGGCCTGATGCTGGGGCTGATCTCGCGCAAGCTGCCGATCGCCCCGGTCGACCCGCTGGAAGAAGGCGGCGTGATCGCCCTGGTCGGCCCGACCGGCGCCGGCAAGACCACCACCATCGCCAAGCTGGCCTCGCGCTTCGCCGAGAAGCATGCGCCGCGCGACGTGGCCCTGGTGACCACCGACACCACCCGCATCGGCGCCCGCGAGCAGCTGTACGGCTACGGCCGCCAGCTCGGCATCGCGGTGCACGAGGCCAACAGCGGCACCGACCTGGACCAGCTGCTGGAACGCCTGAAGGACTACAAGCTGGTGCTGATCGACACCGCCGGGCTGGGCCCGCGCGACCGCGCGCTGGCCGCGCAGCTGCAGTGGCTGCGCGCCGCCCGCCAGGTACGCACCCTGCTGGTGCTGCCGGCCAACACCAGCTTCGGCGACATGGACGAGGTGGTCCGCCGCTTCGGCGCCGCCAACCTGCAGGGCCTGGTGTTGAGCAAGCTGGACGAGACGGGCCGCTTCGGCAACGCCCTGTCAGTGGCCGTGGACCACGCCCTGCCGATCACCTGGGTGACCGATGGCCAGGACGTTCCGGACGACCTGCACCGGGCCAGTGCAGCCAATCTTGTACTTCGCCTTGAAGATTTGCGCCGAGCGGCCGATATACCCTGCAACCCGGAGTTGAACCATGCCGTCGCGTGAGTACGCCAAGCTGACCAAGACCTTCCCGCTGTCGGCCACCCGCAGCGAGCCGCTCGGCCCTGTGCGCACCATTGCCGTCACTGGCGGCAAGGGCGGCGTGGGCAAGACGAATGTGTCCGCCAACCTGGCGGTGGCACTGGCCGGGATGGGCAAGCGCACGCTGCTGCTGGACGCCGACCTGGGCCTGGCCAACATCGACGTGATCCTGGGGCTGAACCCGACCTTCACGCTGGCCGACCTGGTCGCCGGCCGCTGCTCGCTGGACGACGTCATCGTCGAAGGCCCGAACGGCGTGCTGGTGGTGCCGGCCGCGTCCGGCCGCCGGCACATGGCCGAGCTGGCCCCGGCCGAGCACGTCGGCCTGGTCAACGTGTTCTCCGAGCTGGAACGCGAACTGGACATCATGGTGGTGGACACCGCCGCAGGCATCACCGACGGCGTGCTGACCTTCTGCCAGGCCGCGCAGGACACCGTGGTGGTGGTCTGTGACGAGCCGGCCTCGATCACCGACGCCTACGCGCTGATCAAGGTGCTGTCGCGCGAACGCGGCGTGGACCGCATCCAGGTAGTGGCCAACATGGTGCGCGACCCCAACGAGGGCCGCGTGCTGTACGAAAAGCTGACCCGCGTCTGCGAGAAGTTCCTCGCCGATGTCTCGCTGAACTACCTGGGCTGCGTGCCGCAGGACGACTGGCTGCGCCTGTCGGTGCAGCGCCAGCAGCCGGTGGTGAAGGCCTACCCGTCCAGCCCGGCCGCGCTGGCGATCACCGAGATCGCGCGTCGCACCGCACGCTGGCAGGCGCCGACCGAACCGCGTGGCGGCGTCGAGTTCTTCCTCGAGCGCATCCTCAAGCAGCGCGGGGTGGCCGCATGAAAGGCGCAGCCCAGTACAGGGAAGTCCAGCGCTCGGCGGCCAACGAGGTCATCGCCCAGCATTCGGACCTGGTGCGGCGCATCGCCCACCACCTGGCCGCGCGGTTGCCGGCCAGCGTTGAAGTGGACGACCTGATCCAGGCCGGCATGATGGGCCTGATAGAAGCGTCGCGCAGCTACGACGCCGACCAGGGCGCCTCGTTCGAGACCTATGCCTCGATCCGCATCCGCGGTTCGATGATCGACGAGATCCGCCGTGGCGACTGGGTGCCGCGCTCCGTGCACCGCCGTGCACGCGATGCCGCCGCCACCATCCGCCGCCTGGAACAGAGCAGCGGCCGCGCCGCCAGCGCCACCGAAGTGGCCGCCGCGATGGAGATGCCGCTGCCCGAATACCTGCGGTTGATGGAAGACGCCGCACGTGGCCAGGTGCTGAGCCTGGAGTCGCGCATCGAGGACCAGGGCGAGCTGGACACCGTCGCCCAGGGCGGCCCGACCCCGCAGCAGGTGCTGGAGCGTGGTGAGTTCGGCCGCGAGCTGGGCAAGGCCATCGGCCACCTGCCCGAGCGCGAACAGCTGGTGCTCTCGCTCTACTACGAGCAGGAACTGAACCTGAAGGAGATCGGCGCGGTGCTCGGCGTGAGCGAGTCGCGGGTCTGCCAGATCCACGGCCAGGCGGTGCTGCGCCTGCGTGGCCGGCTCAAGATTTTCGAGGCGGCGGACGCCGGCCTGGAAGAATGAACATGCCCGAGGCGGCTGCCCCCGGCCGCCCGGAATGAACAACAAAGGAACTCTGCTTTGAACAAGAACATGCGCATCCTGATCGTCGATGACTTCTCGACCATGCGTCGGATCGTCAAGAACCTGCTGGGCGATCTGGGCTTCACCAATACCGCCGAAGCCGAGGACGGGCATGCCGCGCTGTCGCTGCTGCAGAGCCAGCCGTTCGATTTCGTGGTCACCGACTGGAACATGCCGGTGATGACCGGCATCGAGCTGCTGAAGGCGATCCGTGCCGATGCCAAGCTGAAGACACTGCCAGTGCTGATGGTCACCGCCGAAGCCAAGCGCGAACAGATCATCGAAGCCGCCCAGAACGGCGTGAACGGCTACATCATCAAGCCGTTCACTGCGCAGACGCTGGAAGAGAAGCTCGGCAAGATCTTCGAACGCCTGGCGGCCAGCGCCTGATGGATACCACGGTCGACAAGAGCGCCCTCTCCCTGCGCCTGCAGGAAGCCCTGGACGCACTCGAGTCCGGTGACGAGGCCGCCTGGCGGCAGCGCATCGACGGACTGGTCGCGCTGCGTACGCAGCCGATGATGAGCGGCCTCTCGCGGCTGGCCCGCGAGCTGGGGCAGGCACTGGGTGAGCTGCCGACCGTGCCCAGCGAGGCCGGTGAGCTGGACGACGCCTGCGCACGCCTGGACCACGTGGTGGCCATGACCGAACAGGCCACGCACCGCACCCTGGACCTGGCCGAGGAATGCCGCAGCCTGACCGAACAGCTGCGCGCTGAAGGCCTGCAGCCTGGCCAGGACGCGCAGCTCGAGCGCATCCGCCACAACCTGACCGAGATCGCCCTGACCCAGAGCTACCAGGACCTGACCGGGCAGATCATCCGTCGCGTGGTCGGCATCGTCCGCCGCGTGCACGAGGGCTTCGGCGCACTCGGCCTGCCGCCGGAACAGCATCGCACCGACCCGGAACTGGCCGGGCCGGCACTGAAGGGACTGGACCGCCACGCGGTCTCGCAGAACGACGCCGACGACCTGTTGTCGGATCTGGGGCTGTAAGCATGAGCGCGGTATCCGACGACATCACTGCCGATTTCATCATCGAGGCACAGGAAATCCTGGATCGCCTGGGCGAACAGCTGGTGTCGCTGGAGCAGGCACCGCAGGACACCGAGCAGCTCAACGCGGTGTTCCGTGGATACCACACGCTCAAGGGCGGTGCCGGCTTCCTTGGCGTCACTGCGATGGTCGAGCTGTGCCACGCCGCTGAAGAGGCCCTGGGCATCGCGCGTGCCGGGCAGGCGGTGCTGCAGGCCCACCACTTCGACGCCGCCCAGCAATCGCTGGACTACCTGCAGTCGATGCTGGACGCCGTGTCCTCCGGCACCGAGCCAGGCTATGCGCCGCCGGACCTGATCGCGCAGTTCGACATGAACGGTGGCACTGCCGCGCCGGTCGCTGCGGCCGCCCCTGCGGCAGCTGGCAGCGACCTGATCACCGACGACGAATTCGAGGCCCTGCTCGACCAGCTGCATGGCGGCAACGCACCGACCGCGGTCGCGCCGGCCAGGAAGGCCGACGACGGCCTGATCAGCGAAGACGAGTTCGAAGCGCTGCTGGACCAGCTGCACGGCGGCGCTGCGCCAGGCGCGAAGCCTGCTGCCACCGTCGCGGCAGCACCTGCCGCTGCAACGCGCCCGGCGCCCGTACCGGCGCCCGTCGCCAAGCCGGCGGCCAAGCCGATGGCCGAGGCCGAGCACACCGTGCGCGTGGACACCAAGCGCCTGGATGCGATCGTCAACCTGATCGGCGAACTGGTGCTTTCCCGCAACCGCCTGAAGACCCTGCGTGCACGCCTGCGCGACGAGGAGCTGGACCGCGCCGTATCGACGCTGGACATCGCCACTGCCCGCCTGCAGTCGGCGGTGATGCGTACCCGCATGCAGCCGGTGGGCAAGGTGTTCTCGCGCTTCCCCAAGGTCGCCCGCGACGTCGCCCGCTCGCTGAAGAAGGAAGTGGACCTGGAGCTGGTCGGCGCCGAGACCGAACTCGACCGCAACCTGGTCGAAGCACTGGCCGATCCGCTGGTGCACCTGGTCCGCAACGCCATCGACCATGGCGTGGAAATGCCCGACCTGCGCGAAGCACAAGGCAAGCCCCGGATGGGCCATGTACGCCTCTCAGCGCAGCAGGAAGGCGACTACGTCAGCATCGAGGTGCAGGACGATGGCGCCGGCATCGACCCGGAGAAGCTGCGCGCGAAGGCGCGTGAGAAAGGCCTGATCGATCCGGAAGCCGCTGCCCGCCTGAGCAGCGAGGAGTGCCTGCACCTGGTGTTCCTGCCGGGCTTCTCGACCAAGCAGCAGGTCACCGACATCTCCGGCCGTGGCGTCGGCATGGACGTGGTGCAGTCGCGCATCCGCGAACTGAGCGGCCAGATCCAGATCCAGTCGGAACTGGGTCGTGGCAGCCGCTTCCTGATCCGCGTGCCGCTCACCCTCGCGATCCTGCCGACCCTGCTGGTGCAGGCCGGCGAGGACGTCTACGCGCTACCGCTGGCACGCGTGATGGAAGTGCTGCACGCGCCGCGCACCTCGCTGGGCTGGTTCGATGGCCGCGCCGTGCTTGATCGCCGCTCGCACACCCTGCCGCTGGTCGACCTGCGCCAGTGGCTGGATGTGACGCCGGCCGCGTCAACCCTGCTGACCATCGTGGTGCTGCAGGCCGGGGAAGCGCGCTTCGGCCTGGTCGTGGACCAGGTGCGCGGGCGCGAGGAAGTGGTCATCAAGCCACTGCCAAAAGCCCTGCGCGGCCTGCGCGGTTATGCCGGTGCAACGTTGATCGGCGATGGTCGCATGGCACTGATCCTGGACGTGGACGGCATACGCTGAACGCCGCCGGGCAAGGCCCGGCGACCCGAAAACTGTGACTACCGTCTGTACGCATTCTCCCGGTGTCTCAAGTCCCATTCATACAAGCCGATACCGGAACCATGGATAGACTCAGCCTCATTGGACTCTTTCTCGCCCTGGCCTCGCTGGTCGGCGGCAGCATCCTCAAGGGCGCCGGACTGGCGTCGTTGTGGTCGCCTGCGGCGTTCGTGATCGTCATCGTCGGTACCGTTGCCGCGATCCTGCTTCACACCTCGCCGGCGGTGTTCAAGCATGCGTTCAAGATCGTGCGCTGGGTCGTGCGCCCGCCGCACAGCGATCGCCGCGAACTGATCCAGCAGATCGTCGAGTGGAGCAACATCGCCCGCCGCCAGGGCCTGCTGGGCCTGGAATCGCAGGTGGAAGCGCAGCAGGACCCGTTCCTGCGCAAGGGCCTGCAGCTGCTGGTGGACGGCGTTGAACCCGAATCGATGCGTCACATGCTGGAGATCGAACTGGGCAGCCAGGAGCACCAGGACCAGGCCGGCGCCAAGGTCTTCGAAGCGATGGGCATCTACGCGCCCACGCTCGGCATCATCGGTGCCGTGCTCGGCCTGATCGCGGTGATGAAGAACCTGGCCGACCCGAGCAAACTCGGCCACGGCATCGCCGCCGCGTTCACCGCCACCATCTACGGCATCGCCTCGGCCAACCTGCTGTTCCTGCCGATCGCCGCCAAGCTCAAGAGCGTGATCTCGCACAACACCCGCGACCGCGAAATGGTCATTGAAGGCCTGATTTCGATCGCCCAGGGCGAGAACCCGCGCAACATCGAAACCAACCTCTCCGGCTTCCTGCACTGACATGGCCCGCCGCAAGCACCACGAAGAGCACGCCAACCATGAAGCATGGGCGATCCCCTATGCCGACCTGATGACGTTGCTGCTCGCCTTCTTCGTGGTCATGTACGCGATCTCCTCGGTCAACGAGGGCAAGTACCGGATCATGGCCGACGCGCTCACCGATGCCTTCGGCGGCGCACCGCGCACCATCAACCCGGTGCAGGTGGGTAACAAGCAGGTGCAGGGTGGCGGCTGGGACAGCCCCTCGGTGATCAAGTCCGGCACCAAGATCGGCCCCTCCGCGCCCGCGCCGTCGCACGACCCGACCCTGCTGCCGTCGATGGCCTCGCAGATGCGCATGCCGGTCTCCGTGCACAACCAGGAACAGATCGCCCGTGCCGAGCGCCAGCTCAACAGCATCGCCGACCGCCTCACCGCGGCACTGGCGCCGCTGATCGACCGCGGCATGATCAGCGTGCGCCGCACCGAGTTGTGGATCGAAGTGGAGATCAACAGCGACATCCTGTTCCCCACCGGCTCGGCCGCGCTGGACGTGCATGCACGGCAGACGCTGGCCAGCCTGGCCGAGGTGCTGCGCGACGTGCCCAACAGCGTGCGCGTGGAAGGCCATACCGACAACGTGCCGATCGCCACCGCCACCTTCCCTTCGAACTGGGAACTGTCGGCCGGACGCGCCGCCAGCGTGGTGCACCTGTTCGCGGACCAGGGCGTGCAGCCATCACGGCTGGCGATGGTTGGCTATGGCCAGTTCCGTCCGCGCGAAGAGAACGACAGCGCGCAGGGGCGCAACCGCAACCGCCGGGTGATGGTCATCATCCTGGCCGACACCTCGCATTCGGTGGATCCGCTTGGCCAGCGCCTCAACGCGGCCACCGGCGCCGTCGACGACAGCACCACCGAACAGGCCGCCGCAACTCCGGCTACCGCCCCCACCTCCCCCATCGCACCGGTGAAGTTGCCGCCGGTGCCGGCTGGCAGCCGCGTCGGCGCCGCCGTTCCCCCGGCAATGAAGGAGTAAACCGATGCGCATCTGGGCAGTCGCCAACCAGAAGGGCGGAGTCGGCAAGACCACCACCACCCTCGCCCTCGGCCGCGGCCTGGCCGCGCTTGGCCATCGCGTGCTGCTGATCGACCTCGATCCGCATGCCTCGCTCAGCCGCGCCTTCGGCGTGCCGGTGGATCCGCCACCGGCGGGCGTGCTGGAACTGTTCGGCGCCCCGCCGGCCGATCTTTCCAGCCTGTGCCATGCCAGCAGCATCCACGGCCTGGACTACGTCTGCGCGCAGTCGGCGCTGGCCACGCTGGAGCGCCGCAGCGCCAACCAGCCCGGCCTCGGCCTGGCCCTGCAGAACGCACTGGCGCGTCACCAGGGCCAGCACGACTACATCCTGCTGGACTGTGCCCCCACCCTTGGCCTGTTGATGATCAACGCGCTGGCCGCTGCCGACCGCCTGATCATTCCCACCCAGGCCGAGCCGCTGGCCCTGCATGGCCTGGACGGCATGGTCCGCACCGGCGAGATGGTCGAGCGCTCGCGCCGCCGCCCGCTGCCGATCTCGATCCTGCCGACCCTGTTCGACCGCCGCACCCGCGCCGGCAACGAGTCGCTGCGCACGATGCAGGATCGCCATGGCACCCGCGTGTGGGAAGACGCCATTCCGATCGACACCCGCATCAGCAATGCCGCAGGCCTGACCCTGCCCAGCGTTGGTGAGGACTATCCGGGCCGCGGCCTGGCCGCCTATCGCCGCGCACTGAACTGGATCCTCGGTGAGGATGCCCGTGCCCTGGAGCAGGCCGCATGAACAGCACCGGCGTACTGGACGACTACCTGGACGAACTGCTGGGCGAAGCGATCGCCCCGGCGGCCGTCGTGCTGCCAACGCCGCACAGCGCCGCCCCGGCTCCGGACAGCACATCGGAACCGGAACGCGAGCCGACCTGGGATGACCTGCCGGCCGAGGTGATCTACGAAACCGACACCGTCGCCGCGGGGCCTGCCGTGGACAACGCCACGCTCGAAGCCGCCTTCGAGGCGGCCACAACGGCCGAGCGCGAGCCCACCTGGGACGATCTGCCCGCTGAAGTGATCTATGAGACGGACGCTGTTGCCGTTGCCCCGGCACAGGACGACGCAGCACTGGAAGCCGCCTTCGAGGCCGCCGCAATGCCGGTCGCCGCTCCGGAGCGCGAACCGACCTGGGATGACCTGCCTGACGAGGTGATCCACGAGATGGCCCCGGCCAAGGCCGGCCCGGAGCCCACCTGGGACGACCTGCCCGACGAAGTGATCTACGAGACCGACGCGGCCGACAGCCATCAGCTCGCCCACACTGACAGCCCCGGTCTGCAGGCTGCGTTCGAAGCCGCTGCGGGTGGCGAGGATGTCCCCACGCCGCCACCGGCCGTGGTTGCGCCCCCGGCACCGCGCCCTGCACCCGCGCCCGCCCCGGCCGCGCGTGCTGCCGCCGCGCCGCCGCCCCGCGTCGCCCTGGATGCCCCGGCCACCAACCGTCCCGGTACCTGGCAGGAGCTGCAGGCGCAGGCGCACCAGCCCGCCAGCAGCCCGCACCCGCAGAACCGCCGCGCCGGCGAGCGCACCTCGCGCTGGCTGCGCCTGCGCTGCGGGACCCAGGCCTATGCGCTGGAACTGCTGAAAGTGCAGGAAGTGGTGTTGCCGGTGCCACTGCTGCCGTTGCGTGGCACGGCACCGGCGATGCTCGGGATCATGAACCTGCGTGGCCAGGTGGTGCCGGTGATGGACCTCGGCCTGCACCTCGGCGCCGCAGCGGCAGAAGACGATGCCCAGACCCGCATCGTGGTGCTGGAAGAGGACGGCGAGACCATCGGCCTGCGCGTGTCGGCAGTGGAAGATGTCGCCAACCTCACCGATTCACAGATCGAACCCCCGGATACCGCCCGCATCTGCCAGATCTCCAATGATCTGTTCCGCGGCGTCGCCCGGGTCAGCCAGCGCCCGATGATCCTGCTGGACGCCACACGGCTGTTGAGTTGATCTGGAAAAAAGGGGACGGAGGGGATTAAGTCGCAAGTGGCTCGGCGCTTTGCGCCGAAGCGGTGCCTGTCGGGGACGCAAGGAGTTGATCCGTTGGATCAACACCTTACGTCCCCACTGCGCGGTCGCCGTTGCCGAGGGGGCTGCAGTAGAGCCAGGTCGCTTGCGACTTGATCCCCTCCGCCCCCTTTTCAGCTGCGACCGCATCGACGCACCGCGTCGATTCCTCTAAAGAACCCCGCCGGGGTGCCGTTATGGATCACGGAACCGTTTGTCCGGAGCAACGATGAGCACTGTCGAACTGGGTGAGGATCTCGGCATCGAGAGCAGCACCGAGCTCAAGAACCGCCTCGCCCCGCTGGTGGCGCAGGCAGGCGAGCTGACCCTGGATGCAAGCCAGGTCGCCCGCATCCACACGGCCGCCGTGCAGGTGCTGTGTGCATTCGTGCAGGCCCGCCGCGAGGCAGGCCTGGGCACCGGCTTCCACGGTTGCACCGCAACCTTCCGTGACGCCGCGCGCCTGCTGGGCGTCACCCAGGCCCTGGGCCTGGACGTAACCCATGACAACCTGAAATCTGTGGAGAACGCTGCATGAGCGCACGTATCTTGGTGGTGGACGATTCGGCGTCGATGCGCCAGATGGTTTCCTTCGCCCTCACCTCGGCCGGTTTTGCCGTCGAAGAAGCCGAAGACGGCGCGGTCGCGCTGGGTCGCGCCAAGGGCCAGCGCTTCAACGCGGTGGTCACCGACGTCAACATGCCGAACATGGACGGCATCGCGCTGATCCGCGAACTGCGCCAGCTGCCGGACTACAAGTTCACCCCGCTGCTGATGCTGACCACTGAATCGGCCGCCGACAAGAAGTCCGAAGGCAAGGCCGCCGGTGCCACCGGCTGGCTGGTCAAGCCGTTCAATCCGGAACAGCTGGTCGCCACCGTGCAGAAAGTGCTGGGCTGATCGCCCCGCACCGCTCCCCCTCTTCGCTTCCGGACCACCACTGCCATGAGCATGGACCTGCAACGCTTCCACGCCACCTTCTTCGAGGAGAGCCGCGAAGGCCTCGACGCGATGGAGGCTGGCCTGCTGGCCCTGGAATCGGGGCAGCAGGACGCGGAGATCATCAATTCGGTGTTCCGCGCCGCCCACTCGATCAAGGGCGGCGCCGGCACCTTCGGCTTCGATGCCATCGCCGGCCTGACCCACGTGCTGGAAACGCTGCTCGATGAGCTGCGTGCCGGCAAGCGCGCCCTGGAAGGCCATGCCGTCGATGCCATGCTGTCCTCGGTGGATGTACTGCGCGCCCTGCTGCGCGAAGCCGAACATGGCCAGGCCGCAGACCCCGCTGCGGTCGCCGCAGTGAAGGCGCGCCTCGAAGCCGTTCTCTCCGGCCAGGCCGCACCGAGCGCGCCGGCCGCTGCCGCAGCCAAGGTGGACGATACGCCGGAAGCCTGGCAGATCGGGTTCACCCCGGCACCCTCGCTGTTCATGAGCGGCAACGACCCGTTGCGCATCATCCGCGAACTGGAACACCTCGGCTCGCTGCAGGTGGCCGCGCGCATGGAACGCCTGCCGGGCTTCGCCCAGCTCGACCCGCTCGAGGCCCACCTGGCGTGGGACCTGGGCCTGGTCGGCAAGGTGCCGCGCAGCAAGATCGAAGACACCTTCGCCTGGGTACTGGACGACTGCGAGCTGGACATCCGTCCGGCAGCGCCGCCGAGCCTGGCGACCCAGGCGCCCGTTGCTGCATCCCCTTCCACACCTGCTGCCGTCGTGCCGGCAGCGCCTGCTGCGCCTGCCGCCGGCGGTGCTGCCACCCAGGAAGCCGAAACGTCGATCCGCGTCAGCGTCGACAAGGTCGATGCGCTGATCAACCTGGTCGGCGAACTGGTCATCACCCAGGCCATGCTCAAGCAGGTCTCGCACGCGCTGGACCCGGTCCACGCCGAGAGCCTGTTCGCCGGCCTGGACCAGCTGGAACGCAACACCCGCGACCTGCAGGAAGCGGTGATCGGCGTTCGCATGCTGCCGGTCGACGCGGTGTTCCGCCGCTTCCCGCGCCTGGTCCGCGACCTGTCCAGCCGCCTCGGCAAGCAGGTGCGCCTGCGCACCGTCGGCGAGGGCACCGAGCTGGACAAGGGGCTGATCGAAAAGATCGCCGATCCACTGGTGCACCTGGTGCGCAACTCGATCGACCACGGCCTGGAAATGCCCGACGTGCGTCGCGGCGCGGGCAAGGACGAAACCGGCACGATCACCCTGGCCGCTTCGCACCAGGGCGGCCATATCGTCATTGAAGTGAGCGACGACGGCCGCGGCCTGGATCGCGCCAAGATCCTGGCCAAGGCCACCGAACGCGGCCTGGCCGTACCGGACAACCCGACCGATTCGCAGGTCTGGGACCTGATCTTCCAGCCAGGCTTCTCCACTGCCGATGCGGTCACCGACCTGTCCGGGCGTGGCGTCGGCATGGACGTGGTTCGCCGCAACATCCAGGCACTGGGCGGTGAGGTCCAGATCGAAAGCAGCCTGGGTACTGGCACCCGCACGCTGATCCGCCTGCCGCTGACCCTGGCCATCCTCGACGGCATGACCGTGGCGGTTGCCGGCGAAACCCTGATCCTGCCGCTGGCCTATGTGCTTGAGGCGTTGCAGCCGCAGGCCGAGGACATTCGCAGCATGGCCGGCGAAGGCCGCGTGCTGCGCGTACGTGGCGAGTACCTGCCGATCCTCTCGCTGAGCGAGTACTACGGCTACGGCAACCGTGCGCCGGGCAGTGAATCGCTGGTGGTCGTGGTCGAAGGCGATGGCCAGAAGATCGCACTGGAAGTGGATGAACTGGTCGGCCAGCAGCAGGTGGTGGTGAAGAACATCGAGAACAACTACCGCCGTATCGGCGGGGTGTCCGGTGCCACCATCCTTGGCGACGGCCGCGTCGCGTTGATCGTCGACATTGGCGGACTGGTGCGCTCGTTGCGGATGCCGCAGGCCGCCTGATCCACGCTGCATGCGTGTACTGGACCGCCGCCCTTCGGGGCGGCGGTTTTTGTTTGTGCGCGCTCTACCAAGGGGGTCGGATCCCTTTCCGCAGGAAAGAGCTCCGACCCCATCCCTTCTGTGAACTCCGTCGCCATGGTGGTTGCGGGCGCAACTACTTCATCCAAGCGAAAGCACGCCGCTGCAACGCTTTCGCGCTGTCATCCCTACGCAACCGAATGTGATCTGCGTCCATAAAGTCCACGCGGACGGCGCCGTTATTTCGCAATGACGGTCGTCACCGAACCCCACCGGGCACCCCCGTTCGCTCTGCAACCACCCCCGAACCGGCGCACAGACGCCGGCACTCTGCCCACCTGGAGCACCCTGCATGAAGTGGTTCCAAGATCTGCCCATCGCCCGCAAGCTGGCCGTGGGGTTCACCCTCACCACCTTGATGACCGTCGTACTGGGCGCCTTCGCCCTGGTCCGCCTGTCCGAGGCCAACGCGCAGTTGAGCGCGATGGCCTCCAACGATATTCCGTCCGTGCAGTACCTCGGCGAAGTGCGCTCGCAGCTGGGTGAGTTCCGCACCTATGAGCTGGCCCAGCTGAGCATGCTGGACCAGCCCGAGAAGGTGGCCGACTACAACAAGCGCATGGATGACACCGCCGCCGTTGTGCGCGAACAGCTGGCCGCATACGCCAAGCTGCCGGCCGGCGCCAAGGAACGCGAGCTCTACCGCGCCGTGCAGGCCGACGTCGATGGCTACTTCGCAGCCAATGCCAAGCTGCGCGAAGCGGCCACCGCCGGCGATGGCGTCGTCGCACGGCAGATCTCCGACGACCAGTCGCGCCCGCTGCGCCGCAAGGCCTTTGAAGACCTCAAGGCACTGGGCGCGTACAGCAGCTCGCTGATGCAGGGCAAGATCGACAACGCCAATGCCACCCACCGCAACAGCATGCTGGCGATCATTGCCGCCGTCGTATTGCTGGTTGTGGTCGCCGCAACACTGGCGGTGGTCATCTCGCGCGCCGTGACCGGCCCCCTGGGCAAGGCCGTGAACGCCATCCAGGCCGTCGCACGCGGCGACCTCAGCGTCACCACCCAGAGCACCGGCAAGGACGAGGCTGGCCGCATGCTGGCGGCTACCGCCGACATGACCGCGATGCTGCGCCGCTTCAGCGAACAGACCCAGTTGATGGCACAGATGCATGCCGGCCCGGACATCAGCCACCGCATTCCGGAAGACTTCCCGGGCGTCTACGGCCAGCTGGCCAGCGGCATCAACACGGTGATCTTCGAACACCTCGATGCAATCGTCGATGCCATTGAAGTGCTCAACCAGTACGCCATCGGCAACCTCGCCCCGGACGCCCGCCGCCTGCCAGGCAGCCGCGCGATCCTGCACGAGTCGATGGACGCGGCCAAGGCCAGCCTGCTGGCCATCAACACGCAGATCCAGCAGCTGGCCTCGGCCGCCGCCGCCGGCGACTTCAGCCAGCGCGGTGATGCGCAGCGTTTCGATCACGATTTCCGCGTGATGATCGAGCAGCTCAACAGCATGATGCAGGTGGCCGACGGCAACCTCGGCCAGCTCTCGCAGCTGCTGCAGTCGATCGCCGCCGGCGACCTGACCGCACGCATGGACGGCCAGTTCAACGGCGTGTTCGCGCGCATGCGTGACGACGCCAACACCACCGTTACGCAGCTGACCCAGATCGTCGGCCAGATCCAGGCCAGTGCCTCCAGCATCACCCTCGCCGCTGGCGAGATCGCGTCTGGCAACAGCGACCTGTCGCGCCGTACCGAGCAGCAGGCGGCCAACCTGGAAGAGACCGCCGCCTCGATGGAGGAACTGACCTCCACCGTGCGCCAGAACGCCGAGCACGCCCGGCAGGCCAACCAGCTCGCCATCGGCGCGCACGGTGTCGCCTCGCAGGGCGGCGAGGTGGTCGGCCAGGTGGTCACCACCATGTCGGCCATCGAAGCCTCGTCGAAGAAGATCGCCGAGATCATCAGCGTCATCGACGGCATCGCCTTCCAGACCAACATCCTGGCGCTGAACGCCGCAGTGGAAGCCGCGCGTGCCGGTGAGCAGGGCCGTGGTTTCGCCGTGGTCGCCAGCGAAGTGCGTACCCTCGCCCAGCGTTCGGCTGCGGCGGCCAAGGAGATCAAGGGCCTGATCGATGATTCGGTCGGCAAGGTCGCCGAAGGCTCCAGCCTGGTGCACCAGGCCGGCAGCACCATGGGCGAGATCGTCGCCTCGGTGCAGCGCGTG
>NZ_JCAFUN010000020.1:0-76598 GCF_059371375.1 Stenotrophomonas sp. YJH_SMC_64 | reverse complement strand
GCGAGTACGCTTCGTCAGAGCAACGTGATGCCGTGCTGCCTGAATGGCTGCATTACTACAACTGGCACCGACCCCACATGGGGATCGGCAGCCAACCGCCTATTTCCAGAATCCCGCTGAACAACGTGGTGGGTTTACACAACTAACAGTCGACTCTACCTCGTCCCATTCCGGCATCCCTGTCGTGTGCCGGCAGCCCGCGGCGCGCTTACAACGCGTCCGCGTCCAACTCACCGGTACGAATACGCACCACACTGCCCAGGTCGTACACAAACACCTTGCCGTCACCAATCTTGCCGGTACCGGCGGCCTTCACGATGGCCTCAACCACGGCCTCCACCTGGTCATCGGTCACCGCCACTTCCAGCTTCACCTTCGGCAGGAAATCGACCACATACTCCGCGCCACGGTACAGCTCGGTGTGGCCCTTCTGGCGACCAAAGCCCTTCACTTCCGTCACCGTGATCCCAGTGACCCCACGCTCGGCCAGCGCTTCGCGCACGTCGTCGAGCTTGAACGGCTTGATCACCGCCATGACCATCTTCATCGTCTATCTCCTGTCTTCCGGCGTGGAGGATAGCGCCTGAACGCGGCCCGTGCGAAGCCGCTGCCGCCTGTCCGGGCAGTGGGTGCCAGCAGTATCCTTGTGCCTGAATGGCCTGCCCGCGCCGGATGCACGGGCCCACCCCCACGGAGCACCCCATGATCGACCTGAATCAAATCGATGACCTCGCCCGTCGCCTCAGCGACCTGGTGCCGCCGGGCCTGCGCGAATCGCGCGAGGAACTGCAGGCCACCTTCAAGAGCGCGCTGCAGGCCGGCCTGGCCAAGCTCGACCTGGTCACCCGCGAGGAGTTCGAAGTGCAGCGCGCCGTGCTGCTGAAGACCCGCCAGAAGCTGGACTCGCTGGAAACCGCCGTGCGCGAGCTGGAAGGGCGCGGCACCGCAGAATGAAAAAAGGAGGCGCACTGCGCCTCCCGTTTACAGATTATTTCCCGGATGGGGCCTTGCAGCAAGGCCCACCGGGCGCCCTAGACTCGCCGGCCTGTCGATCCGGCAGCACAGAGAGGGGCAGCAGCGATGGCGCAGGACACCGAATGGACACCCGTTTCGCATGACACCTGCGACCAGGTCGCCGGGCCGTTCTATCACGGCACCCGCGCTGATCTGGCGGTGGGCGAGCTACTGAGCGCGGGCTACCGCTCCAACTATCGCGACAGTGTGGTGATGAACCACATCTACTTCACCACGATTGCCAAGGGCGCCGGGTTGGCTGCGGAGATGGCCAGGGGCGAAGGGCGGCCGCGAGTGTATATCGTGGAGCCGACCGGGCCGTTTGAAGACGATCCGAATGTGACCAACAAGAAATTTCCCGGGAATCCGACGCAGTCATATCGGAGTGCGCAGCCATTGCGGGTGGTTGGGGAGATTGTGGAGTGGGAGCTCTACGACGCGGAGTTCGTTCGGCAGTTGAAGGCGTTTGTTGCTTCGGGGAGTGGGGAGATCATTAATTGATGGAGGAAGATCGGCGCGCCACTGTAGTCCTTACTTGCAAGACGTGCTGCCTGGTAGCTAACCCTTAAGCTGTCGCATCGTGGAGTCGAGCCCTCCAAGGAACGAGGCATCGTCGTCCGTCACAAGCGCGCGCGCACCAGCATCACTTAAGCCCGGCGCCAATTCTCGATTCCGCCCAACGGAATGAGATGGGAAGCGAGGCGCTGCATCGATGCGAGGTCTCCTCTGGAAACCCACTCCTCCATCCATTGCCTGTACATTGCTGCTTTGCCTATCTCGCGATAGTGATTCTCGACCAACGCCTGAGCGTGCCCGTCGCCAGAGCGGGCTTTGGCCTCCATCAGCGCTGCAGACTCGTGGCCGTAGCTTTCGCTTCTGCTCCCTGCAACCACATTGTTGTTGGTGCTACCGGGTTGAGTGCAGGCCAGAAGGCATAGCGTGAGACACATGAGCAAGGTCACTTTCGACAGCGCAAACATTCTGCCGCTCCGAATGCTTGAACGATACCAATAGCGCGACGAAGCACGGCGCATTGCATTCAATCGTGCTACGAAGCCGCTTCCATCGTCGCTGATCGATGCAGGCGAGATCATTTCAGCCAAACGCGGTCATCACGGCGCCTCAGCCCTTCTGCGCTACCACTTGAACTACCGTTAGCGCGGCCAGATCCGCGGGGAGAACAACCTGTACTGCAAACACTATCAGATCAAGTGCGTCCGGAGACTTGATTCTCATGACGCAGGTAGTGCTTGCGCGAAGCGAAGATCAATGAAAGGAGCCCAAGTCATATGCGACCGATTTGTCCAAACCCAGATCCGACGCGCCATCGGTTTAAGCTCCCAACCTAGTGGGCGACCTGCTGTCCATACCAGCGAGCTACAACCTAGCGCCCACAAAGCGCTCTATCGTGGTTCCGAGTTGAGGCGAAGGGCCTGTAGGTGCAGCGACCGTCCAGGGGCCTCCTGCCTTTCTGGGCAAAGGCGAAGAGCCTGCAAGGCTCTACCATCAATGCCCGTATCGGGTAGCCCGGAGCACGTTCCATGCACGCGGGTGCCTGATCCCGATAGCGGGCTACTACGAGTGGTCCATCAACCCGGACGACAAGATGAAGTACCCGGGGTTCATCCGTGCTGCGACGCCGCTGCGGGCTGCAGGCGCTTGGGGAAACGCCAGCAAGCTGGTGGGCGAGGACAATCTGGCCACCTTCACCGTGACCACCGGCGACAGCAGCAGTGTGACGGCGGACCTTCATGACCGCCCGCTAGTATGACTGGCACTTGGCCAGGCCGAGGATTGGATTAAGGCCGACGCCGATGGGGCCCACCTTGTCAGGCGCGTGGTGAGCACGCTTCGCAACAACAGCGAGGCCTTGCTCGTTCCCGTGGCATAGTAGCCAGAGAACGGCAACTAGCGAAGATCAATGGACCAGACTACCGCACATGCGAATCTGCAACATGCTCGCACGCGATTCTTCGTCGCGGGTGCGGCGTATGCATTGCTCACGGGATCGTCAAGCGGAAAGCTCATCCTCGAGCACGAGATCGTCTTCTCGGAAGCTGGATTCTTCGTTAATCTCAAAGGGGCGGAGAAACCAGCTGGAAATGCACGAATCGTCTCATTCAATCGCGCCACGGAAAAAGACGAGGCTGCAGCACTTCTTCAATTAGCTTTCCAGAAAGTTCTTAGCGACTCCGTCGACACTGTCAGGGCATATGCGCGCCATATCGGCGAATGGGAGAGCCTAAAGAAAGAACACTGGTTTGCGTTTGCACACCACCTACGCAACGCATTCAGTCACAATGGACGATGGCACTTTGAACGTCACGCGGTGGTCCCGGTGCAATGGCGTAGATATTCCATCGACCGAAGCATGCAGGGTGAATCCGCTAGCGCTTTCTTGTCCCATTACGATGGAACTGAACTGATGGCACAGATGATTCTTTACGTTTCAGGTATCGTCGATTACCGACAAATCCACATTCCGAAGCAACCATGTGCATGAGCAGGAGCACGAAGCTCCTCATCGGAGCCACGCCATTGCCAATATCATGGCACTGACGACGAGTGGTTCTGTCACCACCGACCACTCGGGCAACGAAGTTGGCTTGATTCGCTTGAACGTAGATCAGCTGACGGCGAGAGATTCACCCCTTCTAAGCCCCACACGCTCAACAGCTATCCATGTTCTTGCCCTGCCCGTCCTATCAATGCGCAGGCTGCGTCCGCAGCGCGCTTGACCCTCTGCGCAGCAGGTACACCGCAACAAGGAATGGCCACAGCGAGTTGATCGACGAGAACAGCCGCTGTGTCAGCCCCCTGAATCCCTCCGGATCCGCTCCCACCACGTTCAACCAGAGATAGACGATGCCCGCGATGCTCACCATAGCGGTCACGGCGTACGCCCTTCGGTTGGCCGACCACGCGCTCAATTCGATGTGCGACATCGCCGGTGCAATGATGTTGGCGATACCGATGGTGTAGAAGCCGTGCATCGGATCGCCCATGGGCCAGAGCCCGTTGGTCAGCATGGAAATGCCAAAGACCAACCAGCAGATTGCACCTACTGCAATCCGGCGACCGGACTCCCGCCATACCCCGATGGAGAACGCCACGAAGCCCATACCGGAGCCGATAGCCGCAATCCTGCCGCAGATGCTTGCAAGCGTTGGCGCCTGCAGCAGCTCGCTGGCGTGCTGGGCAAGCGGGTTGTAACCCGGCGCGAACAGGGCAGCAACGCTGGTCCAGAACAGGAACCACGGAAGCGGGAGCAGACCCGCAGACAGAAGAAGTCGATTGCGGCGTAACACGTCCAGTGATCCTTGTAGCGGCCTGCGCCAGTGGGTGGAGTCCGTTCAAACGCCGCAGAACCTTCCTGCTGCGGGCAGGACAGTTCCTGGTGACTACAACGGTAGTCAGGTTCTGCGTGACGCCCCACGGGGTCAATAGGCAGAAAGTCACTCACGCATGGAGGCGAATTACGCGGCATCCATCAGCGACCGTCAGACCAATGCTGTCGCATTTGCCGCGCCCTACATCTCTGACGGAAGGTTCTGACGACTCCGTTCCAGAAGTGCCGCTGCGCCTAGCACACCAAGGCTCTCGCCCCTTTCCACGCTATGCGACAATGCCAAAAGCGTCTCGGGTTTTGGCGGCATTGACCCCTACCCGTTGGCATTCCGAACAACAGCAGGTAATCGTTACTGCGCCACCGTGCATCGGTGGTCGGGACTCGAAAACCCGTTTTGTTGGGAAGTAGTTTGCGCTTGCCAGCCGGCACCACCGCGCGTGGTGCCGGCTGGCAATCCGTCTGCCGGCTATGGCGGGCGGGGCGTGGGGGTCTTGTACGCGCCGGTTCCCAACATCCGGTTTTCGAGCCACGCTCTGCCCGCCACCTTTATCGGTGGCGGCTTCTGCCTGCTTGCACGGAGCCCGCCATGACCACGCCGCACTCCCCTCCCCCGCGCCCGATCCAGGAAGCGCCCTCGGCCGCCCCGGCCCTGGATCCCAACAGCCTCATCGCCATCCTGCACGCCATCGGCGCGGGCGCTGCGGCCGACGGCCAGCCCTGGCCCGAGCGGCATCACCTGCGCAGCCGGCAGATGGCGTTGTCCGACGCCGACTGCGCACTCACTGGCCAGCGCATCGTGCAGGAGATCCTGCTGGCGGCCGAACGCACGCGCCAGAACGGTGAGCCTGAGCAGTACGTGGGCGACCGGGTGATGGAGGGGCTGGTGATGGCCGATCTGGCGCTTACTGCGTTCATCCACGAACGGGTACGGCCCAAGGACTGAGCGCTTGTGGCGCGTACGTTTCTGCCTGTGTCTGGGGTGACAAATGAAGAACCACAGCCTTGCCGCTGCGGCGGTGTGCGCCTCGATCATGGCGGCGGTGTGGATGGGGTGGCCCGAGCCTGCGGGCGATCAGGTGTGGGCCTACCAGAAGCTGCGGCCGGCCGATTACCGCCTGCTGCACAGTGATGCACTTGGCTTCGTGACCGCGAAGGCCCACGAGGGCTTTGAACTGCACGCGCGCCATGCCGGGGCGACGTCCTTCGAGATCCGGTGCAAGGGCGTGCTGGTGATGGACGTGGAGAACGCGCCCTCGCGCGTGCTGATCCGCATGCCTGCCGATGCACGGTGGCGGGCGCCAGACATCGAGCGTCTGCGCACCAGCTTCGAGCGTTGGCTGGATCTGCACCAGAGCCAGGGGCGGTTGCTGGTGGAAAGTGCGGGGCCTTCGTGGGTTGAGGCACGGCTTGGGCGCCTTGACAGGTCGGTGCCTGATGACCAGCGCTGCGTGTTCAGGGACCCAGGCCACCCTCGGCTGGAATCTCCCTCGTCATTCCGCCTATCCAGCAGACCATTGCAGGCAGTGAAAGGAATGGCAGCATCATCCTCGGCATTGCTCCGAAATTCCAAAAGAGCCGCGTGAACCACGTGCCCTCGGCACCGTTTCGGCGCAACTTGTGGCTGCGCAGAAGCCCCGCTAGCATCGGCTCAACGGTTTTTCCCGTTCTGCCCACGCATCCATGATGGAAGCCCCCGTGACCGAATCGACCGCCACTGAAGTTTCAGCCGAAGCCGCATCTCACAAGGGCGAATTCTTCCTGATCGACGCAGGCTTGCTGAGCAACGGCGGGGTACCCGGTATAGAGATCGCCAACGAAGACAAGCTGATCGATCCGGGGATGAATGTCATCTCGCGTCCTGATGGAACGCCAGGCCAGTATCCGGAGCGCCCCCACCTGGTTCATGTGCCCGAGAAGGGCGCAATGCCACGCGATCTGGAAGAGCTCGCTGGCATCTGGATTGTGTCGGAACCGTTGAAGCAGCTGTTTGAGCAGATGGACCCCCAGGCGTTTGCCTTTGTGGCCTGCGACTTCAGCCTTGCCGACGGCAGCCCCGGGCCCCAGTACTACCTGGGCAATGTGCTGCGCAGGCTCGACGCCCTGGATGAAGCCTCGTCCCGCGTGAGAATCAAGCTCGACCACAATTATCAGACCGGCGAGGACGAGAAGCTTTACAGCCTCGTCGGCGGCGCCAGCCTGGTGTTCAAACAGGACGTTGTGGGTGATGCCCATATCTTCCGCCAGGATCGCATGGGCGCACCGCCCATCTGCGACCGCGCGATGTTTGATGCATTGAATGCCGCCAACTTCTCCGGCGTACGGCTGCGCGATGTAGCCGATCTCTAGGACGAGCTCCTTCAAACGGATTCTTGAATGAGGTGGTGCGCATGGCCGACACACCGGTTTTCCAGGGACACCATCTGATCGAACAGAATGCGTTCGAACAAAGCCAGCTGCTGAAGTCGCTTGCCAGGAGTGGTCATTTCACGCTCCACGGTTCCGACAACATCCTCAACCTGCCCGCGAACCCCGCGCTGGCAACCCGGTTGGGTATATCGCCGCACTCGGGCGGCCCGTTGAGTGCGTACTCGGATCAACTGAAGTTCGTTCTCGACGACCTCGCAGAAACCTACGATGGCCGAGCGCTGTTGGCGAAGGATTCTGCGCCGGATGTGCGCGCTGCCGCCGCCGAGCGTATGGCTGCCCGCATCCAGAACCTGGAGTTCACGCTTCGCGCCGGCATCCTCAACGGCGACCTGGTCACCAACACGCCGGAGAACATGACCCCGGCCGAAGCCAACGCCAGGATCCGCACCTTCTTCGCCGATCTGGACGGCTACCAGCGCACCCACGCCGCGCAGATTGCGGAACTGAAGACCCTCAACCCGACCGAGTTGCGCTGGCGCGGCGTCACCCACTCCGAAGCCAACGTGACGGCGGCGCTGGATGCCATCGACCAATCCGGCAACTCCACCCTGAGCGAGCGCTGGGGGGGCCGCGCATCGTTGGGCACCGCAATCCAGGAGGCCAACCAGGGCGGCCGCCTGCCGCTGAGCGAGCACACCGCGGCCCGCGTGCGTACGGCGTTCAACCCGGAGATGCCACTGACCATCGTGCGCCCTGGCCCGGCAACCACCGCTCCGGAACTGGCCGGCTCTGCTGGGCGCGCTGGCGCTGCGGAAGGCGCCGCCGAAGCTGCCGCCGCGCGCGGACAGATCACCGGCGCGCGCGTACTCGGGGCCGCGGGTGTTGCCGCACTGGCCGTGGACTTCGCCATCACCGGCCACCGCGTGGCCGAGTTGCACAGCGAGGGCAACAACGCCGGCGCAAAATCCGCGGCCACCCACTTCGTGGGGCGCACTGCAGGCGGCTTCGGTGGCGGCTTCCTGCTGGGCGCGGGGTACGGATTGTTCACCGGATCGTGGACCGGGCCAGGTGCGCTGGCTACCGGGCTGCTGGGCGGCGTGGCCGGTGGCTTCGGCGGTGAGTACTGGGCTCAGTACCAGGACAAGAAGGCGGTTTACACCCAGGTGGACCGCAGCGGCAACGAATGGAGCCGCGATCCGGAAGATGCCAAGGGCACCTGGAGCCGCAGCGTGCGCACACCGCAGCCCGACGGAAGCTACCGCGAGATCACGATGGTCGCCGGTGGCCGGCTGCTGGATGAGCTGAACTACAAGGCCGCCAACGACTCATATTCACTGGGCATGGCCAACCTGCCCAAGCCGCAGAACCCCTTCAAGCTTGATGCAGGCGGCGAGAGCACGCCGCCGCGCGAGCCGTTTGAAACCAACCGCCACTACGTGCGCAATCCGCACAACGGCGAATGGAACCTCTCCATCCACTCGATGATTGATGGACGCGTCCCTTTTGACTACAGCGTGCCTGTCAGCCCGGAAAAGTCGGGCCAACTGGAACGGGAATCGCAGCGCATCATTGCCCAGAACGCCTTGAACACTCCGGAGGCGCTTGCCGCCCGTTACCAGGTGGCGTTCAACCAGTACAACTGGCACGAGTTCGCCACCATTGAGCCGGTACCGGAGGTGATCACCAACGCGCTGACCCAGACGCAGCCCCTGCGCGCTTCCAACGGCGAGAAGTACACGCAGGACCCCAACGGGCAGTGGCAAACGCCGGGTTGGCTGTATGGCACCAACCCGGCCGAGGGCAGCATCGTCGAGGAGCTCAATCGTACGCGCCAGAGCCAGCAGGCCGGCGTACAGGAGCTGACGTCCATGGCCGACATCGCCCGGGCCAACCCCACGCCAACCGAATACGGCCTGCGCAGCCAGGTGGTGGACGCCTACCGTAGTGCCGGCATTGTGCGCAGTGCAGAAGAGATTGATGACGCCGTAGCCGCCGTTGCCCAGGATCATGCAAGCGCCGTGCCCGACTTCGGTACGTTCATGCTGCAGGTGCAAAAGGATGGCTCGCTGGCCACACTGGCCGGGAAAGATGACGAGCGCATGCAGATCGTCTGCGTCACCACGCCACAGGAGATTGCCCAGGCACACGTGCAGCGCTCGACTGCGGAGCAGCAGCCCGCGGATGCCCTGCCGCGCGCGCCAACTTCACCTGAGCCCGCACCGAGTGCATCGCCGCCACACACCTCCAGGCCTGCCACGCAGCACGACGCTGACGTAGACCGGCACCCCGGCACGGCCCTGCGCCCAGATGGCAGCGGGCTGCTGGAACAGCTGCGCTCGTCGGTAGCCATGCTGGATGAGAAGAACAACAAGCCGTGGGACCAGAGCAGCGACCGCCTGCTGGCCAGCGCCTACCGGCTTGCAGCAGAAGCCGGGTTCAAGCCCGGCGACCAGGTAGACATGGCACTGAGTGAAGCCACCGAAACCCGTGCTGCGGGCGCCACGCTGTTCGTGACGCGCTCAGGACCGGGCGCGTCATCGGACCCCGCCGCCAACCGGGTGCAGATGCCAACACAGGAGGCCCTGGCGGTCGCACCGGAGCAGCAGTATGCAGCGGCCAACCGGAGCCTCGGCGCTCAGGATCGGGAGCAGTCGCAGCAGCTGGCGCAAGCGCAGGAACGGCAGCAGGAAGAGAGCCGGCAGGGGCCGCGGTTGGGTTGATGGCAACGTGACGCTTGGGTTCTTCATGAGAACGCCAGGGTTCCTGCCTGGACGGAATCAGGCGAATGCTCCCTCCGAACATCTCAAGCCTTCCGGGCGTTAGCCCGCACTCCCGAGCGTGCCCATTGCTGGGAGTGTCACGGCACTACCGCTCTGATCTGCGAGGTCATACACCACCAATGCCTCGTCTCCAGTTCCGGCGCGGCACTTCAGCGCCCCCCTGTTGTCCCAGGCGGCGGACCCTCCCGTCATCTCGAATCCATCGGCATGGCCCACGCCGTTGCATACCAACACGCTCATCCCAAGCTCCCGCGCGACTGTTGCGTAGTGGCGGTGAGCCCGCTCCATACCGATCATGTTCTTTGCAACACTGGCAACGTAGACCGTCGCTCCCGCGTCCTTGGCCCGCAATGCACTTTCCATCTGTAGCGACTCGAAGCAGATGGCGGGGACCAGAATTTCCTGCCCAATGGTTACTGACAGGGACGTGGTTCCTGCCTTGAAATAAGGTAGTTCGTCGGGATGCAGCATCTGCTTGGTGTAGACAGCCGGTGCCTGACCGCTGCGGAAGACGAACATGCCGATCTCCGGCCTATCGTTGCCACGATATGGCCCACCGACTGCGACCAGAATCTGGTGCCGATCGCTCAGAGACTGGAATACCTCCAGACGCGCGTCATCTGGGGTCATTGCCAGCTGTTCGGCCAACCGCGGCTCATAGCCGGTCAGCGACATCTCCGGAAAGAAGACCGCCGCACCGCCACACGAGACGGCCCGTTCAATGAAGTGCACGTGCCGTTCGATATTGCCATCGATGTCGCCAGGGGCTGATCGCATCTGTGCTGCAACAATCTTCATTCCATCCTCTCTACTCAGACGCAGGCCGAAGCAAGAACCGCCTCGTACGCTGATTATGCAACCGCCGGTTGAGTGCATCCATCGGGGATCGAGGCGCGATTTTGACGCTTCAGCGAGGCGACTCCTGATGCGCAGCGATGACTATTCAGAGCGAAGGATCGCCCTTGACCGGAATCCCCCTAGCCGTTTCACCCGCAATGCCCGATGGCGCCGTGCCGAATGCCTGCCGCACCATCGAACATCCATCCGCAGGAAACCACACATGAGCCTGGCGCTGGTCCACAGCCGTGCCCGCGCCGGGGTCGATGCCCCGCTGGTGCGGGTGGAAGTGCATCTCTCTGGCGGCCTGCCTGTCACCCAGATCGTGGGCCTGGCCGAAACCAGCGTGCGCGAATCCCGCGAGCGTGTGCGGGCCGCCCTGCTCTGCGCTCGCTTCGACTTTCCACAGCGGCGCATCACCCTGAATCTGGCGCCCGCCGACCTGCCAAAGGAAGGCGGGCGCTACGATCTGGCGATTGCCTTGGGCATTCTCGCGGCCAGCGGCCAGGTCGATCCGCAGTCGCTGCTGCAGTACGAGTTTCTGGGCGAGCTGGGGCTGACCGGCGAGCTGCGGCCGGTGGCCGGTGCACTACCGGCCGCGATTGCAGCCGCTGAAGCCGGGCGCATCCTGGTGGTGCCGCCCGGCAATGCAGCAGAGGCTGCGCTGGCCGAGCACGCAGACGTGCGCGTTGCGCGCACGCTACTGGAATGCTGCGCCGGGTTGGGCAATCCGCGCCTGTTGCCGCCCGTGGAACGCGTGGACACGACACCGTTGCCACTACCCGATCTGGCCGACGTGCGCGGGCAGGCGCATGCACGACGCGCATTGGAAGTGGCTGCCGCCGGTGGGCACCATCTGTTGTTGATCGGCAGTCCTGGCTGCGGCAAGACCCTGCTGGCTTCGCGCCTGCCCAGCCTGTTGCCGGATACCGAAGAGACTGAGGCGCTGCAGCTGGCCGCGATTGCATCGGTGAGTGGCGAAGGACTGGACCCGCGACGGTGGCGGCAGCGGCCCTTTCGGGCACCGCATCACAGTGCCAGTGCGGCGGCGCTGGTGGGTGGGGGCAACCCGCCCTGCCCCGGTGAGATATCACTGGCCCACCATGGAGTCCTCTTCCTTGACGAGCTTCCAGAGTGGAACCGCAGCGCACTGGAAACCCTGCGCGAGCCACTCGAGTCCGGCCACATCCGCATCGCCCGCGCAGCACGCAGCGTGCAGTACCCCGCGCGGTTCCAACTGGTGGCCGCGATGAATCCCTGCCCGTGCGGCTGGGCCGGTGACCGCAGCAACCGCTGCCTGTGCAGCGATGAACGGATCAACCGCTATCGCGCACGGGTGTCCGGTCCGTTGCTGGACCGCATCGATCTGCATATCGGCGTGACGCGGATGGACGCGGTGGAGCTGCGGGAAAGCACGCCACTGGGTGAGCCCAGTGCTGCGGTGCGTGCACGGGTGGAGGCCGCCCATGCCCGGCAGCAGGCGCGTGGCGCGCTCAATGCGCATCTGCCGCCAGCGGCGCTGCGTGCGTGCACCAAACTGAGCGAGGCCGACCAGGATCTGTTGGAGCAGGCCATCGAGCGTCTGCAGCTTTCGGCACGTGCGATGCATCGAATCCTGCGGGTGGCGCGCACGATTGCTGATCTGGCGGGTTGCGAAGTGATCCAGACAGCGCATCTGGCTGAGGCTATTGGTTACCGGCAGTTGGACCGGGGAAAGCCCTAGAAGCACCGTCCCGAGTGGTCGTTGGTAGAGTCGACTGTTAGTCGACTCGCGCGCGAAGCGCGGTCTCCTGGTGGGCCGACGCGAAGAGCAGTCGACTAACAGTCGACTCTACCAGGAGCGGGTCATGGCCGCCTGGCGGCGCTAATGCCGCCCCGCCATCACGCCGCGGAATCCACCCGCCCACGCTTCGCCAGCAGCGCCACCCGACGGCTGACCAGCGCGTGCAGCTCCGCCAGCTCCGACGCCCGGTCAGCCGTCATGTTCCCGCCAAACAGCACCCGCGACAACGCCGCCTCGTCGCTGTCGTCCGGGTGCTGCCACCGGTCCCGGTACACCTTCTGGCACACCAGCCAGGCCAGCCGCAGCCCCCCACCGGGCAACGGACGGACCACGCGCTCGTAGACGTGCCAGAACTGGTACTCGGCCTCCAGGTCGATCACAGGCGTCACGGACAGCGCCTGCCTGGGCCGTCCTGGGCCCCGGATGCCGAACAGCAGGGTTCGCGGGTTGTGCTGTGCCATGCCAACAGGATGACCCAGCAACATTGTGGGAACCTTGCGTCGCTGCCGGAAAATCGCTGCCGGCCGCGCAAAGCTGGGTCTGGGGTCAGAGCCCTTTGCTGCGCAAAGGGATCTGACCCCGATCACGGGATGGCTGCGGGGTCGGATCCCTTTGCGCAGCAAAGGGCTCTGACCCCGGCCTTCGTTGCCTCAGAACGTCATCGAGGTACTGAACATCAGCTGCCGTGGCGCGCTGCGCTGCAGGGTCTGGTAATCCCCCGAGAACGACGAGCCGGCGATGGTGGCGGTGCCGATGTTGTGGCGGTTGAACAGGTTGCTCACGTCCAGCCGCAGCTCCAGGCCGGGCACCGCGCTGTCCGTACCGAAGCGGTAGGCCGCATAGGTGTTGACCTGCCAGAAGGTCGGCACGCGGATGTCGTTCTCGTAGGTGAAGGGCTGGCGCAGGTACGAGGTGCTGGTGGCACCAAAACGCCAATCGCCGAAATGCGCCGACAGGTCGCTGACCAGCGAGATCTGCGGGTAACCCGGCTGGGCGTTGCCCTTGATCGGGTACACCGTGTCGCCCACCACGAAGTCACTGTCGTAGTAGGAACGGGCCACGGCCACGCCCTGGTAGAACTGCAGGTGGTCGCTCAGATCGGCGGTGATGCCGAGGTCGGCACCGATCACGTGCATCTTCGGCATCAACCGCACGGTATTGATCTGTGCGAACTGAGTGCCGATGGCGGCCGACAGTAGTCGGTTGCGGACGTCGTTGTAGAACACATCGCCGGTGATCGTCAGCCGGTCGAAGCGATGCGACGCGCCCACGGTGAGGTTCCAGTTCTTCTCCGGACGCAGCGTGCCCGCCACGCGATCGAACTCTTCCTGGTCGGTGATGGTCCAGGCCGAGGCGGTGTAGCCGATGTTGCCGCGCTGGGCGACGCGGTAGCCGTTCATGGTGTTGGCCAGGTCGATGAAGGCATCGGTGGATTCGGTCGGGCTCCAGAACAGCGAGACATGCGGCAGGAAGTTGCTTTTCGCGCGCAGCGTGCCGTTCACCGGCCGGTCCTTGGCGTCACCGAGACCGCCGCCGCTGGTGCGGAAGTCCACGGCCTTGAAGCCGACACCCAGCTTCAGTGTGTCGTTCAGCACGATGTCGTCCTGCAGGTAGAACTGGCGCGAGCGGGTCACCCAGCTCGATGCGTTGTCGGTCTTGAACGCGGGACCGTACACATCGAACGGACCGGTGGCCTTCAGCGGCGGGCCCTTGCCCAGCAGTGGCTGCTGGTACCACTCGGTCTTGGCGGCGGCCTTGCTCTTCTCCTGCCAGAAACCGGCGGTGAAGGTGTGCGCGCCGGTCTCGAACTGCAGGTTGAGCATGCCGCCCAGCCGGTTGAGGCGCGGGGTCTGCACCTGTTCGGAGAACGGCGCGCCGTTGGGCGACGGCACGTTCGGGTCGGTCAGCGTGGCCTGGGTGTGGCTGTTGGCGTTGTACAGCTGCACGTTGCCGCTCAGCGCCGGCGTGATCTGGAAGCGGTGGTTGATCGAGGACACGCGGTCACGCGTGCTCTGGCCGGTGTCGTAGGGAATCAGCCCGGACAGCTCACCACAGGTATAGGCGCCGCAGGATTTGTCTGCGTTCTCCGGCGAGGCCACGTAGTACGCCCAAGCGTAGTCCGGGTAGAAGATGTCGGCCTTCCAGCCCAGCTTGCGGATCATGTCGAAGGAGATGTTGTTGTAGCCCCAGACCTTGGCCTTGCTGTCGGACAGGAACACGGTGAAATCGCCCCAGGCGACGTCCTGCTGGAGCTTCAGGTCGCCGCGCAGGAAGTTCTGCGTGCCCTCGCCCTGGTACTTGTCGGCGGACACACGCTGCAGGTCGACCAGCACTTTCGGGCCATGCTCGCCGAGCTGGCCGCTCTGCCCGGATACGGTGGTGACCAGCGTGTTGTTGCTGCCCACGCCCTGCTTCACGCGCAGGCTGGGCGTGTCCTGCAGCTCGCGCAGGCGGTATTCCAGGCTGCCGCCGTTGACGCTGCTGGAGAACACGCTGACCGGTGCGCCACCGGGGCTGACCGTGATCGCGCCGATGCCATCGGGCACGCCCACGTTCACCACGCTGGTGCCGGTGAGCGAGAGGAAGCCGTTGTCGTTCAGCGGCACGCCTTCGAAGGTGATGCCCATTTCGTTCATGCGGAAGCCGCGCACGAACAGGCTGGTCGCCGAGATATCCAGGCCCAGCCCATCGGTGGCGGTATAGCTCGCGCCCGGCACCTGCTTCAGCATGGCCAGGCCGTTGTTGCCGGTGACTATCGCGTCGAGGTCTTCGGCCTTGATGATGTAGCGGTTGGGGCCGACCACCTGGGTCGGTGCCACGGCCGCACCGCGCGGCGTGGCGATCACCTGCAGGGCGTTGAGCGTGGTGGGCGAGTCGTGCGCGGCATCGTGCGTTTCTGCGGCGTACGCAGGTGCGGTGATGGCCGCGATGATGGCCAGGGCGAGGCGCGTCGTGGGTGGGGTGTTCATGGGCAGATCCAGGTGCAGGGAGAGAGCGGCGCAGGCGCACGCCCAGCGCGTTGCAGCACCGGTGTCGGCGCCCTGGCTGGCGGTGCGATCGCGTTGAGGGGGTGACGGCGCGCTGCGCGCCGGTCAGCAGACGAAGACGATCATCTGCCGTGGGATTCGGTGGGGTGATTTCGACGTGCGAAATTCTTGCATCGCACTGCCGCATCCGCCATTGCACCGTGGTACAGCGCGGCTATACGCAGGTATCGTCCTGTCCGGTATCTTCAGATACCCGATTCCATATTGGCAGGAGCCTTGATGACCCGCTGGACCACCTGGAAAGCAATAGCCAGCGTTGGCATGATGTTGCTTTCGTGCATGGAAACTGCGCTATCGCACGACAGAGTTGAAGTGCGTTCCCCACAGCGTCTGGATGCCCTGATCGACGCGCTCGTCACCACGCCGTCGCCGATCAGCCCGGCCCAGTTGCATGAGCTGGGCATCATCGCGCCGTTTTCATTTGAGAAGGATGCAGGACCGCGCATCTACCGGTCACAGCCGATGCTGACCGCCGATGGCTTTGCCATCGATAACGTGGAGTATCGCGTTATACGCGGCGAGGACGATGAAATCCGCCTTCTGTTCGTCACGTTCGTGGATACGCCATGCTTCCCACTGGAGCGGTTGGCTAAGCGTTACACCCTGCAGCCATTCATCTATCCACCCAGCCATGGTGCGCCATTGATCGCGCGGAACCACGAGCAGCACCATTCGCTCACCGTAGGAGCGCAGGAGATCATCGTCCGCAGCCAGCGCGATGCTCCGCACTGCGTGCTGGGCCTGAGGCGCTGAGCGCCGCTTGGCGCCTCAACGCAATACGTAGGCCTCAATGGCGTGCGCCACGCCGTCATCAGCATTGCTGCTGGTCTCAAACCGCGCCACCGCCTTCACCGCATCAATGGCATTGCCCATCGCCACGCTGGTACCGGCGTACTGCAGCATGGTCAGATCGTTTTCCTGGTCGCCGATGGCCATCACGTTGGCGCGGTCGATGCCCAGATGCTCGGCCAGCTTCTGCAGGCTCGGGCCCTTGCCGGCGCGGTGGTCGAACACTTCCAGGAAGAACGGGGCGCTCTTCAGTACCGCGAAGCGCTCGGTCAGCTCGCTGGGCAGGCGCGCGATGGCGGCATCCAGCACGTCCGGCGCGTCGATCATCATCAGCTTGATGAAGGACATCGACGGGTCCATGTCTTCCACGCGGCGATACGACAGCGGCATCCGCGAAAGATGCGAGTCGGCCACGGTGTAGTAGCTGATGTCCTGGTTGGGCGTGTACATGCGCTGGCTGTCCAGCGCCTGGAAGTGCACGCCCAGGTCGCGGGCGACCTGCTCGCAGAACAGGAAGTCGTCGAAGCTGAGCGGGTACTCGACCACGGTTTCGCGCGTGCCGATGCGCTGCACCAGGCCGCCATTGCAGGCGATGCAGTAGTCGTCGTTGCCGGTGATGCCCAGATCGTGCAGGTACGGCGCCAGGCCCGGAACCGGGCGGCCACTGGTCAGCACGATGTGCACGCCCAGCGCGCGCGCCTGCGCGATGGCCTTCCTGGCGCGTGGGGTGAGCTGGTGCGACGGGTCCAGCAGGGTGCCATCCATGTCGATGGCGACCAGTTCGATGGTCGATTGCCTGCGGCCCATGTCCATTGCGTTCAACTCGTGCGGGGCACGCCAGTTTACCCCCTCATGCCCGGTTCACCTCTTTGCCCACGTTGGCCGGGATACTGCAGGAGCCTGTGCGTCCCCCACCGCAGGACGGCCCGCTGACCGCCCTTCCCTGGAGAAGCTTGCGACGCATGACCTACCGTGCCCCCGAAACCGACGACAGCGCCCCCCTGGCCCAGCAGATCGAGCAGATGATCGACGAGCTGCCCGGCGAACAGGTCAGCGTCGGCACCCTGCTCAGCGCGCTGGGCGATGAAGGCCTGCTGCTGATCGTGATCCTGCTGTCGGCCATCTTCATCATCCCGGTGTCGATTCCCGGGCTGAGTACGGTGTTTGGTGCCTCGATCCTGCTGATCGGCCTGAGCCGGGTGCGCAACCGCCCGCTGTGGGTGCCGCAGAAGCTTGCGCGCCGCGAGATCGCCACCGACAAGCTGAAGGCCAACCTCGGCCGTGCGCTGAAGTGGGTGCACCGCATGGAGCGGTTGTCGCGGCCGATGCGGCTGGCGGTGATGGTGCGCTCGAAGAAGATGATGCGCCTGAACAACCTGATGCTGGTGTTCGCGACCCTGCTGCTGATGGCGCCGGCCGGACCGATTCCCTTCAGCAACACGCTGCCGGCACTGGCGCTGATGTCGTTTGCGATTGGCTTCATCCAGCGCGATGGTGCGGCGGTGGCCGCCGGTTATGGTTTCGTGGTGGCCACGGTGGTGTATTTCGGCGTGCTGCTGGGTGGCGTGGGGTTTGCTGCCGAGTCGGTGTTCAGCGGGTTCCGGGCACGCTGAACCCGGTGGCAGAACCGGCAGGGCGGAGTCGACAGTGTAGTGTCGACTGCCCTTCGCTGCTTACCGGGGAAGCACGCGCTGCGCGCTCGAGTCGACTGACAGTCGACTCTACCGGATGTTCTCCGGCCATGGCTCGACGCTACACAGCTACTTGACTGACACCCGCCACACCACGTCGCCCACGTCATCAGCCACCAGCAGCGCGCCTTCGGCGTCCATCGCCATGCCCACCGGTGCACCCATCAGGGTCTTCTCGTCCTTCGAGGCGAAGCCGCTGACCACGGTCTGCGGCCGCCCGGTCGGCTTGCCGTCCTTGAACGGTACGTAGACCACTTCGTAGCCGCTCAGCGGCGAGCGGTCCCAGCTGCCGTGTTCGCCGATGAAGGCACCGCCGTGGTATTGCGGCGGCAGCGCCTGGCCGGTGTAGAACAGCAGGCCCAGCGGCGCCACGTGCGAGCCGATGGCGTAATCCGGCACGATCGCTTTGGATACCAGGTCCGGCCGCTGCGGCTGCACGCGCTCGTCCACGTGCTGGCCGTAGTAGCTGTAGGGCCACCCGTAGAAGCCATCCTCCTTCACCGAGGTGAGGTAATCAGGCACCAGGTCGGCACCGATCTCGTCGCGCTCGTTGGCCACTGCCCACAGCTGGCCAGTGCTCGGCTCCCAGTCCAGCCCGGTCGGGTTGCGGATGCCCGACGCAAAGATGCGGCTGCCACGGGTGGCCACGTCCACTTCCAGCACCACCGCGCGGCGGTATTCGACGGCAAGACCATTTTCGGTGATGTTGCTGTTGGAGCCCACGCCCACGTACAGCTTGCTGCCATCGCGGCTGGCCAGCAGTTCCTTGGTCCAGTGGTGGTTGATGGTGCTGGGCAGGTCGGTGAACTCGCGGCCCTTGTCGGACATGCGGGTTTCACCAGGCACGTAGTGGTACTGCACGATGTTGCCGGTGTTGGCCACGTACAGCGTGTCGCCGATCAGCTGGATGCCGAACGGCGAATGCAGGCCTTCGATGTAGACATGCTGGGTCCAGGTGTTCATGCCCGGCGTGCGGCGCAGCAGGGTGACCCGGTTGCCGCCCTTGCCGGCCTTGCCCGAGCGCGCCTTCACCTTGCCGGCGATCCACTGCTTGGGCGTGGTGACCGGTTCTTCGCCGGGGCCGTTGCCTTCCACCACCAGTACATCGCCGTTGGGCAGGGTCAGCAGCCGCCGCGGATGCTGCAGGTTGGCGGCGATGCGCTCGATCTTCAGGCCTTCGACCACCGTGGGGGTCTGTCCATCAGCCCAGCCGACGCCCTTGGGCACCTGCATCGGCGGCATCAGGAAGTTGGCCGGCTTGGGCAGCGGCGGCTGCGGGCCCGACTGGTCGGCCGGATGGTACTCGGCCTTGCCGGCGCAGGCCGACAGGGCGGCGGCCAATGCCAAGGCGGCGACGGTGGGCAGGATGTGCTTAGCCATGACGACCTCCCTGCAGCACCGGCGGCTGCAGTGACAGCAGGATCAGGCCCAAGGCGATCAGGGCCACGGTCAGCGCCGACAGGATCGTGCCTGGCACTGCAACGGCATACGCATCGCGGCTGTGCACGAAGGCGTTCCAGATGGCCAGCACCACCGCGACCAGGTTGAGGAAGAAGTCGATGCGGTCGATACGGGTGGCCGTGCCGTTGGGGCGCCAGACCGCGAACAGGTTGATCAGGCGCGGAAGGATGGCGATCAGCAGGCCGAAGGTGATCAGCCAGGCGGCGGCCTTGCCCCACATCACCTCGGCGCTGTTGAGGTAGATAGCGTCGAAGATCAGTGCACCGACGAAGAAGCCGAAGGGTATCGGGTTCAACAGGCTGAACAGCGTGGTGCCGAGGCCGCGATGGGCCTGGGCGAGCGGATTGACCATCATCGTGCTCCGTGCGGAAGGGTGCACGGGCTGTAGTAACACAGCGCGATGTGAGGGCGCGCGATGATACCTGGTAGATCCACGCCATGCGTGGATGCAGGTGCCAATCAGGATTGGCGTCCGCCAGATGCGGGGCACGGCGGTCGTCATTACCCCGCGGCATAAGCGTTTGTGACGCAATCGGCACATCTGCACATTGCTTGTGTGAAGAGGTAGGGAGTTCTTCGTTGTGTCGCGTTTGGCTCGTTGCGATGGGGCAGTTCCGCCCCGCCGTCCTGCCATGCCGATTCACAACAGAAGGATTCGTGTATGAAGCGACACACGCAACGCAACGTGCCACCGCGCGCCGCGCACCTGGCCCTCGCCACTGCCCTGGTGCTGGGCAGCCTGGCCGTCACCGCCCAGGCCCAACAGGCCGATCCGCTGGCGGGTATCCAGTGGCACCTGCTCAATACCGGGCAGACGGTCCCGGCCGACACGCTGCCGGTAGCCGGCAACGACCTGAACGTGGATGGCCTGTTCCGCAATGGCATCCGTGGCCAGGGCGTCACCATCGCCATCGTCGACGACGGCCTGCAGATCGCCCACCCGGACCTGGCGGCCAACGTGGCCGCGGTAGCCGGCAAGAACTTCACCAATGGCTCGAACAACCCCACCCCGACCAACCCGGATGTCGACAACCACGGCACGATGGTCGGTGGCATCGCCGGTGCGGTGGGCGCCAACAACCTGGGCGTGCGCGGTGTGGCCCCGGCGGCGACGCTGAAGGGCTTCAACCCGATTTCGCGCTCAGCCCTGGGCAACCAGCAGAGCAACATCGAGTACGCCTGGTGGGACGGCGCGGAGTCGGCCGACGTGCAGGTGTTCAACAACAGCTGGGGCGCCGGCCCGGGCAATCCGAACCTGCCGTTGGCGTACAGCGAAAACACGATTCGTTCGTATGAGCAGGCCCTGTCGGGTACGCGCGGTGGCCGCGGCGGCATCTACGTGAAGTCGGCCGGCAACAACTTCAACAATGCCTCGATCAGCCAGACCCAGGATGTCTGCACCACCGACACCAAGAACCGCAACACCGGCTGCGTGCCGGCTGGCCGCGACCCGCGCAACAACCTGTTCAACGTCATCACCGTAGGCGCGGTGCGCGCCGATGGCGTGCGCTCGTCGTATTCCTCCACCGGCTCGGCGCTGTGGGTGTCGGCCTTTGGCGGCGAGTACGGCCTGCAGGCGCAGTACGCCCCGGGCCTGGTGGCACGCGCCTACGACCCGGCCATCGTCACCACCGACGTGACCGGGTGCGCGCAGGGCAGCAACAAGAACACCAACCGCCAGAACACGCTGGACAGCAACCTGTCGGCCATCGACAGCACCTGCAACTACACCGCCAAGATGAACGGCACGTCCGCGTCGGCACCGATGGTGTCGGGCGTGGCGGCGCTGGTGCTGGAAGCCAATCCGAACCTGTCCTATCGCGATGTGAAGTACATCCTGGCCACCACCGCCACCCGCAACCACCCGAACCAGCCGGCGGTGACACTGGCCGACGGGCGCACGCTGGTGCCGGGCTGGACGGTGAATGCTGCCGGCCGTGCCTACAGCAACTGGTATGGCTTCGGCGTGGTCAACGCTGCACGTGCAGTGCAGGTCGCCGAGAACTTCCAGTCGCTCGGTGCGCTGGTCGACAGCGGCTGGCGCAACACCACGCGTACCGTGGCCATCGGCAACACCTCGGCTGCCGCCGCACGCCTGACCTTCCAGTTGGCCAACGGCGCGCGCAACATCGAAAGCGTGCAGCTGGGCTTCCGGGTCAACCACCGCAACACGCGCCAGCTGCAGTTCGTGCTGGTGTCGCCCAGCGGCACCCGCAGCGTGGTGCAACCGGCGTTCACCGCGATCGGTTCGGGCACGGGTGGCGCGCAGAGCAACTTCACCAGCTGGGACCTGCTGTCCAGCAATGCCTTCCTGGATGAAAATGCCAGCGGCACCTGGACGCTGGAAGTGACCGACATGGGGCAGGCCGCGACCGCAGCTTCGCGCGGCAACCTCGAATTCTTCAAGATCCGCGTTCTGGGGCACTGATGATGAAGACCACCATTCTGTTGAGCACGCTCGCCTTCGCGGCGATGACCTCCCCTGCCTGGGCACAGAGCTCGGGGCAGACCCCTCCAGCCAGGACCCTGTCGACCGTGGATGCGCAGGAACTGAAGGCGTCCGCTACCGGCCGCTCGTTCGATGTGGGCGGCACGCGCTTCCAGCTGTCTCCCTCGACCACCGTGAAGCAGGCCAGCGGCGGTCAGTTCACGATCACCCCGCAGGCGGCGGCGACCACCAGTTCGCGTACCAAGCGTTCGCTGGATGGCGCAGCGGCCGCGCCTGCTGATGCCGGTGCCGGCAAGTTCGCGGCGGCGGTCTCCCGCGACGGAGCGCCGGTGGTGGCGACCTCGCGGGTCAAGGTGTTCTTCACCGATGCGGCATCGGCCCAGCGCGCGGCTACGGCCACCGGTGGCACCGTGGTGAAGGTGTCGAAGGCTTCGGGCCAGGCCATCGTGGAGTATCCGTCGGTGAACGCGGCACTGGATGCGACCACCAGGCTGCTGTCCACCGCCGGTATCCGCGCCACCGAGCCGGACGTGGTGCAGTGGGAAGAGACCAAGTAAGGCGTTGAGCGGTGCCCCGGCCGGCTGGCTCTCCTGGCCGGCCGGGGATTGGTGTGGGGGTGTGCCGACCAACGGTCGGCACCCACCGCGGTAAAGGTGGCGTCAGCGGGCGGCGAGTGTGCCGCTGTGCTTGAGGTGGCAGCTGGCCAGCGCGTCGTTGCCGGCGGCGGGATGAGCGGGCTCCAGCAGCAGTCGCTGCACGTCCGAGAACAGCTTTTCCACCGGCATGCCGTAGGGCGCGAACAGGCGCAGTCGACCCTGGCGGTCGAACACGTAGCCACCGGCAATGTGGCTCATCGTGTAGGTATCCGGTACTTGACCGGGTTCCTTTTCGTAGAACGCCTTGAAGTCGCTGGCCATCGCCGCCAGCTGCGCTTCGTTGCCGACCAGTGCGATTGCCTTGGGGTCGAACGCTTCCACGTAGGTCCGCGCAACCTCCGGGGTGTCGCGGGCCGGGTCAACGCTGACGAACACCACCTGCAGCTGGTCGGCATCCTTGCCCATCAGGTGCTTGACCTGGCTCAGCTCGACCATGGTGGTCGGGCACACGTCCGGGCAACTGGTGAAACCGAAGAACAGATAAGTCACCTGCCCCTGCAGGTCCTTCGGGCCACGCACGGTGCCGTGGCTGTCGGGCATCGACCACTCCTGGCCGAGCTCTTCGCAGGCGATGTCCTTGGAGTAGAAGTCCATGCGCGACTGCGCACTGCAGCCGGCCAGCAGGCCGAGCAGCAGGCCTGCGGCCAGCCGCAGGCCACGTTGGGGGAACGCGATGCCTTTCACGGTTCGCAGGCTCAGTTGATCATCATGTGGTAGTGCATGCTCCAGATGATCCACACCGACAACGCGACGATGATGAACAGGATCACCAGGGTGAACACGAAGCTGGCCAGGTTCCAGCCACCTTCGGACTTGCGGTCCATGTGCAGGAAATAGACCAGCTGCACCAGGATCTGCGCCACCGCGAAGCCGACCAGCAGGAACAGCGTGAGCGGCCGCGACAGCACCGGGTTCATCACCAGTGCGAACGGCACCACGGTCAGCAGCGCGCACAGCACGAAGCCGATCAGGTAGGACTTGGTGGAGCCGTGCGCATTGCCGGCGCGCGAAGTTTCGACGTGGGCCATGTCAGAAGGCTCCGATCAGATAGACGAAGGTGAAGACGCAGATCCACACCAGGTCCAGGAAGTGCCAGAACAGGCTCAGGCACGACACACGGGTGATGTTGGTCGGGGTCAGGCCACGGCGGTAGACCTGGTGCATGACCACCGCCATCCAGATCAGGCCGCTGGCCACGTGCAGGCCGTGGGTGGCGACCAGCGCGAAGAACGCCGACAGGTAGGCACTGGTGCTGGGGCCTGCGCCTTCGTGGATCAGGTGCGAGAACTCGTAGATCTCCATGCCGATGAACGAGGCGCCGAGCACGAAGGTCACGCCCAGCCAGCGCAGCACCGCCGAGGTGTCGTGGCGGTGCATCGCCAGCACGGCCTGGCCGTAGGTGATGCTGGAGACCAGCAGCAGGAAGGTCTCGGCCATCACGAACGGCAGCGAGAACAGCTCCTTGCCGGTGGGGCCGCCGGCGTAGGCGGTGCTGAGCACCGCGTACGAGGCGAACAGCGAACCGAACAGCACCAGGTCGGACATGAGGTAGACCCACATGCCGAACACCTTCATGCCGCCCTGTTCGTGGCCGTGGTCGTGCTCGTGGTGGTCCTCGCGCGCCTGCGTGTCGCTGGCCAGTTCGGGGCGGGTCAACAGGTTCATGCGCGTACCTCCTTCAGCTTGGCAAGGTTGGCCGCTTCGGTGCGCGCCACTTCTTCGGAACTGACGTAGTAGTCCACATCCTCGTCGTAGGACCGCACGATCAGGGTGACGATCATCGCGATGAAGCTGGCCGCGGCCATCCACCAGATGTGCCAGACCAGGGCGAAGCACAGCACCAGGATCCAGATGTTGAGGATCAGCGGCACGCCGGTGTTCTTCGGCATGTGGATCGGTGCGTACTTCTTCGGCGGCGGCGGCAGGCCGCGCTTCTTCGCTTCGTGGAAGGCGTCCAGCTCATCGGCCTTGGGCACCACGGCGAAGTTGTAGAACGGCGGCGGCGACGGCGTGGCCCATTCCAGCGTGCGTGCATTCCACGGGTCGCCGGTCAGGTCCAGGTTGCGCTTGCGGTCGCGCACGCTCACGTAGATCTGCACCAGCATCAGGATGATGCCCGCGAACACGAACAGCGCGCCGATGAAGGCGGCGATCAGGTACGGCGTCCACGCCGGGTTGTCGTACTGGTTCATGCGGCGGGTCATGCCCATGAAACCCAGCATGTACAGCGGCATGAAGGCCAGGTAGAAGCCGATCACCCAGCAGGCGAACGACCACTTGCCCAGGCGCTCGTTGAGGGTGAAGCCGAACACCTTCGGGAACCAGTAGGCGAAGCCGGCCAGGTAGCCGAACAGCGCGCCGCCGATGATGGTGTTGTGGAAGTGCGCGACCAGGAACAGGCTGTTGTGCAGCAGGAAGTCCGCGCCCGGGATGGCCAGCAGCACGCCGGTCATGCCACCGATGGTGAAGGTGACCAGGAAGGCGATGGTCCACAGCATCGGCACGCTGAACTCGACGCGGCCGCCGTACATGGTGAACAGCCAGGTGAAGATCTTCACGCCGGTGGGGATGGCGATGATCATCGTCATGATGCCGAAGAAGGCATTGACGCTGGCACCGGAGCCCATGGTGAAGAAGTGGTGCAGCCAGACGATGAACGACAGGATGCCGATCGCCAGCGTGGCACCGACCATCGACTTGTAGCCGAACAGCTTCTTGCGCGCGAACGTGGCGGTCACTTCGGAGAAGATGCCGAACGCCGGCAGCACCAGGATGTACACCTCCGGATGGCCCCAGGCCCACACCAGGTTCACGTACATCATCGGGTTGCCACCCAATGTGTTGGTGTAGAAGTTGAAGTCCAGGTAGCGGTCCAGGGTGAGCGCACCCAGCGCCACGGTCAGGATCGGGAAGGCGGCGATGATGATCACGCTGGTGACCAGCACGGTCCAGGTGAACACCGGCATCTTCATCAGGGTCATGCCCGGCGCACGCATGCGCAGGATGGTGATGAACAGGTTGACGCCGGTCAGCAAGGTGCCGACACCGGACGCCTGCAATGCCCAGATGTAGTAGTCGACACCCACGCCTGGACTGAACTCGATGCCCGACAGCGGCGGATAGGCGACCCAACCGGTCATGGCGAATTCGCCAACGCCCAGCGAGATCATCATCAACGCTGCGCCGACCACGAAGATCCAGAAGCTGAAGGCGTTGAGGAACGGGAACGCCATGTCGCGCGCACCGATCTGCAGCGGCACGATGATGTTCATCAGGCCGACCACGAACGGGGTGGCCACGAAGAAGATCATGATCACGCCGTGCGCGGTGAAGATCTGGTCGTAGTGCTCCGGTGGCAGGAAGCCGTCACTGCCCGGCCCGGCCGCCGCCAGCTGCGCGCGCATCATCAGCGCATCGGCAAAGCCACGCACCAGCATGACCAGCGCCACCACCACGTACATGATGCCGATCTTCTTGTGGTCCACGGTGGTGAACCAGTCACGCCAGAGCGGCCCCCACAGCTTGAAGTACGTCACCGCGCCGAGCAGCGCGAGGCCGCCCAGCACCATGGCCGCCAATGTGACCACGACGATCGGCTCGTGCAGTGGCACGGCCTCCCACGTCAATTTACCCAACATGTTCGTTACTCCTGGGAAACCTGGGCACCGCCGGCAGCGCCCGCCGGGGTAGCAGCAGCGGTGTTCTCACCGACGCCGATGAACTGGTCGATGACCTTCTTGAACAGCAGCGGTTCAACACTGGAGAAGTGCTGCACCGGTGCGTTCTTCGACGGCGCGGCCAGCGCCTTGAACTGCGTGAAGCTGAGCGCGTCCGGCGCGCTGCGCACCTCGGCCACCCAGCGATCGAAGTCTTCGTTGCTGCTGGCGGTGGCGATGAACTTCATGTTCGAGAAGCCATGCCCGCTGTAGTTGCCGGACATGCCACGGAACTGGCCGGGCTCGTTGGCGATCAGGTGCAGCTGCGTGCGCATGCCGGCCATCGCGTAGATCTGCCCTCCCAGCTGCGGGATGAAAAAGGTATTCATCGTCGAGTTGGAGGTGATGTTGAACGCCAGCGGGCGGTTGGCCGGGAAGTTGAGCTGGTTGACCGTGGCGATGCCCAGGTCCGGGTACACGAACACCCACTTCCAGTCGGTGGCGATCACGTCCACGTGCAGCGGCTCACCGGCCACGTCCAGCGGCTTGTACGGGTCCAGCTCGTGGGTCGACTTCCACACGATCACCGCCAGCACCGCGATGATGATCAGCGGCACGCCCCAGACCACGATTTCCACCTTGGTGGAGTGCGACCAGTCCGGCGTGTATTTCGCTTTGGTGTTGCCAGCGCGGTAGCGCCAGGCGAATACGAAGGTCAGCACGATGGCCGGTATCACCACGATCAGCATCAGGCCGATGCAGATCAGGATCAGGTCGCGCTGGGCGAGCCCGACCATGCCCTTCGAATCCAGCAGCACCCAGTCACAGCCCGACAGGCCGACGCAGGCCAGGGCGACCAGCGCCAGGCGGATGCGGTTCCAGCAGATATTCATTGGAGGTCAACCCTGTTGAAGAAGCGCGCTTGACCGGCTCGCCTGCGCGCAGCGCCCGGGCGTGGAGCGGCTACACTGTGGGTACGAGGTCGCCTACAAGCAGGCGAACCACTCCAATCAAGCCCATACAAGATACATTATTGTATGGACTTGTGCATCTGTACGTATGGAAAAAACTGACCGATGACGCCACCTGCCGCCGGCCGCCGCCTGAAACACCCCAATCGCACCTGGGTTCGCCCCTTCCGCGAGGGCGCCGGCCCGCTGTACCTGCAGATTGCCCAGCAGGTGCGCGAGGCGGTGGATGACGGCGTGCTGCGCCCGGGCGACCGCCTGCCGCCGCAGCGCGACCTGGCCCAGCAGGTGGGCGTGGACCTGACCACGGTCACCCGCGCCTTCGCCGAGCTGCGCCAGGCCGGCCTGCTCGACGCGCAGGGCGCCGGCGGCACCTTCATCGCGCTGTCGGCCGGCAACCGCAGCACCTCGGTGGACCTGAGCATGAACATCCCGCCGCTGCTGGGCAGCGCGCCGTTCGCACAGGGCATGGAGGCCGGCTTCCAGCACGTGGGCCAGCAGCTGGGCCAGGGCGAACTGATGAGCTATCACGTCGGCGCCGGCACCCGTGAGGACCGCGCCGCCGCCGTGCAGTGGCTGGCGCCAATGCTGGGCACGGTCGGCGCCGACCAGGTGGTGATTTGCCCGGGCGCGCAGACCGCGCTGTGCGCGCTGATCCTGGCCCGCACCCAGCCGGGCGAGCTGATCGCCGCTGAGCAGCTGACCTACCCGGGCCTGCTGGCCGCCGCGCGCGTGCTGCAGCGGGGCGTGGTGCCGGTGGCGATGGACGCCGAGGGCATGCTGCCGGACGCGCTGGAGGAGGCCTGCCAGCTACGCCGCCCGCGCCTGCTGTACCTGGTGCCGACCATCCAGAACCCGACCACGGCAACGATGTCGGCGCAGCGCCGGCAGGCCCTGCTGGCGGTGGCGGAGCGCCACGATCTGACCGTGATCGAAGACGATCCCTACTGGTTGCTGGCCGGTGACGCCGCGCCACCGCTGGCCGCCCACCGCGACGCCGGTTGCCCGGTGTATTACATCTCCACCCTGTCCAAGTGCCTGGCGCCGGGCCTGCGCACCGCCTACCTGGTGGTGCCGGCCGGCGAGCCGATGGAACCGGTGCTGGACGCCCTGCGTGCGATCGCACTGATGCCGACCCAGTCGATGGTGGCGGTGGCGTCGCAGTGGATCCGCAGCGGCCAGGCCCGGGACATGGTGCAGCGCTTCCAGCAGGAACTGCGCGAGCGCCAGGCGATTGCCGCGCAGTTCCTGCCGCCCAGCGCCCAGGCGCATCCGGCCGGCCTGCATGTGTGGCTGCCGCTGCCGCCACGGCTGGACCAGTACCGGTTGATCCAGGCCGCACAGGAACAGGGCCTGGGCATCGCCAGCTCGGATGCCTTCAGCGTGGAAGAGCCGCCGCCTGGCAACGCGATCCGCCTGTCGCTGGGCGGCGCGGTCGACCAGGGCGCGCTGGCCGGGGCGCTGGCCAAGCTGAACGAGATTCTGTCCGAAGCCCCCGAGGCCCGGCACAACGCCATCGTCTGAACCGGGTGCATGGCACTTCATCCATACAAGATGATATTTTGTATGCAATGTATGGATGAAGGGACGTGCATCGATGCGCGCCGAGAAACTGAAGTTCCACCTGGTGATGGCCGGGTGCGGTGGCTTTGTGGTGTTGATGCTGGCCGCGCTGGCCTGGGTCTGCCTGCAGCCGCAGACCGTGGACGTGCAGGCCGCCGAACGCCACGCCATCGAGCAGTGCGTGCAGCGCAGCGAGGATCCGTCGCGTAGCGAGATCCAGCGCCGCGCGCAGGCCGATTCCTGCCGCGAGATGCGCAAGCAGTACGTGCACAAGTTCGGCCGGGAAGATTCCTGATGGGCGCAGCCGCGCCGCGTCGCCGCAGGCTGCTGCCGACGATGATCGCCCTCGCCTGCCTGTTCATGGCTGGCGTCGCGGCTGCGCTGTGGCAGTACTTCGGCTACAGCGCGCAGTCCACCTTCACCGAACAGGCCATCGTCTTCGACGATTCGCAGCTGCGCCTGCCGGCCGATCTGGCCGGTGATACCGGCCGCATCCGCGTGGTGCATTTCTGGGACCCGGCCTGCAGCGTGTGCAACCGCGAGACCGGTGCGCACCTGAGCTACCTGATCAGCATGTACCGCCGCGCCGGCATCGACTTCTATGCGATCCGCCGCCCCGGTACCCAGGGCGAGCTGCCCGAGCCGCTGCGCAACAAGGTGATCAACCTGCCGACCATTGATGGCATCGAACACATCCCGGCCAGCCCCGCCGTAGCCATCTGGGATCGCCAGGGCCACCTCGCCTATGCCGGGCCGTACAGCATCGGCATGGTCTGCAACTCGGCCAACAGCTTTGTCGAACCGCTGCTGGACAGACTGGTGCGCGGCGAGACCGTGCGCCCAAAGGGACTGCTTGCCGTGGGCTGCTACTGCCCCTGGCAGGCCAAGCGCTGAGGACGCGCAATGACATCACTGACGCTGGCCGGTGCGGCCGCCGCAAACAACAACGGCGGTCACCTGTCCGAACCGACCGATGGTTATGGACAGGCTCCCGCCGTTGGAAGCAACGATACGCCCCGACATGCTCCGTACATGCCGCGACCGGATGTCGCAGCGCGCGAATGGGTGCAGGACGTGCTCGCGCACAACGGGCCGATCTACCTGCGCATCGTCAATTCGCTGGAACGCACGGTGCGCCGTGGCGGCCTCGCACCCGGACAGCGCCTGCCCTCGCAGCGCGCGTTGGCGCAGCAGCTCGGCATCGACCTGACCACGGTCACCCGCGCCTTCGATGAAGCACGCAAGCGCGGCCTGATCGAAGCACGCGGACCACAAGGCAGTTTCATCGCACCGCCCAAGGCCGGCTTCGACCAGGCGGTGGACCTGAGCATGAACGTGCCGCCGGTGCCCGATGCCGATGCGCTGGCCGAGACGCTGCGCCGCGGTGCGGCCGCCGTGCTTGCGCGCAGCAATGCACCGAACCTGATGACCTACCACCTGGGCGGTGGCAACCCGACCGACCGACATGCAGCGGCGCGCTGGCTGCAACCGATGCTGGGAAAGGTGGACGACGCCTGCCTGCTGCTGACCGAAGGCGCCCAGGTGGCGCTTGCCGCGATCCTGGTCAGCCAGGGCCGCGACGATGATGCGATCCTCTGCGATGCGCTGGTCTATCCCGGCCTGCTGCAGGCCGCCGCTGCACTGGGCCGACGGCTGCTGCCAGTGGACAGCGACGAACATGGCATGTGCCCCGATGCGCTGGCCCGGCTGGCACGCGAAAGCGGCGCGCGGTTGGTCTATCTCAACCCCACCTGCCAGAACCCGACCGCGCTGACCCTGCCGCTGCAGCGGCGCGAAGCGCTGGCACGCGTGCTGGAGCGCGAAGGCCTGCTGGCGATCGAAGACGATCCTTACTGGCACCTCGCCGAGGATGCACCGACACCGCTGGCGGCACTGGCACCGCGTCATGTGTTCTACGTGGCGACGCTGTCGAAGGTGATCAGCCCCGGCCTGCGCACTGCGTTCGTGCAGTGCCCAAGCGCTGCGCACGCCGAGGCGATGACGGCTGCATTGCGGGCGACGCGGCTGATGGGCCATCCGCTGGTCTCGGCGTTGGCCAGCCAGCTGCTGCTGGATGGTTCGGCGCAGTCACTGCTGGCCCAGGTGCGCACCGAGGCACGCGAGCGCATGCGCATGGCGCGCTACCTGCTGGCGCCATCGCTGCTGCAGCGCGCGGAAGGCCTGCATGCCTGGTGCCGGGTGCCGGCGCCGTGGACCGACGCCACGCTGGTGCGTACCGCACAGCTGCAGGGGCTGGCGATTGCGCCGTCTTCGGCGTTCTGTCCGCCAGGGGTCTCGCACCAGAGCGGCGTGCGGTTGTCGCTCGGGCTGGCGGCGGACCGCCGACAGCTGGAGAGTGCGCTGCGACGGATTGATCGGTTGTTGTTGTCCGATGCGTTGCCGGCGATCGAGCGGTAGCCCTGGAATGGGATGTGCCTACCAACGGTCGGCACCCACCCGACCGGTAGTGCCGGCCGCTGGCCGGCGGAAGATTCCCCGGCACGGTTGGAATGTGCCAACCAACAGTTGGCACCCACCCGACCGGTAGTGCCGGCTGCTGGCCGGCGGAAGATTCCCCGGCACGGTTGGAATGTGCCAACCAAGGTTGGCACCCACCAGATCGGAGGTAGATCGTGGAATGGGATGTGCCGACCAACAGTCGGCACCCACCCGACCGGTAGCGCCGGCCGCTGGCCGGCGGAAGATTCCCCGGCACGGTTGGAATGTGCCAACCAAGGTTGGCACCCACCAAAGCAGGGTCAGGCCAAGGCGGAGAGGGCCTTCACCAGCGCATCCATCTGCTCCGGCCGGGTGAACACCGATGGCGTCACGCGTACACAGGCACCCGAGTCCAGGCCATCGCGATACGTGGTGAAAATCCGATGCTCATCCAGCAGGCGCTTCTGCAGCGCGAGGTTGTCAGCCACGCTGGTGCGCCCGCGCAGGCGGAAGCTGGCCAGCGCACTGGCCAGCGCCGGGTTCGGCGAGGACAGCACCTCGATGTGCGCCATCTTCCGCGCTGGCACGGTCCAGCGCTCGCGCAGGTAGCGCAGCCGCGCCTGCTTGTTGGCCACACCTACGCGCTGATGCAGGGCAATCGCCTCCGGCAGTGCCAGGTAGGCGGCGAAGTTGACCGTACCGGTGTGCACGCGGCTGCCGACACGGCCATCATCGGTCTCGCCCATGTACGGGTCCAGGTCCGCCACGCGCCCCTTGCGCACGTACATCGCGCCGACGCCGACCGGCGCGCCGATCCATTTGTGCAGATTGATGCCCACGAAGTCAGCTTTCAGATCCGGCACGGCGTAGTCGATCTGACCGAAACCATGGGCAGCATCAACGATCACATCGATACCGCGTGCCCGCGCACGCTCGGCGATCTCGGCCACCGGCAGCACCAGCCCATGGCGATGGCTGACCTGGGTCAGCAGCACCAGTTTCAGGCGCGGCAACCGCGCGAACGCGGCCTCGTAGGCCTGCAGGATCTGCGCGTGGTCGGGCACGGCCGGTAGCGCGATACGCTCGACCTGCACGCCGCGACGCTGCTGCAGCCAGCGCATCGCGCCGATCATGCTGTCGTAGTCGATGTCGGCATACAACACCTGGTCGCCGGGCTGCAGGCGGTTGTAGCCACCGATCAGCGCCAGCATCGCCTCGGTGGCCCCCCGCGTCAGTGCGATCTCATCAGCACCCACACCCAGCAGTTCGGCTACCTCTCGCTGCACCGCCATGTATTGCGCCGGAAACGCGCGGCGCCCATACCAGGCGTTGCCACGGTTCACTTCAGTGGTGTGGCGCTGGTAGCTGGCCAGCGTCTCGCGACCCATCGCGCCCCAGTAGCCGTTCTCCAGGTGGTTCACTTCATCGGTGATGTCGAAGTGGCTGGCCACGGCGGCCCAGTAGCCTTCATCGCGGGCCAGCACGTCCGGCGCCACGGTCGTCGAGGGAATCTCCATCGGCGAAGCGTAACGCGCAGCGGCGCTGGCAGGCAGTGAAGACAGTGCAGCTGCGGCCGGCAGCAGTGTGCCGGCGCGCAGCAGGGAACGACGACGAGCGTCCATCAGAAGGTCAGCCGGTACTGCGCGTACAGGTTGGCACCGTCGGTGTCGTACGGCGCGTTGCGCGAGTAGACCAGGCCACGGCTGGCCTGGAACGTGGCCTCATCCGGGTAGCGATCGAACACATTGTCGGCGCCCACGCGCAGGCTGTGGTGCTCGTTGATGCGATAGCCCACGGCCAGGTCGAGGAAGCTCATCGCACCGAAGCGCTGGTAGATGTCGCCCACCGCGTTGCCGCTGGAATCGGTCCAGGCGCCGTAGTAGCGCATGCGCGCCATCAGCGACCAGGCACCGATGTCCCAGCTGCTGGTCAGACTTCCCTTGTGCTCGGGCAGGCGATCTTCGAACAGCACGCGCTGGGTCTCATTGGTGGCCACCGAGGTGCTGCCGTTGTCCACGCGTGTACGGTTGTAGTTGTAGGCCAGGGTCAGCGTCATGCGGCCGGCGCCGAGATCACGCAGGTAGTTGCCGACCACGTCCACGCCGGTGGTGGTGGTATCGAAGTCGTTGGTGAAGTAGTTCACCGAGGTGTAGCCCAGTGGATTGGGCGTACCGGCCGGAATGGCGAAGCTGGCCGACTGGCTGAAGCGGTCGGTGAGCTTGATCTGGTAGACATCCACCGAGCCGGACAGGCCCAGGTCGGTGCGCCAGGTCAGGCCCAGCGAGGCGGTGCGCGATTCTTCCGGCTTCAACGGCTTGGCTCCAAGCAGCTGCGCCAGCGGATCGTTCGGCGACAGGCGGCCACTGGTGAAGATCTGCAGCGTGCGCGTGTCCAGGCCCTGGGCGGTGCTGGTGGTGTTGAGCTGCGCCGGCGTCGGTGCGCGGAAGCCGCTGGACACGGTACCGCGCAGGGCCACGTCCGGGGTGATCGCAAAGCGCGCCGACAGCTTGCCATCCAGTGTGCTGCCGAAGCTGGAGAAGTCCTCGTAACGGCTGGCCGCACCGATGCTCCAGCGCTCACCCAGCGGCACCTCCATGTCCACGTAGGCGGCCTTGCTGCGCTGGTTCCACTGCCCGGCCTGGCTGGCCGAGAAGCCCGGCGCGCCATTGGAGTTGGCTTCCAGGCCCGCGGCCGCGCCCGGACCCACCGCGTACGAGGCCGGGTCACCGGCGCGCACCTGGTAGGTCTCCTGGCGGAACTCGCCACCAAAGGCAACGTTGATCGGCTTGGACAGCGCGGCCACGTCCCATTCGTAGTTGAAGTCGGCGTTGGCGTTCTTCTCGGTCTGGGTCAGGCGGCCGAGATCGAACGCGGTCGGGCTGGCGGGACCCAGCGAGGCGTTGATCGAATTCTTCAGGCTGTAGTCGATGGCATTGCGGCCATACGAGGCGCTTACATCCCAGCGCAGCTTCGGCGTGATCTCACCGCGCAGGCCACCGACCAGCTGCAGGTCGTTCTGGACGTTGCCGTACTGCGGGCTGAAGCCGACCGGATACAGCAAGCGCAGGTTCCAGCCAGGGAAGATGGAGGTGGTGCGGTACGCGCCGGTGGTGGTGTCCGGGTTGCGCCAGTTGAAATCACTGACGCCATCGCTGTGGCTGTACAGGCCGAAGGCATAGAGCTCCAGCGTCTCGCTGGCGTTGGCCTTCACGTTGAAGCCGACGCGGCGGCTTTCCAGCTCCGGCTGGCCCCAGCGCTGCACCGGGTTGGGAACGTCCAGCTCGGGATGCGCGGCCTGGAAGGCGATGGCATCGGGGCGCTGGCGGGTGCGCGAGGTGGCATCGGAATTGGAGGATTCAGCGAACAGCACCAGGCTGCCATAGTCGCCCAGCGACCAGCCGGTGCGCGCACTGAAATCGCGGGAGGCACCGTCGCCCTGCGCGTACTGCGAATAGCCGGCGGTGATCTCGGTGCCCGGACCATCCTCGAGGATGATGTTGATGACACCGGCGATGGCGTCCGAGCCGTACTGCGCCGATGCGCCGTCGCGCAGCACTTCGATGCGCTTGATCGCGCTGGTCGGAATCTGTGCAAGGTCGGCCGCCTGTGCACCACGGTTGCCGAGCAGCGCGCTGCGGTGGAAGCGGCGGCCGTTGACCAGCACCAGGGTCTGGTCCGGCGACAGGCCACGCAGGGTGGCCGGGCGCACGAACACCTGGCCGTCGGCCATCGGCAGGCGCTGCACCACGAACGACGGCACCAGCTGGGCCAGCACGTCCTTCAGGTCGGTGGATTCGACGGACGTGATGTCTTCCTTGGTGAACACGTCCACCGGCGCCAGTGTTTCGAACTGAGTGCGGTTGGACGCGCGGGTACCGGTGACCAGCATCGCGTCGAGCTGGGTGGGTGCGGCGCGGTTGCCGCCTGCGGCATCGACCGCATCGGCTTCCGCTGCGATCGCGCCTCCTGCGCTGGCCATGGAAAGGGCAAGGAGGATGGAACGCGAAAGCTTCGAACGATACACGGCAGGGCTCCGGGAGGACGCGACAGGGCCAGCACCTGTGCGGACACAACAGGCCTGGACAAGGCGCGCAGTCTCGGCGCGATGTGTGAAGGAGGCATGACGTCAGTACGACAGCTTGATGCGCCGACCAAGGTTGGCCCCTGCCAGGGCTCATCCGTAGATACACGCCATGCATGGGTGGCAATGAAGACCCACGCCCCATCCCCGCACACTGCGGCTAGCCGTTGGCGTCGTCGCCAAAGCCGAAACGGGCCGGCCGTGCCGTTCGCAGCGGAACGAACATCATGGCGGCGAACACCATCAAGGCGGGGGTGGACATGATCCAGATGCCCCTGTTGCGAATCCCGATCCCCATGAAGTCGACCTGCAGATCGCCGATCCATTGCAGCTGCGTCAGTATCATCACCAGCCCGCCGATAGTCGCGCACGGCAACCCACCGTGACCGGCCCCCAACAACGTCGGTGTCAGAAACCCGCCCAGCAACGCGAAGCCGACACGGTACACCCAGGGATTGCCGCGCCACCGTGGCGCGCCGAACAACATCAGCAGCATCAGCGCCAGGGTCAACAGACTGGGAAGTACCCATAGGGCAAGCAGCATTTCGATCATCTCGATCATCGGCCGGGCTCCGCTGGCCTGGCATCCCACGTCGTCGATCGCATCTCCCTGCCCCTCATCACGTCCATGAAGCACGCATTGTTGCCGGTACGCAGGCAGACGCAAAGCCCCGGCAGCGCAAGAACTGCTAAACGCCGCGCCTGCCGATCCGCTACTGTGCCGGCATTGGATGCGGGGAACGGCAGGATGAGCGCGGCAGGCAAGGCGTTGTGGTACATCGAAACCCATGCGGACCAGCCATTGGCGCTGGCCGATATCGCCGCTGCGGCTGGCCTGTCGCCGTTTCATCTGTCACGCCTGTTCCAGGCCCGCACTGGCACCTCGGTGGTGCGCTACCTGCGGGGACGGCGCCTGACCGCTGCGGCGCAGCGGTTGGCCGACGGGGCGGGGGATATCCTGCAGGTCGCGCTGGGAGCCGGCTATACCACCCATGCCGCGTTCACCCGCGCCTTCAACGAACAGTTCGGGCAGACGCCGGAACGGGTACGCGAACAGGGCACCGATGGCCTGGCGCTGGTACAGGCGATCCGCGTGGACGATGCGCCGGCGCCCTGCGGTGAGGCGCCGCGACTGCTCGACACGCCCGCTTTCCAGGTGACGGGCATCGGCATGCGGCATACCCGCGACAGTGGCGGTGCGATACCCGGGCAGTGGGCGCAGCTCAATCGGGAATGGCCGGCGCCGGCGCCGATCAGCTTCGGCGTGTGCTGCAACAGTGATGACGATGGCGGCTTCGATTACATCGCGGCTCTGCCGGCAAGCGCGGTGCCGAGCGTGCCTGCGCACTGGCGGCGCGTGGACATCCCGGCGCGCCGCTACCTGGTGGCCTGGCACGGCGGACACATCTCGGCCATCCGCTCGACCTGGTTCTGGTTGCTGGATCACTACCTGCCCGGCTCCGGCCTCAGCCTGGCCAATGCACCCGATCTGGAGCGCTACGACACCCGCTTCGACGAGCACACCGGCAACGGCGGCGTGGAGATCTGGTTGCCGGTGGACGAACGCCCTCGCTGACAAGGAGTTGAAGATGCGCATGACCGCCGCTGTGCTGGGAACGATGCTGATGTGCCTGGCGACCACCGCGGCTGCCCGCGAATCCAGGGCGGCCGGCGAGCGCCATGGCACGACGTCGGCGGCCGGCGCCGCCGTGCGCGACGCGCAGCACCGAGACACCCTGCGCTACACGGTCTGGTACCCCGCACAGGCCGGCAGCCGGGAAACCGCGCTGACCCTCGGACCACCCGATGCGCCGCTGTTCGACGTCGGCCGTGCCGCAATGGATGCGCCGGTGGTGGGTGATCGCCTGCCGACCCTGCTGCTCTCGCATGGCAACGGCGGCAGCGCGCGCATGATGGGCTGGTTGGGCACGGCGCTGGCGCGGAACGGTTATCTGGTGATCGCGGTCGATCATCCCGGCAACAACGGTGCCGACGAGATGACCCTGCCCGGCAGCGTGCTGACCTGGCTGCGCGCGGATGATCTGCGCGCCGCGCTGGTGGCAGTACAGGCTGATCCCGTGCTCGGTCCCCACGTCGACGCCGAGCGTCTGGGTGTCGTCGGATTCTCCGCCGGTGGCTACACCGCGCTGCTGGCCGCCGGTGCACGACCGGACCTGCAACGACTGCTGGCCTTCTGCACCACGCATCCGGATGACGGTGTCTGCCGGCCCCAACAGGAAGCCGCCACGCACACGATGGAAGCCCGTATTACCGCTGCAAGCTCGCCGGAACTGTTGCCATGGATCTCCCGCGCCAACGAATCGCGCGCGATCCCCGGCGTGCGCGCGGTATTCCTGCTGGCGCCAGCGATCGTGCAGGCATTTGCGCCCGAGCAGCTGTCCTCGTTGCGGCAGCCGGTTTCGATCGTGCTGGGCGAAGCGGACGCGGTTGCACCTCCACAGAGCAATGGCGCGGCCGCCGGGGCCCTGATTCCGGGCGCGGAACTGCAGCGCTTGGCCGATGTGGGCCACTATGATTTCCTGGCCGCGTGCACAGAGACCGGGCAGCAGCAGCTGCAGGACCTGTGCACTACGTCGGTGCCAAAGGCACAGACCCACGCGCAGGCATTGGATGCAGCGATACGGTTCTTCGACCATTCACTGCGCTAGTGGCCTTCGCACTACGCCCGGCGCTACAGTGGTCGCGTCCACGGAGGAACGATCATGCGCCTGCTGCACCTCACCCTGCCGGTCTCCGACGTCGGTGCCGTGGCCAGCTACTTCCACGATGTGCTGCAGCAGCGCGTGATCGGCCCCCATGTGCACATCGGCTGGAGCACGATCGAACTGCAGCCCGCTGAAGGACGTCCGCTCGGAGGCGTGCACCTGGCCTTCAACGTGCCGGACAACCGCTTCGGCGAGGCGATGACGTGGCTACGCGAGCGCACGCCACTGCAGCGTAATCCGGCGGGGCTGGACTACTTTGCGCTGGAAAGCAGCTGGCAATCGCAGTCGGTGTACTTCACTGGCCCCGATGGCTTGATCCTGGAACTGATCGGCCGCCGCCGCTTGCCCGACAGTACGCATCAGGGCGCCTTCCACGGCAGCGAACTGACCTGCCTGAGCGAGGTCGGCCTGCCCAGCCACGATGTCGATGCTGTGCGCGAACAGTCCAGCCTGCGGTTTGGCCTGCAACCGATCAGCCCGCCTTCGCCGCAGTTCGCGCCGATGGGCGACGACGAAGGGCTGCTGATCGTGGTCGCTGCGGACCGGCGCTGGTTCCCCGAGCAGAAGGACCTGCCCAATGCGCAGGGGCTGTTGCTGCAGGTCGGCGACGTGGCCGGCCCGGGCGTTGTGGAGGACGCTGCACTCGGCTGGCGTGTGCAGGCGACCTGATCTACCAGCTGCCCGACGCGCCGCCTCCGCCGCTGCGGCCGCCGCCTCCGGACCAACTGCTGGAGCTGCTCGACGACGAACTGCTGGATGACGAACTGGACGCGCTGCGGTGGCCGCCGGATGATCTGCGGCTGCCGCGAGCCTTCTCACCTGGCAGCATGGTGAAGATCCAGGTGAAGTACAGCACGAGCGTGCCGGCACTCCACCCGATCGTCGTGGCGAGGCGCGCAACCGGGCCGGCGCGATCGATGGCCAGCAGTGCGAAGAGCACGTAGCCCGCAGTCAGCAGCAACAGCACTGCGCACCTCACCCCGAAGCTGCTGCGGTCCTTGTGCCAGCGCGCGCGGCACGCCTGTACGAGGAAGAACACCAGCATGGCCACGATGCCGACCGCCAGGTCCAGCAACGTGTGCAGGGCCAGACTGGGTGGCAACTGGCCACGCACCACCATCACCACGAAGAACCCCGAACTGACCCCGAGCATGCCGAGCAGCACCACGCGCACACCGCGACTGCGGTGCCAGCACCAGCCAAGCAGGCTCGCCACCGGTACGCACAACGCCAACACGATGCAGAGCGCTGCCAGTGCCTGGCGTGGCGCCCACATGGCCGCCGCCAGCACGCCCGCGGCCACCACGGCCGTCACCAGCAGCGGGCGGGCCCAGGCCGGCAATCGCTCCGGGTGCGCCTGCGCCGTGGTGACCTCGCGCGGCGCTCCACGCCGGCGCTCGCGATGCCTGCGTGCGAAGTCGTCCGGCATCCTGGCCGCCTGCGCCGAGGGCGGCGAGCGCCACAGACCCGCAAGGAAGCCGGCCAGCAGCGTCAGTGCAACCACCGAGTCCGCGCTGCGCCAATCGGGCGGCAGCACGTTGCGCATCGATGGCGCTTCCGATGCCGGCAGGTCCTCGCCATCGATCAGCGCCACTATGATCTTCGTTCCATCCAGCACGCCCTGGTCAAGGTCGCCATCGCGGAAACGCGGCACGATCGCCTTGTCGATGATGCGGGCGGCATAGGCATCGGGTATCGCGCCCTCCAGGCCGTAGCCGGTCTGGATGCGTACACGGCGGTCCTGCACGGCCACAAGCAGCAGCACGCCATCGTCAACGCCTTCGCGGCCCAGCTGCCACTGGTCGAACACCCGCTGTGCGTAAGCTTCGATGCCTTCGTCGCCAACATGGTTGACTACCATCACCTGCAGCTGCGCGCCGGTGCGCGCCTGCAACTGGAATGCCTGCGTGCGCAGTTTGTCGCGGGTATCCGCCGAAAGTGCGTTGGCGGCGTCCACCACCGGATCATCCAGCGCAGGGACTGCAGCACCGGCCATCACCACCCTCGGCAACAGGCACAACAGCATCAACAGCCATGCCGTGGCCCAGGTGCACGTCATCCTGCGCAGCAGGCTCACGTACCCTGCCCTGCCTCGATCCGCGCATGCAGCGCCTGCAGTTGCGCGACCGCCTGGTTGAGCACCTGCAGATCGGCATCCACCAGGGCCGCCCAGTCAGGCGCGTGCCCCAACAGCTGCGCCACCTGCTCGTTCGGCGCGCGATCGAAGCCCTCGCCAAGCACGGCAAGATAGCGCGCACGGAACCCCTCGGGATCGCGCTGGTCCTGCACATACAACTGCACGGCCAGCAGACCCGCATACAGGTAGTTCACCAGATAGTTCGGGTCTTCATACATCAGGCGCTTGCCGATCCAGGCGTTGCGCAGCTGCGGGTAGCGCTCCGGTTGCTGGCCGAAGCGTGCGAGCACCCGCCCGGTCAGCGCGTCCAGGTCATCGGCGGTGCCCAGCGTGCCGGCGGCAACGCCCTGGTAGATCGACTGCTCCAGCTGCGCTTCCTCGGATGAGGTGAACAGCTGCAGCACCATGTCGTCCAGCAGCGATTTCAGGTAGTAGGCCTTGGCACGCGGGTCCTGTGCCTGCTGGTACAGCTGGTCGCGGAAGCGCAGCTCGTTGTAGATCGCGAACGCCTCGGTCAGCCACTGGCTGCCATTGCGCTGCAGCGGCGACGCATGACCCCGCTGCATCCACTCGCCGTGCAGGGCATGGCCAGCTTCATGGGCGATCTCGACATCGCTTTCCAGGTCCCCGCTGCGGACACCAACGAACAGCATTGCCGGCACACCGGGAGCGCTCACGGAGAACGCGTCCTGGCTGCGGTCACCGCGTTCGGTGGCCAGATCCATGCGGTGGCTGGCCGGATCGAGCAGCGCGCGCAGTTCAGCGACGTACGCCGGGCCCAGGTGCTGCATGGCATCGGCGGCGTTGTCGCGCAGCTGCGCCAGCGTCAGCATCGGTGGCGTGTAGCCGGCATCGGGCACCGTGGTATCCCAGATCTGCGGCGCGTCGATGCCCGATCGCGCAGCGTGGTGCAGCAGCATCTCCTGGTAGGCGCGGCGGTCTTCCGCATGCTGTTCGATCGCCACCAGCGTTGCATCCACTGCGGCAGTATCCAGGCCCATGCGCTGATAGCCATGTGCCGGCGCCGAGCCGTCACCCTGCAGGCGTGCCGCGGCGTCATTCACCTGCACCAGCCCCAGCAGCACCGACGCCATCGGCTCACGGCGCGATTGCAGGCCTCGCCAGTAGCCCTTCCAGCCCGCCTCGCGCAGGGCGCGGTCGGGCTGCCGGGCCAGTGCCTGCCTGTCGCGCCCCGTGTCCCAGTGCCGGCCGCCGTGCTCGAGCTGCGGGTACTCGGCGCTGCGCAGGATCTGCCCACGCAGGCGCGCGAAGCTGTCCAGCGCCGGATCGGCCAGTGCCTCCACGGCCTCATCCAGCGCGGCGTTGGCCGGGGCGGCGGCCTCCTTCAACGCGCGTGCGCGCAGGAAGCCATAGGGTGCTGCCCATGGCGCATCCGCGGGCGCCTCGCGCAGAGCGGCGCGGCCGCTGCGGGCAATGCGGCTGCACAGCCCCATCACCTGGTCCAGCGCCTGGGCCGGACGCTGATCACGCGCATTGCGGGCGGCCTGCAGGTGCAGGTAGCTGTGATGGCGCAGGCACTGCGCCTCCAGTACCTCGGCCTGCCGGAAGCGTTCCGCGGGTGCAACGGTGGACGCCTGCTGCAGAGCCTCGACGCGCTTGCCCAGTGCGTCACGCGCGGCCTGTTCGGCGGTGGCATTGGCGAAGTAGGCGCGGTCATCGGCATGCACCGACTGTGCCTGGGCGCCGCTGAGGGAGGCTATCGCCAGCACAGCTGCGATGGCGGTGGTGGTGGCGTGCTTCCTGAAAGCCTGCATCGGCGTCTCCCTGCCTGGACCAGGGATCGAGCCTAGCAGTCACTGGCCCGCCGCGCCTGTGCCGGATCAGGTTTCAGATCGACTCGTCCTCACGCTTGACCAGTGTCCAACACGGCGTCTGCGCAAAGGTGTAGGTCTGCTGGTCGCTGCTGTCCGGCATACGGATCTGCACCTGCCGCTGCCCATCGGCCAGGGGGCTGATCTGTATTTCGCGGCCCTGGCCGGCCAACGCGGCAGGATCGGGCATCACCGGCCACTCCACATCGGCCAGCGCCAACCGGCTCTCCACCTTGCGCGGTTCCGGCTCGGCCTCCGCATCGATGTAGCTGTCCAGCAGCGGGTCGGCAGTGGCCTTTTCCTGCAGCGCGATCTCATTGCCGAAATGCTTCAGGAATGCATCGAATTCCGGGTGGGGGCATTCACTGCGTGCAGCCACAGGTGTGGGCTCGGCGGCAGTGATCGCCGGCGCCGCTGCGGCAGGCCCAGCTTCGCCCGCTGTCTGCTGCGGCTGCGGCGCAGGCGTGCAGGCAACCAGCACCACGCCACAGGCGAGCATCAGCAGTGCGGCAGAACGGTATCGACACATGGGCTCATCCTGAATCCGGTCCGGTCGCTCCATGCTACCGCGCGCCCTACAATTCCGGCATTCCGCCTGTCCGAGAGTCCTCATGCATCGCCTCCTGCTCCTGATCGGCCTGCTGCTGCCCGCCCTGTGGCCAGCGGTGGCGATGGCCGTCGATGTCCACGAAGGCGATCTGCTGTTTGTCACCGCCGGCCGCAGCGGCCTCAGTGCCGCCATTGACGATGCCACCGGCAAGCAGGGCGCGCCCAGCTTCGATCACGTCGCCCTGGTCGCTTCCACGCCGAAGGGCTGGGAGGTATTGCATGCGGACGAGAAAGGATCGCGCCGGCAATCGCTGGTCGAGTTCCGCCAGGAGGCGCGCGCCAAGCAGCGGCAGATCGTGGTCTATCGCCTGCATGCGCCGCAGCAGGCGGCCATCAAGGATGCCGTCGCCACCGCGCGCACGATGCTGGGCAAGCCGTACAACACGTCGTATGTGTTGAACGAGGACAGCTACTACTGCTCGGACTTCATCGAACGCGTCTTCCGTGCGCACCACGTGTTCGCATTGCAGCCGATGAACTTCCGCAACCCGCAGACCGGGGAGATCGCCCAGCACTGGGTGGATCTGTACCGCGGCATGGGCATGGACGTACCGCAGGATCAGCCCGGCACCAATCCGAACGACATGTCGGCAGCGCCGGTGCTGCAGCGTCTCGGCGTGCTGGAATAAGCAAAGCCCCGCACGGGGCGGGGCTTTGCATCACCGGAGCTGGTGGCGAGGTCACTCTTCCTCGTCCTGCCCACCCTGCTGCTGGTTGCGCTGGTTGCGCTGCTGCTGTTCCTGCTGCTGTTGCTGCTGCTGGTCGCGGCCACGACCCTGCTGCTGATCCTGCTGGTTCTGCTGGCCCTGCTGCTTCTGGTTCGGGTTCTGGTTCTGCTGTGCCATGTCCGATCTCCAAAGCCACTCGCGGAATGCGGTGGACGTGGCCATCGTCTGCAGCGAATGGTTAATCACGCGTGGGTGCGCGGCTACGTCTGCGTGTACGCCTGTGAATGAACGCGCAGAAGCCCTTGTGGCACAAGCGGCTGAAGAATTCATGCGGGTTCGGCATGTGCTCATGCAGTGGTCAGCATGGCGCGCATTCATGGCGTTCTCAGCCGGAAACACGCGCGGAAGGAGGCTGGCTTCCCAACTCACGCAGGCAAGCCAGCCCAGCATTCAGGGCATCACCGGCGGCACATAGGCCAGGGTCATGCCCAGCAGCCACAGCAGGCCCAGCACCAGCGGGATGTGCACCAGCAGCTGGATGAAGGTGAAGCCCACGATGTCGCGTGCCTTCAGGCCCAGTACGCCCAGCAGCGGCAGCATCCAGAACGGATTGATCAGGTTCGGCAGCGCTTCGGCCGCGTTGTAGACCTGCACCGCCCAGCCCAGGTGTGCCTTCAGTTCGTTGGCGGCCTGCATCACGTACGGCGCCTCGATGATCCACTTGCCACCACCGGAGGGCACGAAGAAGCCGAGCACCGCCGAATAAACGCCCATCACCAGCGCGAAGGTATCGGTGCTGGCCACGTGCACGAACAGGCTCGACAGCCGGTGCGCCAGTGTCTGCCCGTCGCCACCGGCAGCGTGGGTGAGGATCATCGCGATGCCACCGTACAGCGGGAACTGGATCAGCACGCCGGTGGTGCTGGGCACCGCCTTGGCCACCGCGTTGAGGAAGCTGCGCGGCCGCCAGTGCAGCAGCAGGCCCAGCGAAATGAACAGGAAGTTGTAGGTGTTGAGGTTGGCGATGGCGGTGACCACCGGCTTGTTGGCGAACTCGTTGAACAGCCAGCCGAACGCCAGCAGCGAGAGCAGCACGGTCAGCAGCGGGCTGTACTCCAGCCATTCGCCCGGGCGCGTGCGGCGCTGCAACGGCTCCGGCTCGGCCTGCGCGGCGCCGGGGAAGTCTTCAGCGGTACGGGCACTGCCGGCGGCCGGGGCGGTCAACCAGGCGATCAGCAGCGAGACCAGGATCAGCACCGCGGTCAGTGCGATCGACTGCCACAGGAAGATGGTTTCGGTGAACGGCAGGACGCCGGTGATCTCGACCAGGCCCGGCGGCATGCTGGCCGGATTGGCCTGCAGCTGTGCGGCCGAGGAACTCAACCCCATCGCCCACACCGCCCCCAGGCCGAGATACGCCGACGCACCGGCCGCGCGGTAGTCCATGCGCAGTTCGGTACGGCGGGCCAGCGCGCGCACCAGCAGGCCACCGAACACCAGCGAGAAGCCCCAGCTGAGCAGCGAAGCGAGCATGCTGACCAGGCCCACGTACACCACCGCACCGCGGCCGGTACGCGGCACCCGGGCGAGGAAATCGATGAAGCGTGCGACCACCGGCGCGGTGGCCACGGCGTAGCCACCGATGACCACGAAGGCCATCTGCATGGTGAAGGGAATCAGGCTCCAGAAACCGTCACCGAAGGCGCTGGCGGTGGCCTGCGGGGTCGAACCGAAGCCCATCGCGGCCAGCGCGACGATGACCACGCCCAGCACCGCGAACACGTACGCATCGGGGAACCACTTTTCCGCCCAGGCGGCCGAGCGCAGCGCTGCGCGCGCCATCCAGCCGTCCTGTACTGCTGCCGTCGAGGCCATCGCCTACCCTCCCAGGTTCGATGGATCGATTCTGGGCGGTGGGGTGCGGCCTGTCAGCCACCTATTGGTCGTAGGTCGCGGAGGAGGGTAGTGCCGGCCGCTGGCCGGCAACCTCGGGATCGCGCACGGGTGCAGCCGGCCAGCGGCCGGCTCTACCAGATCCAAGCATCATCGCAGGTGGTGGAAGGCGGTAGTGCCGGCCGCTGGCCGGCAACCGCAGGATCGCGCACGGGTGCAGCCGGCCAGCGGCCGGCCCTACCTCACCTTGGGCTCAACGCAGTGCCAGATCCACGGCGATGCCGGCAAACAGCGCGGCACCCACCCAGTTGTTGTGCAGGAACGCCTTGAAGCACGGGCCGCGCTCGCGGTTGCGGCAGATCCAGAACTCGTACACCACCAGCGCGGTGGCCACGGCCACGCCGGCCAGATAGTACCCACCCAACCCGCCACGCACGCCGACCAGCGCCATGGTGGCCAGGAACAGCGCGTACAGCACGCCCTGGATGACCAGGTCGAGGTCGCCGAACAGGATCGCGGTGGAGTGCGAGCCCATCTTCAGGTCGTCCTCGCGGTCGACCATGGCGTACCAGGTGTCGTAGGCGGTGGACCACAGGATGTTGCCGGCGTACAGCAGCCAGCCCAGCATCGGCACCTCGCCCTGCACGGCGGCGAAGGCCATCGGGATGCCCCAGCCGAATGACATGCCCAGGTAGACCTGTGGCAGGTGGGTGTAGCGCTTCAGGTACGGGTAGCTGGCGGCCAGGAACACGCCGATGAAACTCAGGCCGATGGTCAGCCCGTTCAGGGTCAGCACCAGGCCGAACGCCACCAGCATCAGCACCGCGAACAGAGCGAGCGCGGCGCGTCCGCTGATCGCGCCGGTGGCCAGCGGACGCGCCTTGGTCCGCTCCACGTGCGGGTCGAGCCAGCGGTCGGCGTAGTCGTTGATGACGCAACCGGCCGAGCGGGTCAGCCACACGCCGGCGGTGAACACGAACAGCGTCCACAGCGGCGGCAGGCCGCCGGCAGCCAGCCACAACGCCCACCAGGTGGGCCACAGCAGCAGCAACGTGCCGATCGGGCGATCAGCACGCATCAGACTCCAGTAATGCCGCCAACGCGGCGTCGCCGGCGACTGCGGCGAAGTGAGGGGGGTATCAGCCATGGCGATAGGATACTCCTGCCCCTCCGGCAGGGCTTTGCCGGTGGGGGGAGATTTGTTCGACGAAACTGGATAGAATGCCGGTCCCGCACCGCTTCATGGCGCTGCGATGCCCGCCCCGGCACTGGCCGACGGCGCGGCGGTTCTACAACGCGCCCGTAGCTCAGCCGGATAGAGTAGTGGCTTCCGAAGCCATTGGTCGGGGGTTCGAATCCCTCCGGGCGCGCCATTTTTCCTTCATTGCCTGTACGCAGCGTCCCAACCGGGCGATGCTGCGAAGTCGCAAGGAATCCGGCTCGCCGCCAGGAATGTCAGGGAATGAACGTTGCCGAGCGATGTTCGCAACCGGCAGCGTCCTGTACCACGATGGAGTAATTCGCGCCCGCGCTGGATGCGCCGGGCAGGAACAGGCCATCACCATCGAACAGAACGCTCTGCTGTTCATCCTGCCCGATCGACACCCCGATCGCTCCCGGTGTGATTTCCTCAAGGATCACGTTGTAAGGCCGCCAGGCATCTTCGCCTGTGCGCCTCATCTCTGCGCGAGCGGTCCTTGAGTTCAACCTGCGTCTCTCATCCACCCACAGCTGAAGCGGCTGACCAGCGTTGTGGCTGACCTGGAAGCGCCCATAGGTCAGCCCGTCGATGCTCTCGGTGCCGATGTAAGTGAATTGGGCCGGCTGACACTTCGTCGTGCGGTTCGGATGCGCCGCACAGGATGTCAGTGCGGCCGCGAGGCAAAAGGCAGTCAGGCGCTTCATGGGTTCGAGGCCTGATGTGGGTGGTTGTCGCGGCGGAATGCGGCGGTGAGGGCAACCAGCACTACGCCCCAGAGCGGCGTGAGCAGCACGACGCTGATCACCGTCAGCGAAACCGGTACGTGCCAGAGCAGCGATGGCCTGAATCCGCTGAATCTGTAGGCTTCCAGTACAAGTACCACGACCTGGGCCAGAAGGCCCGCGAGCAGCCCCAAGCCAGCCCCCTTGGCAAGCCGCCTGAACGTCAGGCGGCCAGCGGCGGGAACCCGTGCGCCAATTCCCAGCAACAGAAGGCTGACGGCATACAGCCAGAAGAAAACCTGATGTGAGTCGAAGGCGTAAAGCGCCCTGCCCACAAAGTGCAGGAACAGCCAGAGTGCTCCACACGACACCGCGTAGGCCAGCCCGTACCGAAGAATCTGCCTCGCTTTCATCTTGTACCTCTCCGAGGCGTGCAGGCCGATCGCGTTCTGTTGTGGAGGAGCGCGGGAGCTCATGCACCTTGCCTCCTGCTTGGCGGCCTACTCACGCAGCCCATCGCGCAGCGCTCGAGAGTACCTGCCTGCCCGAGTCACTGTCGACACCGAACCGGGAAAGCAGTTCGCTGAGTACAGGATCCATGATGTTCATCTAGCTGCACGCACGGTAGAGCCCATTGCGTTGGCCCGATGGTGATCCGTCCTGTAATCCATCCCTGCGTCAGCTCCCTGCCGGCCTACATGCCCCGCAACCTGCCCCAGCTCAAGCCAAGCGGTGCGTGCACCGCGGGGTGATGCCCTCAATCGATCAATGCGCCACAACGGCCAATCGCTCCGCACCCACCATGGATTCGCATGAAAAAGAACAGCCCGTCCCCATCTGGTCTAGCGGTCTACTGTTACGCCTGTGATCGATAGCTCGATCGTCCCGGGAAGCTCTGCTCAAGAGTCATGATTTGACAGGAATCAACCGGCCTTCCCAAGCGCCCTCTACTAGAAGTGCAATCTTCTGCGCCGACAGAGGCCTCAATGAAGACCACGGTGTCGCCAAGCCGCTCAACAGCTGCAATCTATGCCCCCGCCCGCAAACACACCAACAGAGCGCTCGCAAATTAAATTCCCACTTCCCTATTCCCACCTCAGACCCACACACATAAGAATCTTCAAAGCGCTCCTGAACACCCTCCGAAGACCTTGGCAGGCCTCTTACTCAGGCTCACAGCAACCACTCGATGCACTTGCTCCCCACAACTTCCCATTACCCCGTACAAGATGAGAATTCCATTGTCATTTATGTAGCCGACAAAACTCCCGCCTCCTGCACCCCAGGCCGCTCTGACGAGATAAACAGTCTCCCCCTCTGCCGGCACTAACCCATTCAACTGTAGTGGCGCGAATTTCTCAGCCGCATCCGATGCTTGGATGATGCTCAAGTTCTGATCGAGCATCCACTGAGCAATCGATTTTTCGCTCTGCGGATTCAAGGTGGCCAAGCGGTCACTTCGAAGTGTCGTCGAGTTCCCAGGAATGATCTCATCCGATGAAACGTCCACCCAATCTGAGTTCCATTCAATGTGTTTGATCTGGCTAGTGCCACAGCCTCCGAGCAATGGAAGAAGGAGCGCAGCCACGCGTAGACTCACCATCATTTGCACCCCAACCGCTTCTTGATAGCATCCCGAACCCTATCGTCTGGAACGCCAAGATGCTCTGCCATGATGTTTCCCTCCCACCCCGGAACGGGCTTGGTAGAACGAGATGGCGCCTGCGACACCACATCGTACATATCAAAACGACCATCGTACTTGAATTTCATCAAATGCCCTGCTTCGTGCGCAGCCGTCCACTCAGTGTTTCCTGCATACCATTTACCGACACTGCCTCCAGTTACGGTCGCCCCCTCCCCAGCGGAACCTCAACACGGTTTAACCGACCTTTCTCCGGCTGGCTAGCAGTCACTGTAAATCCGGGCGCAGACCAGGTCGATTCAATTGCATTTATCATTTTTCTCAAAGTCTCAGGAGTAGCTCCCTCACCACTGAAGCGAATAGGGATGTCGATATGAACTCCACCGTCCACGCAAGTGCAATTGGCCAGCAGTCCGAGCGGATCAACCGCCTGCACTGGATCAGCTGATACATAGGAGAAGGTAGATACCCCTCCGTCGAATCCCATCGGATCACTCTGCGAATAGCGCCCCGCTGCCGGGTCATACTCCCGCTGGTAGTTGTAGAACAACCCACTCGCATCCGTGGCCTGCTGGCCCGGGAATCGTAGCGCCAGCTCGAACGCCCCACCATCCCCATCCGGATCAGCGTTCGGAATCTGGTTGCCGAACACCTCGCTCTTGTTGTTCCACTCCCAGATCGCCGCATCGCGCATCGGATCGATCACCACGCGCGGCGTACTCAGATGATCCGGCTGCACGTAGGCCAGCTGCGGAACACCGGTACTCGGCACATTGATCAGCGCCACCGGATAGTTGTCCAACCAGATGGCCTGCAACTGCGCCTGGCCCGTGGCCGAGTAGTTGCCCAGCCATTGCCCCGCCTCGTCATACAGGGTGATCTGAGCCGCACCACCGGCAGGGGTCCGCAGCACGCGCTCGCCGCGATGGTTGTAGGCGTAGCTCTCCAGTACAGCATCGCCCTGCTTCACCGCGTTCATGCGGTTGGCATCGTTGTAGGTGAACGTCTTGCTGCCGATGCTGCTGGTATTGCCCGCTGCGTCATGGGTACGCGCCTCGCCATCCACCGCAGTCAGGCGATGGCTGCTTGCGGGATAGGTGTAGCTGGCGGTGCTTGCCGACGTGGTCAGCGCGGTACGATTGCCGGTGGCGTCATACGCATAGGTTTCAATCGGCGTGCCGGTCGTGCCGTCCTGGGTCTGGGTCAGGCGGCCCAGAGCGTCGTAGGCGTACTTGGCCAGCACCGTCGAGCATGTGCCGTTCTTCAGTTCAGAGGTCGTTGCGGCCGATTGAGTCCAAGGATGGCAATTCTACGATTCCGTACCCGCGCAACGCACCGCGTTTTTGGCGTGAATTACCATGGCAGGAGCGAGGACCAAGAGTGCAAACACTATTACAACTGTCAGGGCCAGCCACCATTTATTGCCTGTAACCGCAAGCACGAAGGTAATGCAGCGATGACGGCCAGTACATGAGCATAGAGTAGAAGAAGCACATATCTGTACAGACTCGATGCCGAATCCGCAACGCCCGCAATACTTCCGCACCGACCTGTTAAGTGAATTGAATGTAGAGAAGCTCTGTTCACGTGCCCCGCAGGAGGAGCACGTGAATGAAAGTATCGACCTCACCGGCAAACCTCCTCGCCAACTATTGCCGCCGCTGCGACAGCATCAGGATGCTGATAGGTAACTCTAAAGGATGAACATAGACAGCGAGCCGGATACCGGGATCCTTACCGCTGGTGAAAATATACAACTGACACCGAAACCCGAGGCAGCGCGGCTCAGTAGCTGTACGGGATACTTGGATGCTACTGCACTGACTGCCGTCGCGGTCTGACCAGGGGGCGAGGATACCTGGGAGAGCACGGCGTTCAGTTGAGTATGGGTACTGATTGCTTCCTGTTGAGTCCCTTGGCCCCACCAGTGTTCTCGTCCAGTGAGAGCTGCCGCACGCCACACGGGCCCGATGCGGATGTTATGGAACACACGCCGCACATGCGGCGTGTGCTACCGAACAATGGCGATCATGGAGGTAGCGTTCGAGAAGAATCAGCTCGGGTCCGACGCACGGGATGCTAGGGCAGACGGAGCAAACGTAGAGACCCGATGTGGATGGGGCTAGTTCTCCCATAGATGTGTCTTCTTGACCCGCCATACTCCTTCCTCTTTTCTCAAGAACACATCTGCGTTCTTTCCTGTCGGAGGGAATCCGATTTCCATGAAAGCAGCATCGTCATCAAAGTACAACTTCTCAATGGCAATGAATGGCGAAGTGCGATCATATGACGACGACTTTACGAACTGAAATCTCCCGCCGTTGGCTTCGCACAACGGCAATGAAGATGACGATTCATCGCCATCCCATAGAACGTTTATCCGTGAAGATCCCCATCCATCTCCTCCGTATGCAGAAAGCGCTGAATCCGAGGATGCCGCCTGGATGATTGCCACCGGATCATGACTACACGGAGCACCTCTTTCACTGGATGACTTTGCGCATCCAAATAGGGTAAATGCAATTATCAAGCACAAGCCAACGCGAAAGAGGTTAGTGTGAAGCAGGCCTTCTGATCCCATAGACATACTCTTCATAGCTCCAACCCTCCTCGCCCTTGTACTGATTTTTGTTCCAGAAATACTCCGAGAAGTGAACCAACTCGTGCTCCAGTGTTCTTTCCAGCTTCTGCAGGAGTTCTGGGCTTCGGTCACCCGATTCGAAGCGGTCAAAATAGGTCTCATGAATAAATATCTCACCCGAGCCAGGCGCGTAACTACCATCGTCATGCCTCATGTATTTTGGCGTAATGACTGGCCCATCGCATTTCGATAGAAGCTGATCAAGATGCCCCTGTCCGATGTTTCCGTATCGCTGGAATCCATCATATTTGCGACTGGTCATTCGATCTTTCGTTCCATTCAAGAATTCCGTCGTCGCGGGGTACTTCTTGCTGACCCACGAGTGATAGCGGAGAAGTCCTAATGGATCGACAAAGTCTAACGGATCATTTCCTGTGTACGCGTAGATTGAAGCTCCGCCTCTCAAACCGATCGGATCACTCTGCGAATACCGCCCCACCGCCGGGTCGTACTCGCGCTGGTAGTTGTAGAACAACCCACTCGAATCCGTCGCCTGCTGGCCGGGGAAGCGCAACGCCAGCTCGAACGCCACACCATCGCCATCGGGATCGGCACTCGGAATCTGGTTGCCGAACACCTCGCTCCTGTTGTTCCACTCCCAGATCGCGACATCACTCACCGGATCAATCACCACGCGCGGTGTGCCCAGATGATCTGGTTGGACGTAGGCAAGTTCCGGCACGCCGGTGCCCGGCACTTTGATCAGCGCCACCGGGTAGTTATCCAGCCAGATGGCCTGCTGTTGCGCCTGCCCCGTGGCCGAGTAGTTGCCCAGCCACTGCCCGGCCTCATCGTACAGCGTGATCTGAGCTGCGCCACCGGCTGGAGTACGCAGCACGCGCTCGCCGCGATGGTTGTAACCGTAGCTTTCCAGCACGGCATCGCCCTGCTTCACCGCGTTCATGCGGTTGGCATCGCTGTAGGTGAAGGTCTTGCTGCCGATGCTGGTGGTATTGCCCGCTGCGTCATGGGTGCGCGCTTCGCCATCCACCGCAGTCAGGCGATGGCTGGTTGCGGGGTAGGTGTAGCTGGCGGTGCCTGCCGAGGTGGTCAGCGAAGCGCGATTACCGGTGGCGTCATACGCGTAGGTTTCGATCGGCGTGCCAGTCGCGCCGTCCTGGGTCTGGGTCAGGCGGCCCAGCGTGTCGCAATCGCAATTGGCCCGCGGGACAGAGCATAGCGCAATGGCTTCAGACCAACGGAAGAGGATCAGCGCATAATCCAGATCACGATCAGGGGAATCAGCGATATGAGATACACAAGGAACGAGAACCAGAACACCAAGAGGAACAACTTGCGCACTCCTGATGCGCCGTTATGAACCCGCTTCCATCCGCAGATCGGATACTTGGTTAAGAAATGATCTCGCTCCAGGATCGCAGGTCTGCCAAGGGTGTCCCACAGTTCAGGGGAGTTTCTCCTTAACTCCCAAACCAGAAAAATTCGCGAAACGAAAGCTATCAACAACGTTGCGATAGCGAGCATGCAAAGGGCTTCAAAAACTGATTCTAATGACATTCGCAGTCGCTCCAGGTAACTCCATTCCCCATGAATCTGGTGGTCACGCTGATGGCGCCTGTGGCAGCATCGCTGGCCTCGGAATAGGCATACTGGGTGACAACGCCTCGGCGATCGGTCACCGACTGCAGCCGGCGCCGGAAATCGGTGCCCTCGGGCAGATAGGTGCGACTGATGCTGCCGTTGCTCTCGGTGACGCCGTTGACCTTGCGCGGAAGGCCGCTGGCGCCGCTGGCGGTCAATGCGTAGGTGCTCTGCTTGCCCAGTGCGTCGGTGACGATCGTGGTGCCTGCCAGGGTGTACTCCAGGCGCACGCCATCAATGCCCACGTCGGCCTGACTGCAATCGCCGGAATGGCGGCTGCAGGTGACCCGCCCCTTGGCGTCGTAGCCGTACCAGCTGTAACGCTGGTTGCCCTCGGCGGTAATGCCGGTCAGGTAGCCCGGGAAGCGGGCGTCCTCATAGTGATACGTGCGGCTGGCACCGTCTGCGTAGGTCGCACTGATCAATTCCCCGGCCGGGGAATAGGCGTAGCTCACCACGGGCTGGCCGGCGATCACCAGGGCCGGGATCAGCGAATCGTCACCCGGCGCGAGATACTGGACGTCCACGCGCCGGCCGGTTGAATGGGTGATGCTGAGCAGGCGGCCACGGCTGTCGTGTGCATAGGTTAGCGAGGTTCCGTCTTCGAAATCGCGGCGCTGCATCAGGCCGCCGGCATCGAACTGAATGCGCTCCTGAGCCCGCGACAACAACCATAGGCTCCCCTGTTGAGCCACGCGGTCCCCACTGCCATCCATTGCCTCATACACCGCTCCCACCTTCTTGAAGGCGAGCTGGCCACCCTCAGCGTCAATCAAACCCACCTGGACTTCCGAACTCGGTGGAAAGTCCGTGTCGTCAACGCCGAGCGTCAGGCGAATATTGTGCGAGTGCGTCCATCCTTGGCCCATGGCTCCGCCGCTGGTGCCGGTCAAGGAATGATACTGGCGATCGAAGCGGACCCACCCGAGATCAAGGTCCGCTTCCGGCTGAGACTTGTCGCCGGTGGTGGGTTCGCACGGATTACCGACTTTGCACTCCTGCGGCGGCAAAGGAGAAGTCCAGTACGCCAGCAGCATTGCCATGCTTGGGTCGTCCTGCTGGATCAGGGCACACATGCCCAGGTTCTCGTCCCACATCATCGGGGGGTGATTCATGCATTTTGCGGTTCTACTCCGATAGGCGTGTTCCCAAAAGACCAGCTCCGAGCAGGCCTTGGTCCCCTCGTAGTAACTGTTTTTGACGAATTTATAGCGTTTGCTCTCGTTGATGACGCTGCCGTCATCTCCCACTCCAAGCCCGCCAACCTCCTCCCAGGCCTCTTCAGTCATGACGGTGGCAGCGCACCGCGGATCGCTCGCATTCTTCGACAGGAACATGCTGCGGACGGCATCCTCCGTGGCGTACTTCTGATGGTTCTGCTCATACACCCAATCCGTGGTGACGATCTTCTCGGGCTTGACGCGATAGTCATAGATCGTCTTGTTAGGAAGGGCCCTCTGGCGCTTGACCTCCCAAACGAAAGGCTTATCGACCTCATACTCGGCGAAGAAGGCCCGTATGTCTTTCTGGACAGCCGCCTCCGTGGAACGGGGCTCTCCCATCGAGAAGTAGCTTTCCCATTTCTTCTCGATCTCCTGCGCCTGCACGCTGGACGTCGAGCACGCCAGCACGAACAGCGCCAGACTGATGAGCGAAGTGCCAGAGTTTGCCTTCAACATCCCTGTTCTCCTTCCTGGACGGACACAGCGCCGGCGGGAACGAGAACGTGGGGCAGCAGCCTCCTCACGTCATGCTTCGGATCGTCCCTGGTCCGGAATGCGGCGTGGCCGCATGGGGACGTTATCTCCGATGTGGTTTACACATCCAAGTCAAAAACTGTGGAATGAGTCGAATTTCAGAACTTTCTGATGCGGGGGGGGCGTGTCGGAAATGCAGCCAAGCGTGGGCTCGGCTCTACAAGGCGAATGCCCCAGAAACAGAAACGCCGGGCATCGCCCGGCGTTTCCGTCACCGCATGGAAGGGGTAAATCTCAGTATTTCCCATCAAACGCAAAGATCGGCTTGCGCTGCTTCCACGCGCCAGCAGTAAAGTCCGGGAACTCCAGGGTCTGGAAGCTGTTGGCGATCGACTGCTCGCTCAACGGGGTAATCGCACTCCAGGTCACCGCATCGTAGATATCGATCGGCATCGGAGCCTTCGCCTTCAGCGCCTCAACAAAGGCATGAATGACGAACCAGTCCATGCCACCATGCCCTGCACTCGCGGCGGTGTCGGCGTTCTGCTTCCACAGCGGGTGCTCGTACTCGTCCTGGTACTTCTTGAACTCTTCCCACTGGTGCGGCGGGCTGCGGCCTTCGATGTGGATCGAATGGTTCACGTCCATCCAGAGGCCCTTGGTGCCCTGCACGCGGAAGCCCATCGAGTACGGGCGCGGCAGCGAAGTGTCGTGCTGCAGCAGGATGGTCTCGCCGTTCTCGCAGGCCAGCGTGGTGGTGACGATGTCGCCCAGCTTGAACTTCACCTTGGTGCTGGGGTGGGTGGTGCCACCACTCTTGGCAACGGTGTACTCGTGCAGGCCACGCGCCTTGGTCGCGAAGGCATTGATATGGGTGAAGCGGTTGCCACGGTTGATGCCGGTGTACATCGCGCACGGGCCGATGCCGTGGCTGGGGTACAGCTCGCCGTTGCGTTCCACCGAATGCTCGGTGCGCCAGCGTGCTTCGCTCCAGCCCTTGGGGCCGAATTCCACGCCGCTGTCGTAGGGCTGGTTCGGGTCGCCGGAATTGAACTTCACCCCGCGCAGGTCATGCTGGTAGCCGGCCTGCAGATGCACCAGCTCGCCGAACAGGCCCTGGCGCACCATCTGCAGCGCGGCCATCACGTCGCGGCGGTAACAGACGTTCTCCAGCAGCATGTACGGGGTGCCCGTGCTCAGCTGGGTCTTCAGCACGTCCCAGTGGTCCTGCAGGGTGATGCCGGCCACCACTTCGCAGCCCACGGCCACGCCGGCCTGCATGGCGGCGATCGCCATCGGTGCGTGGTACTCCCACGGCGTGGCGATGATCACGCCATCGATGCCCTTCTGTTCCAGCAGGCGCTTCCAGGCGTTGGTATCGCGGTCCTGGCCGTAGGTCTTCGGGGCCGGCTTGCCGGCCTTGGCCACCATGTCCATGGCACGGCCGAGCATGATCGGTTCGATGTCGCACAGCGCGACCACCTCGACATCGTCGCGGCGCACCAGCTCCTTCAGCAGCACAAGGCCACGCATGCCGGTGCCGATCATGGCCAGGCGCACTTTGCGCCCGCGTGCCCACGCCGGGGTCTGCGGCAGCAGGCTGCTGGCGGCGACAGCGGCACTGGCCGCGATGAATTCCCTACGCTTCATGGCAAACATCTCTCCTCTTGGCAGCGAGCCGGCCGTAGCCGGCCCGCCGGGTCACGCAAACGGAATTACTTGAAACGGTAGCCGATGGTCACACTGTAACCACGACCGAAGATGGTGGCGTAGTCACTGGAGTCACGCAGGAAGCTGTTCGGATCGTAGAACGGCAGGCGGTTGAACAGGTTCTTGACAGTGAAGCTCAGGTTCCACGCATCATCCGGGCGCCAGGTGACACTCATGTTGGCAGTCCACCACGACGGCGCACCATCGCACTTGCTCTTCTGCAGGGCCAGGTAGCCGCCGGTGCAGGTTTCCTTGTTGTTGCTCACCTCATCAACCTGGTCGGTGGCCCACTTGGTGCCGCCCACGTAGTTGACGAACATGCTGGTGGTCACCTGCTTGTAGGTCCAGTCGGCATTGAGCGTGGCACGCAGGCGCGGGTTGTTGTAGTAGCCCACCACGTCGCCGTAGTACCAGCCGTTCTCCGCGTCCATGTAGAAGCGGTTGCGGTTGGCGATGGTGGCGGCCAGGCCGATATTCAGGTTGCCCCAGTCGCCCAGCGAGAAGCGGCTGCGCGCATCGATGTCGAAGCCGTCGATCAGGGTCTTGCCACGGTTCTTGTACTGGCCCACCACGCTGGCCACGTTGCCGGCCGAATAGCCCGGCAGCACCGATGGGCAGCTCACGCCACTGGCCGGGTCGGCACACATGGCCGCCAGCTGCGCCAGGTTGGCGCGGTCGCTGTCGGTGATCGGCGAGCGCGACATCGAGATGATGTCTTCCATGCGGCGATAGTCCGGCGCGACGATTTCGTTGTTGCGGTAGATGAACCAGTAGTCGGCCGACACCGACAGCCAGCTCGCCGGCTCGTAGACGAAGCCGAGGGTGGCGATCTTCGCCTTCTCCGGCTTCAGGTCCTTGTTCGGCTGGGTCATGCGGGCCACGGTGCGGCTGCAGTCGACGTTCAGCATGTTCTTGCCGAGGTCGACATCACCCGGCCGCTGCGACTTCAGCAACAGGTTGGCGATGGCGTTGGTCTCGTTGCAGCGCAGCTCGTCGCGGAAGCCGCCCAGCTGGGCGAACACGCCGCCATTGCCGGACTCGGCCAGGCTCGGTGCACGGAAGCCGGTGGAGTAGGTACCGCGCAGCATCAGCTGGTCGAACGCCTGGTACTTGAAGCCGATCTTCGGTGCCACGTTGGCGCTGAAGTTCGGGTACTTGTCCACGCGCACCGCCGCATCCAGTTCCAGCTTGTCGGTGATCGGCGCCACGGTTTCGGCGAACAGCGCGTAGGTGTTGCGCTTGCCGTCAAACCAGGAACCGCCCTGCTGGGTGATCAGACCGTTGGCGGCGTCGACGTTGCCCGGAGTGTAGAAGGTTTCGCGGCTGGCGTTGAAGCCGAATGCCGCCCGCATCTCACCGGCCGGCAGCTGGAACAGCGGGCCTTCGATCTTGCCGTCGAGGGTGTGCAGGCGGGTCCACGACTGGATGTCGAAGGTCGGGAACGCTTCACGGATCAGCGCGGCGTTGGCTTCGCTGATCTCGCCGAACTTGTACGCCGGATGGTCGGAGATGATCACGCGGCCGGTGCCCGGATCGATCGTGTACGGGCCGAAGGCCTTTTCGAAGCCCTTGGTGTTGACGTTGATCGTCTGGTAGGTGGTGGAGTGGGTGCCGGCGCTGGCGAACGCGGTTTCCCAGTTCCAGTCGCCCCGGTTGCCACGCGCACCGGCCAGCACGCGGTAGCTCTTGTCGGTATTGCGCTGGCCGAAATAGTTCGGGCCGGCATCCTGCAGCAGGTAATTCAGGCCGACCACACCGCCCATCATCGCCTTCATCTGCGGGCTGGCGTGGTTGTACTCGTTGTTCGGGCCCAGGAACGGGTACAGGAACTGGTTGACGGTGTTGCCGGTATTGCGCGAGAACCAGCTGGTCGGGTTGCCGGTGGTGGTGCCGTAGGTGCGCGGCGTGCCGCCGTTGGCGCGCAGGTCGATGTCGGTGTAGGTCGCCTCGGCGAAGATCTCGGTGCTGTCACCGACCAGGAAGGTGCCGTTGAGGTAGGCGGTGTTGCGCTCGGACTTGGCACCGGCGTCGATCTCGTTGTTCATCCAGGTTTCCCAGACGCAACGCGGACCGGCCGCTTCACTGGTCAGCACGTTCCTGCAACCCGGCGCAGCTTCCTGCACACGGCGGCCGGTGACTGGATCGAAGGCGAAGTAAGTGCCCGGATTGAATTCACCCGGCTTGCTGCCCACGCCCAGGCGCAGGTTGTTGAGGTAGTTCGGATTGTTGACGTAGTACTGGTCGGGCCGCTTGTCGTAGAAATCGCTCAGCGGGATCGCGTCGCGGCGGTACATGTTCACCGCGCCGTAGATGTTGAAGCGGTTCTCGGCCAGGTCACCGAAGCCGGCGGTGATGCTGGCCTGGCGTTCGCCGTAGGAGTCGATGCGCGAAGAGGTGTCGTTGGTGAAGCTGACCTCGGCCCCCTGGAAGTTGCGCTTGGTGATCACGTTGATCACGCCGGCCACCGCGTCGGTGCCGTACACCGCCGAGGCGCCGTCGGTCAGCACTTCCATGCGCTCGATGGCCGCGGCCGGAATCGCATCGATGTTGACGAACTGGGTCTGGAAGCCGGCCGGTGCACCGTAGTACGACAGGCGGCGACCGTTCAGCAGCACCAGCGTGCCCTGGGCACCAAGGCCACGCAGATTGGCCTGCGAGGCACCATCGGAACCGGTGAACAGCGAACGCGCGTCCTGCTGCGCCGGGCGGGCGGCCGGCAGGTTGTCGAGCACCTGCAGCAGCGTGCGCGCCCCCATGTTCTGGATGTCCTGCTTGCTGATCACCTGCACCGGCGAGGCGGTTTCCACGTCGGTGCGGCGGATGTTGGAACCGGTGACCTCGATGCGGGCCAGGTCGGTGGCCTTGTCCTTGCTCTCCTGGGCGAAGGCAGGAACGGCGACCGACAGCAGCACGCCGGCGATGGCCAGCGACAGCGGAGCGATCGAACGACAGGGGGGGCGGTGGTGGCGGGCGGGCAACATCGGGGTTCTCTCCTGGCAGGGGTGCAGCGCAATAAGTGAGCGCGTGGGCGTTCGGCGGGCAAAACGCTCCCGGGCCACGGCCACGAGGGCCGTAGTCGGAATGGGCGGGGGGAGGAGCGGTGTTACGAGGGGGTCATGGGGCGACGATGCTGGCGGAGTCGCCCTCCTGGCCGATCAGTACGGCATTGGCCCAGTTGGCGCAGACCTGGGCGGGTTGACTGCCCTGCGCACCCAGCGTGCGCAGGCTCAGGGTGGAAAGGCCTCGGATGTCCAGCTCCGGCTTGACCACGCCGGGTGCCTTCACCAGGCCGCTGTCATACAACAGGCGGTTGTCACCCCAGACCTGGAACTGCAGGCCACCGGCGGTGCGGCAGGCGTCGTCGATGCCGAGGTCGGCACGCAGCAGGTGCCAGCCGCCCTGCAGGCGCAGGTCGATGCGGCTGTTGGCGCCGACGCCCAGGCCACGGCGGAACTGCAGGCCGTTCATGCGCATGCCGGCGTCGCCACGGAAGGACTGGTCGGTGCGCACCTGGCTGGCCAGCGCGGCCGGCACCGGCAGCTCGGAGAGATAGCGCTGCCGGGCCGGTCGCTCCGGTTCCTGGTGTTCGAGGATGTGGAAGGTGGACAAGGCGATCGGGCCGACGTCGCGTGGCTGCAGTGCATCGAATGCGCGGGCGCTGCCCTGTGCGGCGGTGACCATCGGGTCGGTGCTGCTGGCGCCGTCGCCTTCGGGGTTCTGCACGCTCAGCACGCGGAAGCGCAGCAGGCGCCCGGCATGGGCCGGGAACGCGATGCGCTGCACGCCCTCCTTCAACTGCAGGCGGCCACGTGCGATCGGCTCGCCCCACTCGCCATTGCTGTCGCCCAGGTACACCTCGTAGTCGCGCACCTGGCCGTGCTTCCAGTTCTTGTCGTTGCGCGGCGCGATGTCGATGCCGTCGATCATCCTGCGCTCACCGAAGCCGATCACCCACTCATGCGCACCGGTGCGCACGGCCTGGTTGCGCACACTGCGGAACCAGGTGGCCGGATCGTCGTCGAAGGCATTTTCCAGCGCATGGCCAGGCTCTTCGGCCGGGCGGTTGACCACCAGCAGGCTGTCGGCCGGCAGTTCGCGGCCCAGCACCGGCGCGGCCGGATAGGCATCGTCGGTGGCCGCAGCGGCCACCGCGAAGTCCAGCTGCAGTTGCAGCGGCTGGCGGATGTCCTGGGTAGCGGTACGCACGTGCAGCGTGCCACGGCGCTCCTTGGCATCGAAGTACCAGCCTTCAGCCGCACCGTTGAACGCCGCCGCATCGGCCAGCGCCGGCAACGCGCGGCCACCGGCCTGCACCGCACGCGGCGCCTGGCGGCTGAGCACGCGCAGGCCATAACGGCGCTGCGCCAGCTGGCCGTTGTACTGGCCCTGCACCGGATCGATCTGCACCTGCACCGGGCCACTGCCCTGCACCGGCGCCTGCACGCGGATTACCTGCGTGCTCGACTCACCCTGCTGGTAGCGGCGCGTGTTGCCATCGTCTTCGTACAGCGTGTACTGCGACTCGCCCTGCGGGTACAGGTCGAACGTCACTTCATCCAGCGGCTTCTCGCCGTCGAACAGCATCGACGGGTACATCGGCAGGATCGCACCGGCACGCACGAACACCGGCAACGTGGCCAGGTCCACCTGGCGGTCGAGCTGGCGGCCGTCGGCGCCGGCCTGCACGCGGCGGCCATCCCAGTAGTCGATCCAGCCGCCGGCCGGCAGGTGGATGTCGCGGCGCCAGCCACGGCTGGCGGCCTGGCTGCGGTACACCGGCGCCACCAGCAGGTCGCGGCCGAGCAGGAACTGGTACTTGTAGGTTTCATCCTGCGCATGCGGATCGCGCGGGTTGTCCCACATCAGGCCGCGCACCGGCGGTGCACCGGTCTGCGCAGACTCGTGCACCAGCCCGTACATGTACGGGGTCAGGCGCATCTTCAACTTCAGGTAATCGCGGTTGATGCTGCGATAGGGCTCGTCGTACCACCACGGGTGCTTGCGTGCGTTCGACGACCAGCCGCTCATGCCCATCAGCACCGGGGTGAAGGCTTTCCACTGCAGGTCGCGGGTGAAGGTTTCGGCGCTGCCGCCGAAGATCGCATCCACATCGCCACTGGCGTAGGCCATGCCGGACAGGCCCGAACCGACCAGGGTTGGCACGTGCCAGCGGATGTAATCCCAGCTGCTGCTCTGGTCGCCGGTCCACGCTACGGCGTAGCGCTGGATGCCGGCCCAGCCCATCACCGTCCACAGGAACGGGCGCGAATCGGAACTGTCGAGGATGCCGTTGAACGCCTGACGGTTGGCGTCCATCGCGAACTGGTAGCCCTTGCCGGTCCAGGCCACGTCCAGCTTCTGCACGCGGCTGCCGGCCTTGCCCACTTCCCAGGCGATCTTGTCGACGCCGTTCTCGGTCCACAGACCGGTGCGGAAGCCGTACTTGGCCAAGCCCTGCACGGTTTCCGGCAGCTTCTTGTAACCGCAGCCGTAGCCATCGTTGGGCAGGATCCAGCCACCGGGCATGTCGTGGGCGCGGTACTGCTTGGCCACCGAGTCGATCACATCCGGCGTGGTGCCGGTCGGGCCGTCACTCCAGCCTTCGGGCACGGTGCCGGGCTTCTTGGCATTGTCACCGTCGTTGTAGCAATCGGCATCGCCGTAGGACAGCGCCCAGCGCGCGACCATGTTCGGGCGGCCGGTCAGCTGGGTGTAGCGCTCGATCAGTTTCGGCAGGTCGGCGCCGACGAAGTAATAGGCATCGAAGCGGTCTTCGCGGTGCAGCAGCGTGGCCTGGTCGGCCTCGCGCAGATCGTAGCTGCCATCGCTCCAGGTGTTGCGCAGCATGCCCCAGCCACGGCTGCTCAGCAGCATCGGTGCAGGGCTGGGGCGGTCGCCCTCTTCCCAGCCGCCGGAGTAGGACACGTCCAGCTCGCGGCCCTTGAACTGGTAACGGCCGTTCTGCTGGCCGCCACCGAAATAGCCTTCATCAGCCTGCGAGGACAGCACCTGCACGCTCTGCGTGGCATCCAGGTCCAGCGGCTGCAGTTCCTGCCACAGCGCGGTGGGCTGGCCGTTGTCCAGGCGTTCCAGGCGCATGCGCAGCGGCTGCCGCTGTACATGCAGGATCAGTGCATCGGTGCGCACGCGGATTTCCTGTGCGTCTTCTTCCAGCTGCGCCTTCACGTTCGCCTTGGGCTGCGGCAGCACGATCGGTGCGGCCTTGTCGCCGGCACCGGTCAGCGTGCCGTTGCGGCCGGCCTGCACGCGGATGATGTCGGTGGCCGGCAGTTCGATGCGGATGCGCGCGCCCTTGTCGGTCTGCAGGTCCCAGCCCTGCACGCCGTCGCCGCTGGCGCTGGCGGCAACCGAACGCAGGTTGCCGACCGGCTCGGCCTGGGCCGGCATGGACGCCAGCATCAATGCCGGCAACAGGGCCAGCATCAGCGGCGAGCGACGAACGCAGTTTTCCACGCGGACTCCCAACCCGTTCACCGGGCGTTTCGAAAGCGATTGGGCCGACTCTAGGGCAGCGATTCGAAAGATGTCAACAAATTGAAAGGAAAAAGGAAGATATATTCCATTGAAACGAAAGTTGTTGCGCCGCAATACTTTGTGTAATCGCTTGCACACGCCTGTTAAGCATTGTGCGATACGGCATCCGGCGGATTCTTGCGTTTTCCGACGTGCTCCGGGCAGAGCGAAGTCGGCGTCACATTTTCTTTCTTTTTACTTTCGCTATTTGACATTTCGAAAGAAAACGCAGATGGTGCGCTGGCCCAACTGGAACCTCCGAATGGACGTCACCCTGCTTTCCGATGTGTCCGCCTGGCAGCGCCTTGGCGGAGCCGATACCGCTACCGAAATCGCCCAGCAGCCTGCGCTGTGGGAAGCCCTTGCACAGGACCTGTCGCGTGCCCGCGACCGCCTGCAGGCCTTCCTCGGCGACAGCCTCAACGATCCCAACCAGCGCGTGCTGTTCACCGGCGCCGGCAGCTCCGGCTTCATCGCCGAAATGGTGGCCGACGCGATCAACGCGCAGTGGCCAGCCGATGTGCGCGTGGTGCACACCACCAGCCTGCTGACCCACCCGGCGCTGTACCTGCAGCGCGACCGCCCGACCCTGCTGGTCTCGTTCGGCCGCAGCGGCTCCAGCCCGGAAAGCGTGGCGGCGGTTGACCGCGTGCGCAGCGACGTGGATGACGCGCGCTTCCTCGACATCACCTGCAACGCCGATGGCGAACTGGCCCGCCGTGGGGCCGGCCGTGCCGATACCTGCACCCTGCTGATGCCGTCGGCCAGCTGCGACCGCGCCTTCGCCATGACCAGCAGCCTGACCTGCATGCTGCTGGCCGCGCTGACCGTGTTCGATCGTTCGCCGTGGGATGCGCGCGTGGCGCGCCTGAAGCAGATCGCCGCGCTGGCCCGCGAAGGCCAGGCGCAGTGGGACGCACCGGTGGCGGCGCTGGCGCAGCGCCCGTTCAACCGCATCATCTACCTCGGCAGCGGCCCGCTGGAAGCGCTGGCACGCGAGTGCGCGCTGAAGGTGCTGGAACTGACCGCTGGCCGCGTGCTGGCGCTGGCCAACACCCCGCTGGGCTTCCGTCATGGGCCGAAGTCGACGCTGGATGGCAACACCCTGGTGGTGGTGCTGCGCAGCGTGCAGCCGCTGGCGCGCCGCTACGAACAGGACCTGCTGGAAGAACTGCGCCGCGACGGCGTGGCCGGCCAGGTGCTGGCGATCGGCCCGCATTCGGACATCGGCGCCGATGACGAATACACCCTCACCGTGCCGGCACTGGACGACCCGTGGCTGGCGCCGGTGTGGCTGGGCTTCGCGCAGCTGTTCGCGCTGCAGCGCTCGGCCGCGCTTGGCCTGACCCCGGACAACCCGTTCCCGGATGGCACCGTCAACCGCGTCGTCAAGGGCGTCACCATCCACCATGGCTGAGCTGATCGCCCACGCCTGCTACGGCATCGACATCGGCGGCACCAAGATCGAGCTGGTGGCGTGCGATGCGGCGATGCAGGTCACCTGGCGCCGCCGCGTGGCCACCCCACAGGGTGACTACGACGGCTTCCTGCAGGCGGTGGTGGCGCTGGTGGCCGAGGCGGACGCCGCCCTCGGCCGCAGCGATGCGGCCATCGGCATCGCCCTGCCCGGCGTGCGTGACCGCCGCAGCGGCCGCCAGCTCAGCGCGAACGTGCCTGCACTGACCGGCCAATGCGTGGCGCAGGATCTGCAGGCACGCCTGCAGCGCCCGCTCCACTTCGGCAACGATCTGCAGTGCTTTGCCCTGTCTGAAGCGCACGGCGGCGCGGCTGACGGCTACCCCAGCATGTTCGGCGCCATCCTCGGCACTGGTGCCGGCGGCGGCTTCTGCCTGCACGGCCGGCTGCTGTCCGGCTTCAACGGCCTGGCCGGCGAATGGGGCCACTGGAGCGTGCCCGGCCACCTGCTGCAGCGCCACGGCCTGCCGCTGCTGGACTGCGGCTGCGGCCTGCAGGGCTGCGTGGAGCGCTATGTGTCCGGCAGCGGTGTGGCGATGATCGAGCGCCACCTCGGTGGCAGCGCCGCCGACGCCAGCGCCGTGATCGCCCTGGCCGAAGCCGGCGATGCACGTGCGCGCAAGGCGTTGGACATCCACCGCGATCTGCTTGGCCACAGCCTGGCCGCGCTGGTGCTGGCGCTGGACCCGCACGTGATCGTGCTCGGCGGTGGTCTCTCGCAGTACGCGCCGCTGTACCAGCAGCTGCCGTCGGCCATCGCTGCCCATCTGTTCAACGGCGTGCAGGTACCGCCGATCGTGCCGCCGCGCTTCGGCGATGCCGGTGGCGCACGTGGTGCCGCCCTGCTCGCCTGCCAACCCTCGTTTTCCTGATGTCCGGAGCCTGACCATGTCCCCGTTGCAGACCCTGCTTGCCTCCCACCGCGCCGGTGCCAACGTCGGCCTGTACAGCGTCTGCTGCAGCAACGAGCAGGTGCTGCGCGCGGCCATGCACGTGGCGCTGGCACACGGCACCGTGCTGCTGGTCGAGGCCACCTCCAACCAGGTCGATCAGTTCGGCGGCTATACCGGCATGACCCCGCCGCAGTACCGCGACTACGTCGGTACCCTGGCCGATGAGGAAGGCTTCCCGCGCGAGCGGCTGATCCTCGGCGGTGACCATCTTGGCCCGAATGCCTGGCAGAAGCGCCCGGCTGCCGAAGCGATGACCCACGCGCGCGTGCTGATCGAAGCCTACGTCGCCGCCGGTTTCCACAAGATCCATCTCGACTGCAGCATGTCCTGCGCCGATGACCCGGTGCCGCTGCCCGATGCCATCGTTGCCGCACGCTCGGCCGAGCTGGCCGAGATCGCCGAACGCACCGCCGCCGAACACGGCCTGCCGCCGCCGGTCTACGTGATCGGTACCGAGGTGCCGATTCCCGGTGGAGAAGCCTCGCTTGCCGAGGGACTGCAGGTGACCACGCCGGCCGCCGCCGCGCAGACCCTGGCCATCCACCAGCAGGCGTTCGACACGCCGCAGCTGCGTGATGCGTGGCAGCGCGTGATCGCGATGGTGGTGCAGCCGGGCGTCGACTTCGACCACAGCAGCGTGCACGAGTACGACCCGGCCGCCGCCAGCACGCTGGCCGACTTCCTGGAACAGCAGCCACGCATCGTGTTCGAGGCGCACTCCACCGACTACCAGCGCGAAAGCGGCCTGCACGCGCTGGTGCGCGACCACTTCGCCATCCTCAAGGTCGGCCCGGCGGCGACCTTCGCCTACCGCGAAGCGCTGTTCGCGCTGGCCGCGATCGAGGCCGAACTGCTGCCGGCCGCACAATGCTCGCGCCTGCCGCAGGTACTGGACGAGGTGATGGTGGCGCAGCCGAAGTACTGGCAGTCCTACTACCAGGGCGATGAGGCAGCGCTGCGCCTGCTGCGCAGTTACTCCTTCAGCGACCGCTGCCGCTACTACTGGGGCGAGCCGGCCCTGGTACAGGCGGTGCAGACCCTGTTCGCCAACCTGGAACAGCACGCGCCGCCGCTGGTGCTGCTCAGCCAGTACCTGCCGGAACAGTACCGCGCCGTGCGCGAAGGCGCCCTGGCCAACACCCCCACCGCACTGGTGCAGCACCGTATCGGCCTGTGCCTGGGTGAGTACGCCCGTGCCTGCAGCGCCAACCAGGCCGGAACCCGCACTCACCACGCAGGTTCGGCTGCCGCCGTTGCTGCGAACGGCTAATCTCTACCTTTCCCCGCGACACCGAGAATGGCCATGCGCAACACCCGCTCCCGCCGGCAACAGATCCTGCAGCTGCTGATCGAGCACGGCTCGGTGCAGGTGGCCGATCTGGTCGAGCGCTTCGGCGTGTCGGCGGTGACCATCCGTGCCGACCTGACCCATTTCGAATCGCAGGGCCTGGCCAACCGTACCCACGGTGGCGCCACGCTGGTGCGCACGCCGCCGCAGGAACAGGACATCCACGAAAAGGACGCACTGAACCTGCCGCTGAAGGAATCGATCGGCGCGTGTGCCGCGCGCCTGGTACGGCCTGGTGACAACATCATCATCGACTCCGGCTCGACCACGATGACCCTGGCCCGCCACCTGCGCACGCAGCGCGACGTGACGGTGATGACCAACGGGCTGAACATCGCCTGGGAACTGGCCAACGCGGCCGGCATCAACGTGCTGCTGACCGGCGGCCTGCTGCGCCAGCAGTCGCTGTCGCTGCAGGGCAGCCAGGCCGAAGCCAGCCTCAACTCCTACAGCTTCGACACGCTGTTCCTGGGCGTGGATGGCCTGGACCTGCAGTTCGGGTTGACCACCCATGACGAAGCCGAAGCCCGCCTCAACCATCGCATGGTCGAGCGTGCACGCCGTATCGTGGTGCTGACCGACGCCTCCAAGTTCGGGCGCGTCAGCCTGCACCGCATCGCCCTGCTGGATCAGATCCACACCATCATCACCGATGCCGGCATCGACGACGCGTCCCGCGAGGGACTGCAGCGGTTGGGCATCGAGGTGATCATCGCCGAGCCCACCGCATGAGCGACACCCGTTCCCTGCATGGCCGCATCCTCACCCCGCTGGGTTGGCGGCGTGGCCACGTCCACTTCGATTCGCACGTGCGCCAGCTGCAGGTGGACGACCACAGCGGCGCTGACGATCTGCAGCTGCCGGTGATCCTGCCCGGCTTCATCGACCTGCATGTGCACGGCGCTGCAGGGGTGGACCTGATGCAGGGCGGCGACGTGGCGCGCACCATCGCCCGCACCCATCTGCGCTTCGGTACCACCACGCTGCTGGCGACCACCATGACCGCCGGCCTGGATGAGATCGAGCACGCGCTGCACGGCGTGGCCGCCACCATGGCCGCACCCGATGCAGACGCCGCCAGCATCGTCGGCGTACATCTGGAAGGGCCGTTCATCAGCCCGCAGCGGCTGGGCGCGCAGCCCAACCGCACCATCGAGGCGACGCTGGCGCTGGTACAGCGGCTGCACGCGCTGGCGCCGATCCGTGTGATGACGCTGGCGCCGGAGATCGGCGAGCACACCGCGCTGATTCCCGCGCTTTCGGCAATGGGCATCCGCGTGCAGCTCGGCCACAGCGCCGGTACCTACGAAGAAGGTGTTGCTGCGCTGCAGGCCGGTGCCTCCGGCTTCACCCATCTGTTCAACGGCATGACCGGCGTCGATCACTATCGCCCGGGCATCGCGGCGGCGGCACTCGCGCATGCGCAGTACGCCGAAATCATTCCCGACCTGCAGCACATCCATCCCGGCGTGATCCGCCTGGCCGCGCGTGCGATCCCGCGCCTGTACGCAGTGACCGACGCGACTGCCGCCACCGGCATGCCCGACGGCGAGTACGCACTGGGCGAGCAGCGCGTGCACAAGTGCGGCGGCTGCGTGCGCCTGGCTACCGGTTCACTGGCCGGCAGCGCGCTGACCATGGACCAGGCGCTGCGCAACCTGGTGCAGGTGGGCCTGGAGCTGGCCGATGCCTCGCAACGTGTCTCCACCTTCCCGGCCGACTACCTGGGCCTGGGCGATCGCGGCCGCATCGCGCCCGACGCCCGCGCCGACCTGGTAGCGCTGGACGCCGAACTGCGCCTGCAGCAGGTGGTGGTGGGTGGGCGCATGGTCGATTTGAACGCAACACCAGCCTGACGCACCGTGCCTTCGTAGAGTCGAGCCATGCTCGACTGCTCTGCCGCGCCATGCGCGGTCAGTCGAGCATGGCTCGACTCTACAGAAAGCGATCCGCACCGAAACACCTTCTGGGATATGCCGATGACTGCACGCACCGCTCCGCGCTGGCCCGTACGCTACCTGCTCTTCATCGGCGGCCTGGGTGGCCTGCTGTACGGCATCGACATCGGCATCATCGCCGGCGCCCTGCCCTATCTTGAAGCAACTGCCAGCCACGCCTGGCAGCTCAGCAGCCAGCAGCTCGGCTTCGTGGTGGCAGCGGTACTGCTGGGCAGCGTGCTGTCCTCGCTGTTCGCCGGCATGGTTGCCGACCTGATCGGCCGTCGCGGCGCGATGCTGCTGGCCGGCCTGCTGTTCACCGCCTCGATTCCGATCATGGCACTGGCCTCCGGCTACACGCCGCTGCTGCTGGGGCGCCTCCTGCAGGGCATCAGTGGCGGTTTGATCGGCGTAGTGATTCCGCTGTACCTGGCCGAAGTGCTCAGCCCCGAGCGGCGTGGGCGCGGCGCGGCCATGTTCCAGCTGCTGCTGACCGTTGGCCTGGTGCTGGCAGCCCTGATCGGCCTGTACCACGCCCACGCCGTCGATGCCGCCGCCGAAGCCGTGCGTTCGCTGCCGGTCGCGCAGCAGGCGCAGGAACTGTTCACGGTGAAGGACCACGCCTGGCGCACCATCTTCTGGACCTGCCTGGCGCCGGGCCTGCTGTTCTGCGCCGGCATCTTCTGGCTGTCCGAGTCACCACGCTGGCTGGTGCGGCGGGGTCGCATCGATGAAGCCCGCCGCAGCCTCCAGCGCGTCCTGCCCGCCGCAGATGTCGAGCCCACGCTGGCCCAGATCCAGGCGCCGGAATCGAGCAGCAGGGACGGCAAGCGCGATCCACTGCTCAGCCGCCGCTACGTGGTGCCGTTCCTGCTCGCCTGCGTGGTGCTGGCCTGCACCCAGGCCACCGGCATCAATTCGGTGCTGGCCTACGCGGTCAACATCCTCAACCAGGCCGGCCTGTCCGGTTCAGTGGCCAACGGCGCCGACGTGGCGATCAAGCTGCTCAATGCGGTGATGACCGTGGTCGCGTTGCTGCTGGTCGACCGCAAGGGCCGCAAGTTCCTGCTGATGCTCGGCAGTGGTGGCATCTGCGTGGCCCTGCTGGCCGCGGCCGCGCTGTTCTTCCAGGCCGAGCGTGGCCGCGCCGATGTGCAACCGCAGCTGCAGGCGGCGGTCAGCGGCGATGGCCTGCAACTGGTTCTGGATGACGCGCAGTGGCAGCGCCTGAGCAATGGCATCGACAGCCAGGGCCGACCGATGCAGCTGACCGTGTCGTACGCGTATGGTGACTTTACCAACGTGCGCGCCCTGCGCAGCGACAACCTGACCGATCGCGAGCTGCGCATCGAGCGCGCCGGCACCGTGCAGCCCGACAGTGTGATTGGTGCGTTCTTCCGCAAGCTGCATCTGAACCCGTTCGCCGACCCGGCCAGTGCCGCGCAGGCGCCGCTGCGCATCGAACAGGCGCGCATCGGCCCGGTGCCGCCACCGGCACACGGCTGGGCCGTGGCCGCCTGCATCCTGGTGTTCGTCGCGTTCTTCGCGGTCGGCCCCGGCGTATGCGTGTGGCTGGCACTGTCGGAGCTGATGCCGAACCGCATCCGTTCCAATGGCATGAGCATCGCGCTGCTGATCAACCAGTTCGTGTCCACCACCATCGCCGCCATCTTCCTGCCCACGGTGGGCCACTACGGCTACGCCAGCATGTTCGTGTTCTGGGCGGCGTGCACCTTCGTGTTCTTCCTGGTAGCCGCGTTCTGGCTGCCGGAGACCAAGGGCAAGTCGCTGGAGGAGATCGAGGCACGGTTCGCGGGAAAGCGGGGCTGACAGCGCCTGCACCTGGCGTCGGCCATACCCCATGACATGCCAACGGGGTATGGCACGCCGATGACGGTATGGCACGCCGAAGGGTGTGGCACGCAGATCGGGTAGAGTCGACTGTTGGTCGACTGCTCTTCGCTCCAACACCAGGAACGCCGCGCTGCGCGCGTGAGTCGACTAACAGTCGACTCTACCGCTGCCATCACTTCCCGGTGATATGCCTGGCCAACGCCTGCGCCTCGGCAACGCTCGGCAGCCCGCTCAGCATCATCGATTCACCGAACGGGCCTTTCACCGTCGCCACCATCAGCACGCGGCCATCCACACTGATCGCTGCTCGCTGGCCCACCAGTGCTGCCGTGCCATCGTGGATGCGTTGGCGTGCTTCTGGCCGATACCGGATCTGCAGGCCGGGCTCCTGGCCCGCGTCCAGCACATAGCGCACATCGGCGATATCTGCACTGTCGGCAATCGGCGGCTCGCGCAGCGCCAGGGTCTCGCCCTGCCACTGCGCTTGCGTGCCCTTGCCATCCGCATCGACCGCGCTCAGGCGCACATCCACACCGGGGCGCGGTGCATGGCGCTCGACTGTCTGCACTGCGGGCGTGGCGCCCGGCATGCAGCCGGCCAGGGTCAAGGCCACGCCCACCAACAGCGGAAGCGCCGTTCTCACTTCAGCTTCCGCAGCTTGAATGCCACCAGCACCTGCAGCAGGCCGTACAGCAGGCTGCCGATACCGATCCACAGCGTAGTTACCGCCACGCCGGCATATGGATTCGCCGCAAACAGCAGGCCCAGCACCACCGCCAGCACGCCGCTGAGGATCAGCAACCATTCGCCCTGGATCTGCTTGCGCACGCGGATCGCGAACACGATGCGATAGATGCCGGCCACCAGCAGCCACGCCGCCAGGAACAGCACCAGCACGCTGGCCGTTGCCAGCGGATTGATCACCGCCAGGATACCGAAGCCCAGCGAGGCGAGGGCGTACAGCGCCAGCCAGCCGCGGGACGCGCCGCTGCCGCCATTGATCAATGCGAACAGGCTGATGACGCCCTCGATGATGGCCATCACGCCCAGCGTCCAGGCCAATGCCATGGCCGCCGACAAGGGCCAGCCGATGGCGATGATGCCGAAGCCGAGAGCGACCAGGCCATACAGCAGGAGGATCCACCAGCTACGGCCGATTGCCGACAACAGGGGAGACAAGGGGGAATTCATGGCCACTCCTTCGATACGGAACCGGGTTCATCGTAGCCCGTTGTGATGAAGAGGGAGATGACGGTGGTTCTGGACGGGTTCGTCTTGGATCGACGCCCCAATAGACATGAGCGTCAAGCACCGCGACTGTTAGATCAAGGCCTGCTTCGACTCTCATTTGGACTCCGCAACCACCCGGCCGGCGGCAGTATGAGTACCGGTGGTGGTGCTGTCATTTTCTTCGCACTGCCCAGGCCGGCCAAGTTCTGCGATGCAAGTCTGCTGTGCGGGTTGTCCCGGGTGTGTCCTGCACCACCACATTCACCGCATGACCCCGGGGATGGATTGATAAGGCCCTCCGAATCAGCGATATGCACGACCCACATTCCAATATCAAGACAAGCCGGGACGCCATCCAACCAGTACGCCAAGCGCGCTTCAGGTGAAGCGCCGGCTTATCTGCTACTTGAACCAATCAAACGTAGCCGCCTGCTTCTTCCAGGCCAGCAAACATGTGCATCATGCCGTCCTCAATGCTGGAAGTATCCCTCCTCAGCACAACATCCCTTGCACGATCACAAAAAACGAACGTCAGCCTTGCACCGACCCTATCTCCGTCCGTCTTAATAATGAAGTATGAACCATCTCCCTTGACGCGCGCATTCATGACGTCGAAAAAATCAGATAGATAACGCCTATCAATGGGCACACCAACTCGCTCCGAGAAATCGATAGCCAATGAATTCTTGTCTTTCACTCGCGCTCCCTTGACAGCCCTTACCACTTATTTAATTAACTTTAGTTCACCGAACCAAACTCTGCCAACAACCTCCCACAACACTCCACTCCATGGGTCGTCAACAGCGCTCTGGTGGTGCCAGGCTTGGCTGGCAACAGAGCTGAAGGCATCCGCGCCTGGCGACAAAGCTCAGATGTTGGCCCCCACTCCAGCGCTCGTTGCCGCACAAAAACGTGCCGTCAGCCTGGGTCTGCTTGCTGGCGTAGTCGTCGGTGTCCTGCTCGCTGATGATGGACAGGTTGCCGCCGATGCTGGCCACCACCTTGTCGCCACTCAGCTGGGCACCCTGCAGCGTGGTGTCCTTGCCACTGATCACGGTCAGGTTGCGGTCGGCGTCCACCACGGTTTCAACATGCGTGGTGCCGTTGCCGCTGCCCTTGCCCTTGGCGGTGCTGGCCGACACGTACCAACCGGTCTGCGCGCCGATGCTGAAGCCGATCTCACCGCTGCCGCTCTTGTTCTTCGACGACTGCGTGTGGTCTTCCGCTTCGCTGCGCAGGGTGATGTTGTCCCACGCGGCCAGCGCCACGTTGTCACCCTTCACCTGGCTGCCGATGATGCTCAGGTCACCGGCGGTGGCCACGATGCTGACGTCGCCCTGGCTGCGGATGGTGCTGCCCACCGCCGACTGGTCGTGGCTGGTCTGGCTGGCACTGGAACTGGAGGCGCCAATGCCGATAGGACGGACTCGCCCTCAACCGAAAGCACTAGCTCCGCCATTACGCCAAATTTTTCACTTCAGCGTCTGCCACCTTGGTTTTCAAGAATTCCTCATCGAGTCAAAGGATCCTGGGAATTTTAGACTAATGGCATGAACAAAAATCACTAAGAATATCTAAACTGTGTAGTTACAGTCTTATCGGAATTAATCACAATATCAAACTCCCTCCAATCCCCTCCCGTATGCTCCTTCATTACATCATGGAGATCACAAACCAAATCAGCACAACCCTTATCACCATAATCATTCAACAATGCAGATACGGAAACGCCACCGATCGTGTAAAAAAATGAGGAATCAATGCCAAGAGATCCATCCTCCTCTGGAAGATAGCGAAATCTACACGCAGCATCCGTGTAACCATTCTCAGCACTTGCATCCATCGCCCTATATAGAGAATCAATTATCTCAACCTGCCTTTCAACGTAACTCACAGACCACCGCCACGTTTATTCTTGGAAGTTCTCGAGGATATTTTGCCATCAGCATTGCATATAACATATAAACGTTTCCAGCCTCGCATTGCCCTGCGATGACCTTGCAAAATAATCTATCAGCCGCCGCTGATCATGCACAGAATCATGGAAATCTTGCACACAGAACCATCCTTTAGACCCTTCGAGCCCTATCCCTAATTAAACTCTCGGCGTGCATATACAAAACCACTAAGTGATGGCAAGCCCCTCAGAGGGCCTGAAACATACAGGCATTCAACGTCGATCCTTGAAATACCAACCTCCGAACTTGCTGCATCAACATTTGTCGCCACGACCTCTACGCTTTCCCAATCAAGATCAGTCGGGTCACGCTCAAGATAATATCGAATCAAAACCCTCCCCTTCTCGTCGTACCCTACAGCTATGGCTCGGATCTCCTGATATATCTCACCGAGGAGCGCCACCCTGAAGCACACCACTAGCCAATCCGGCAACCTATTCAAAAACATACCGCTTACTTCCTCGCATCCGGAACAATATGAGCACCATTGTTACTATAGTGTATCTGCCCCCTTGTTACGGCCTGTCCGGTTGTTCCATCAACGCCTATCGGCCGACCAAATTCCACAATTGGGTTCCCTCGTGAACCATTCCCGACGACAGGGCACTTTCCACTATGAACCCCAGCTAGGAGCTCAGACGGGTCCACGTCACTATTGAACATGTCGCGCAGCAGCGCGCGGCCGTTGCCGCCGTCGGCCCAGATCGCCCTGCCTTCCTCGGTCTCCGCCTTCTGGCTCAGGTAGCCGCCCAAGTCACCCACGCCCTTGAACAGCAGCTGCCCGCCCAGCTGCATCACCTCGGCGCGCTCCTGCATCTTGCGCAGGTCAACGGCCGACAGTGCACTATCGGTATCAAAGCCGGTCGCGGTCCGATCAAGACCGGCCAGGGCGCTTTCATTGCCATCGCGCACCACCACCGTGCCAGCGGCAATATCCGAGTGGGTGGTGGTGCTGTCGTTCTTCTTGGTACCGCCCAGCAGGCTCAGTCCTGCGCCGGCCATGCTGCCCAGCGGGTTGCTGATGCCACCGCCACTGGTCTTGGCGCGGGATTCGTTCTCGATGTCGACAACGCTCAGGCTGCCGGTATCCAGGCGGTTCTTCGAGGCATCGGCAGTACTGCCGATCACGCCGCCTTCCAGGTGCGTGTTGCCGCCCACGGTGATGTTGAAGCCGCCGCTGCAGCAACTACGCCACTAAGGTGCCACCGACCTGCGTCTGCTTGCTGGCGTAGTCGTCGGTGTCCTGCTCACTGATGATGGACAGGTTGCCGCAGATGCTGAAGCCGATCTCGCCGCTGCCGCTCTTGTTCTTCGACGACCGACTGCTGGTTCCGCGCAGCTGTATTCGCTCAGGGCCACCAGAATCATCTGAACTGATGAAGTGCCATCCGGTTTCACATACCTGCCGTATGTGCCAGCAGCAGCAATCAACCCACCTCGAACATCCATCTGTCTTTTACGCGGACTCCCGATAACGAGGATCTTCCCGCATGATTCTTAGAACTTCGGACCAATTCCATATGATTCCTGGGATATGACTCTCGGGAACGATCTTCGCTCGCTCCGAGGAAGGAAACTCTTCCATAGCCCGCCTGCACCGCGAATAGAACAAATTAAAGCAGCTCTCATCGACGTAGTCGAGAACAATGAAATTCTGTCCCTGCTCATCCAGCGGGGCATAGATATCGCTTAGGCAGCACTGTTCGTCGGGCCGAAAGAGCATCCTTGTCGACTCTACAATGCAATCGAACACCCCACCCGAAGTGGACCAGCCAGCACCTGGCGGCCCGTTCCCGTCGCCAATAGAAATGTACATCGCCATAATTTACCTCAAAATAATAATTTTACCCTGCTGCTCCTGAGTGAGCATTTTTATCCAAGAGTTTACCAAAGCCTGATTTTCAGGAGCGAGATTCCTGTAATCCAGAGGAACCATATCCGCCTTGTTTACATAATCTATCAGCTGCCGCTGATTCTGCGCTGAATTATTGGAGAAGAATTTATTTATTTGAGTAGACTTTGTACCGTCTGTCCACATGAAATCCACGGTCTTCCCCGCATAGGGCCCACTGACAAATACGAAGTCGGGATTTTTACTGCCCTGCACCGGGTCTGTCCTCTTCAGAGTCCCTCCCAAGGAATTCTCTAACTGGACGGCCGCCTGACCTTCATGCACTGCAATTTTCCCCTTATCCGGATCCAAACCAACCTCCAAAATTCCACCTCGATTATTGGAGCGGACAGGATTTATCGAGTTTAGACCTGTTTCAACATCTTTGAACAAAGGTGTCAGCTCACGCCCAGCAGTCAGAGCCCTATTTGCAGCCTGGCCCGCCGTTTCTGTCGATGAGTTCTGCACAGACTTCAGGATCTGCTCGGATTGCAGCCCCCCCTTCTTTGCAGCATTCCCTGCGATCTCAGCACCTGCCGCGCTGCTCGACAATCGAAGCGTGTCTTCCGCAGCGGTAGCAGCCTTTGCCGCCACCAGGGCCGGCAGCACAGGTGCAAGCGAATGACCACCCACGTAGTCACCCATCACCGCATCGGCGGCTCCGCTGATGGCCTTGGTGCAACTGTACGGATTGAGGATGCACCAGCCACCGAACTCAACAGCCGCCGCCGCACCGATGCCAAGAGCGGCTGCGCCAGCCTGGACCACGGCAACGCCCTTCTGAGAGCGCGAGGCGTCGCCGTAGTAGCGCAGTGGCTCCTGGAACTCGAAGCGCCAGTCCTTGGTTGATCCGGCGGCGTAAGCAGTTCCCGAGATGGCAGTGTAGACGTCTTTGAAATAGCCGGTTTCGCGCCCAAGCTCTTCGCTGAACTTAGAGAAGTTGTCCCGATCGCTGCTGTCGAACGCGGTACCCCAGTCGTACTTGTTCTGGTTCTTGCGCAGGAAATCAATTGCGTCAGTGTTGTTTTCTACTCCACTCAGGTCGGACTGTATTTTCGAGTCAACGTACGCAGCCGCTTCCACAAGAAGGATGCGATAGGCCTCTTCCTTCGAGATCTTCTGCTCGCGGGCGAATTCCTCTGCATGGAAGCGGATCCACTTCACCTCATCCGGATGCAGCTGCCGATTGAACCGATCCCCGGTGACGGCAATGTTGGCGCCCGTACTTCCCCCCAGGGCCCCACCCACCATCGCGCTGCCGATTTCCATCAGCGACTGGTAGTCCTCCCAGCTCAGGCTGCCCTTGTTGTTCTCGAGGAATTCCGAGATCGCGATCTTGGCCTTCTCCGCACCGGCAGCACTCACCGCGCCGTTCAGCGCATCCGCACCACCCAATGCGGCCAT
>NZ_JCAFUN010000019.1:0-91027 GCF_059371375.1 Stenotrophomonas sp. YJH_SMC_64 | reverse complement strand
TTTACGCTGGCCTGAAGGCCAAGGGCAAAGCGAGCAAGGTGGCGCTCGTGGCGGTCATGCGCAAAATGCTGGTGATCCTCAACGCCCGTAAGCGAGACGCCGAGGTGGCCCTCGGCTGCCCCTGACAAGACAGTTGCTACTTTGCTTCGGCGTCGGCCGGGGTGAAGCGCGGCATCGCCGCTGCAGCGCCTTCCTTCTCGGTCGAGCGACCGGCGAACTGGTTGGCGAAGCGCACGTGGCGGGCGAACGGGGCGTCGGCCACCTGCGCCAGCGACGCGGCCAGCGCACCGTTGAAGGCGTCACCGGCACCGGTGGTGTCGATGGCCTGTACCTGTTCGGCGCCCACGCGGTAGTACGGCTGGGTATCGCCGCGCAGGTTCTCGTCGGCATGCGACACGAACACGCCCACCGAACCCAGGGTGACCACCACGGTACCGTTGCCGACCAGCTTGCGGCACAGCGCGTGCAGGCTGGCGCCATCCAGCGCGGCGACGTCGTTGGCATCCACCCGCTCACCGACATGGCGGCCGAGCAGGGCAGCGAACTCGGTCTCGTTCGGGGTGATCACATCGGCCAGCTTGAGCAGGCCGATGGTCGAGGGGGCATCGGCCGGTGCGGTGTTGAGCACGGTGGTGACGCCGGCCTCGCGGGCCGTGGCCAGTGCCGCTTCGATGGTCTGCACCGGCGATTCCAGCTGCACCAGCACCACCCTGGCGCCGGTCAACAGGGCCTGCTGCTGTTGCAGGAAGTCGGTGCTCAGCGCAGCGTTGGCACCCGGGCCGATCACGATGGTGTTGCGGCCACGGGCATCGACGTAGATGCCGGCGGTGCCGGTCGGTTCGCTGCTGGCTTCGGCGATGAGGCCGAAACCATCCTGCGCCGCCAGTTCGCGCGCGGTGGCGCCACCGGCGTCGTCGCCCAGCGCGCACACGAAGTGCGTCTCGGCACCGGCGCGGCAGGCCGCCACGGCCTGGTTGAAGCCCTTGCCACCGGGGCCGGTGCTGTAGCGGCCGGCAATGGTCGCGCCCGGTGCCGGCAGCGACTCGCACCGCCACACGTGATCGACATTGAAGGAACCGACGACAACGACACTGCTGCTCATAGGGAATCTTTTCTCAACCAAGGGTTCAACTGAAGTGCGTCAGCACGCCGGCGATGGTCGCCGTCATGAAGGTGGCAATGGTACCGCCCAGCACCGCGCGCAGGCCGAACTTGGCCAGGTCGTGGCGACGTTCCGGGGCCAGGCCACCGATGCCGCCGATCTGGATCGCGATCGAGCTGAAGTTGGCGAAGCCGCACAGCGCGTAGGTCGCGATCAGGCGACCTTCGCTGGACAGGCTGACGCCAGCCACCTGGCCGTTCACGATCTGCGACAGCTCGGTGTAGGCCACGAACTCGTTGATCACGACCTTCTGGCCGATCAGCGAACCGACGGTGGTGGCATCGGCCCACGGCGTACCGATCACCCAGGCGATCGGGGCCAGCAGGTAGCCGAAGATGGTCGACAGGTTGGTCGGCTTGCCGATCTGCGCAGCCAGGCCGGTCACTTCACCGATCCAGGTCAGCGGGGCGTTCAGCAGCGCGATCAGGGCGATGAAGGCCAGCAGCATCGCGCCGATGTTCAGCGCCAGCTTCAGGCCGTCGCCGGCGCCGGCCGCAGCCGCGTCGATGATGTTGCTGGAGGTCTTTTCGACTTCCATCTTCACCGTGCCGCGGGTGAGCGGGGTGCCGGTTTCCGGGATCAGCAGCTTGGCCACGACCAGGGTGGCCGGCGCGGCCATGATGCTGGCCGCCAGCAGATGCTTGGCGTAGAAGGCCTGCTGCGCTGGGTCGCCGCCGCCAAGCATGCCCACGTAGGCCGCCAGCACGCCGCCGGCGATGTGTGCCATGCCGCCGATCATCATGGTCAGCAGCTCGGACTGGGTCATCCTGGCGATGTACGGGCGCACGGTCAGCGGCGCCTCGGTCTGGCCGATGAAGACGCTGGCGCAGACGCTGGTGGTTTCCGCACCGGATACACGCATGACCTTGGTGATCGCCCACGCCATCACGCGCACGATCGCCTGCATGATGTTCAGGTGGTACATCACCCCCATCAGCGCCGAGAAGAAGATGATGGTCGGCAGCACCTGGAAGGCGAAGATGAAGCCGTAATTCTTGGTGTCCATCAACGAGCCGAAGATGAAACCGGAACCCTCGTTGACGAAGCTCAGCACCTTGACGAAGCCGTGGCCCAGCGCGTCGAACACGTCGCGCCCGCCCGGCACCAGGATCACCAGCGCCGCGAAGGCGATCTGCAGGGTGATACCGGTGGCAACCAGCTTCCAGTCAACCGCGCGCTTGTTATTGGAAAACAACCAGGTGATGCCGATCAGCACCGCCAACCCGAACAGGCCGAAGCCGATCCTGCCCAAACCTTCGACCATGTGAGTGACTCCCCTGGGGCGTCGCGAAAAACGGGAAGCCTAGTGCAGGGCAGGGGCCGGGGCAAGAAAAAGCAGCGTGCGCGCGGCCAACGGTACCGATCAGGCCAGCAACGGCAAGGGCTTGCGGCTGGCGGCGGCAGGTAGAATGGGGGTCGATCCCGGCCCGGATGCGGGCCCGCAGCAGGAGATTCGCATGCAATACCGTCGCCTGGGCTCCACCGGCCTGCCGATTTCCGCCCTTTCCTTCGGCGCCTGGGTGACCTTCGGTGACCAGATCCCGCGTGATGAGGCCCGCAACCTGGTGGCCGCCGCCTGGGATCATGGTGTCAACTTCTTCGACAACGCCGAGGGCTATGCCAACGGCCGTGCCGAACAGGTCATGGGTGACGTGATCGCCGACCTGCGCCTGCCGCGCGACGGTTTCTGCGTGTCCAGCAAGGTGTTTTTCGGCAGCGCCAAGGACCCGCGGCCGACCCAGCGCGGGCTGTCGCGCAAGCACGTGACCGACGCCTGCCACGCTGCACTCAAGCGCCTGCGGGTGGACTACCTGGACCTTTACTACTGCCATCGCCCGGATCCGGACGCGCCGATCGCCGAGACCGTGCATGCGATGGACACCCTGGTGCGGCAGGGCAAGATCCTCTACTGGGGCACCTCGGAGTGGTCGGCGGTGCAGATCCAGCAGGCGCTGGACATCGCCGAGGCGCGCAACCTGCAGGGCCCGTCGATGGAGCAGCCGCAGTACAACCTGCTGCACCGCGAGCGGGTCGAGGTCGAGTACGCGCCGCTGTATGCCGGTGCCGGCCTGGGTACCACCATCTTCTCGCCGCTGGCGTCGGGCCTGCTCACCGGCAAGTACGACCAGGGTATTCCGGCCGATGCACGGCTGGGGCGGGAAGGCATGGAATGGTTGCAGGACCTGGTGCTGGGGGCCGACGCCGGTGCCCGCCTGGGCCAGGTGCGGCGCTTCAGCGAGGTGGCACGCGCGCTGGGCCACGCCCCGGCCACGCTGGCCATCGCCTGGTGCCTGCGCAACCCGAACGTTTCCAGCGTGATCCTCGGCGCCAGCCGGGTCAGCCAACTGCTGCAGAACCTGCAGGCACTGGACGTGCTGGAGCAGGTCGACGCGGCCGGCTGGGCGCAGGTCGAAGCCGTCTTCGCCTGAACCCCGGGGCCGACCGGGCCTCGGGGGCCTCGCTCGGGCCGGTTCGGCCGAGGGAACGGGACGGGAACGCGAACGGGAACGGTAGAGTCGCCTGTCAGTCGACTGCTTCGAATAACCGACTGCTTCGAGCAACAGCAGTCGACCAACAGTCGACTCTACACACCTGCGTCGCCATTTAATTGATGCGATCTATCGGATTACGGAATTCGATCATTAATCCCATCAATCAAATTGAGAATGGTTGTTGATTGTCAACTGAGAATCATTATCATTTAACTCGTCCCTCGCACGAGTCCAGATGCTCATGAATGCTCAACCTGTACTGCTGCGCCCCGAAACACTGACCCTCCGCGATCGTCCGGTCCGCGTCGTTCCGCCGGAAGAGGTCATCGACAGCGAAGCCCTGCTCAAGGGCCGTCGTGAAATCCTGATCCAGCACGGCGACCGCTTCTATCGCCTGCGGCACACCAGCAACGACAAGCTGATCCTGACCAAGTAATCGCGGTCTGGTCGCCCGCCTCCCTCCCTCCTGCCGGCAGCGCCGACAGGGTGGGCGACCCGTCCGCTCCCGCTCTCTCCCCCTCGGTCTACCGCGTGCACCTTCCGGGTGCGCCGGTAACCGGGGGTTCCCCTGCCTGACCGAACGAACCCGATGACCCGCCATACCGCCCTTTGCCTTGCTGTCTGGATGGCGCTGCCGCTGTCCGCCCACGCTGCTGCCACTGCTGCCCCCGATGCGCGCGAATTCGATCGGGTGCAGGTCACCGCCACCCGCACCGAGCGGGCGCTGAGCGACGTGGCGGCCACGGTGGATGTCATCGACCGTGAGCAGATGGACCGGCACCTGGTGCAGGACATCAAGGATCTGGTGCGCTACGAGCCGGGCCTGTCGGTCACCCGCAGCGCGACCCGCTTCGGCCTGGATGGTTTCCGCATCCGTGGCCTGGACGGCAACCGCGTGCGCATCCAGACCGACGGCATCGTCATGCCGACCCGGTTCGACATCGGTTCGTTCGCCAGTTCCAACCGCAACTTCACCGACCTCGATACGCTCAAGCGCGTCGAGATCGTGCGTGGCCCGGCCAGCTCGCTGTACGGCTCCGATGCACTCGGTGGCGTGGTCGCGTTCGTGACCAAGGACCCGGCCGACTACCTCAAGGGCGGCAAGAACAGCTACTTCGGCCTGAAGTTCGGCTACGACGGTGAGTGGAAGGGCCTGCTCGGCGGTGCCACGGCCGCCTTTGGTGGCGACCACTGGAGCGGCCTGGTCAACGTCAACCACCACCAGGGCCAGGAAACGGACAACAAGGGCACGGTACGCAGCGACAACGACACCCGCACCGCGGCCAATCCGCAGGATCGCGACGGCCGCAGCCTGCTCAGCAAGCTGGTCTATGCACCGAGCGAAGACCAGCGCTTCCGCCTGACCGTGGAAGGCAACGAAGACACCACCGACACCAATGTGTTGTCGGCGATTGCCAGCGTTGCACCGCGCCCCGGCGCGATGGCTGCGGCCACTGGCATGAAGTCCCACGACACCCAGAAGCGCAACCGCGTGTCCTTCGCCCACGAGATGGATGCGCTGGACCAGCCGTTCGCCGACAGCCTGCATTGGCAGGTGTACGCGCAGAACAGCGAAACCCGGCAGCAGACCGACGAGACCCGCACCGACGGCACCCGCCGCCACCGCGTGTTCTCCTTCGACCAGCATGCCTATGGCCTGCAGGCGCAGTTCAACAAGGCGTTCGCCACCGGCAGCGTCGAGCACGCATTGACCTACGGTTTCGAAGGCACCCGTACCGAGATACGGCAGAAGCGCGACGGCTATCAGGTCAGCAAGGCTGGCGTGGTCAGCAACACGGTGCTGCCGGACACCTTCCCGGTGCGTGACTTCCCGATCAGCAAGACCACCGAGCTGGGCCTGTATGCACAGGATGAGATGCGCTTTGCCGATGGCAGGCTGTCGCTGGTGCCGGGCGTGCGCGTGGACCGCTACGAGCTGAAGCCGGAAGTGGACAGCATCTTCGCCGAAGACAACCCGACCACGGCCGTGGCGCAGCTGAAGAAGACCAGCGTGTCGCCGAAGCTGGGCATGGTCTGGCGCTTCACCGACGAATGGTCGCTGTTCGCCGGTTATGCGCGTGGCTTCCGTTCGCCGCCGTACAACGACGTCAACATCGGCCTGACCAACGTCGCCTTCCGCTATACCGCCATCGCCAACCCGGATCTGAAGCCGGAAACCAGCGACGGCTACGAACTGGGCCTGCGCTTCATTGCGCCGGCGGCGTACGTCAGCGTCAGCGGCTACTACAACGACTACAAGGATTTCATCCAGTCCAACGTCGATACCGGTCGCAACGCACAGGGTTTGACCGTGTTCCAGTCGCAGAACATCGCCGACGCGCGCATCTATGGCGCGGAAATGAAGGCCGGCATCGAATTCGGCGAACTGAGCCCGGCACTGAAGGGCTGGGCGCTGCGCAGTGCGTTGGCATGGTCGCGTGGTGACAACCGGACCGATGACGAACCGCTGGCCTCGGTCGATCCGCTGCGTGGCACGCTGGGCCTGATGTACGACACCGATACCTGGGGCGTCGAACTGGCCGGTACCTTCGTGCAGCGCAAGAAGCGCCTGCCGCCGCCTGCGGCGCAGACCAATCCGAACGCACCGGCGCCGTTCGTCTACCAGCCGGCCGGCTACGGCGTGCTGGACCTGATGGCGCACTGGAACTTCGCGCCGGGTGCCACCTTCAATGTCGGCGTGTTCAACCTGGCCGACAAGCGCTACATCGAATGGTCGTCGATCACCCCGAGCCTGATCACCGATCGCGCACTGAGCGATCGTTTCAGCAGCCCGGGCCGCACCTTCTCCGCCAGCCTTGCCGTTTCCTGGTGATCTCATGAGCCGAGCCTTGTCCGCACGCAGGAATGACTCCATCGCCGCGCCGAACAGCGCGGCCTGGCCGACCCCGGCACAGCTGGCCACGCTCGGCACCGTGTTGTGCCTGTACCACGCCGACGGCAACGAGCTGGGCGGCTGGCGCCAGGCCGTACGCGTACACGCCTGCCAGGGCGTGGACAGCGAGGGCCTGCGCGAAAGCCTGTGCTTCCTTGATGGACGCGGCCGCTGCGTGTGGCGCCTGTACCTGCTGCCCGACAGCGATTTCCTGGCCTGGGACCGTCTGGTCGCGGCGCTGCCGCCGGGACCGGAACACGACAGCGAGGCGAGCGTTGGCGAACGCCTGTGGCGGCGCCTGGCCGGCCATCTTGGCGGCCAGCGCTGGCGCCTGTGCGCGCTGCGCTTGCATGCCGCCGACGACGGACGCACGCTGGCCGCCAGTCTGTCGACCCTGTCCTCGCTGGGCGCGGCCACCGCGCGCCGCATCGCACGCCTGGAAGGTGCTGAAGGCGAGCTGGCGATCGACGACTGCTGCTGTGCCGACGCCGCCCGGCGTCCGGCGCCCCAGATTCCCGGCGACCTGCCGCTGATCCGCCTGTGACCCTCTCCTGATGGAACGCCCGTTGGCCACGGATGGCCCCTCAATGAATCTGCAACCCCGATGGAAGACCCCGATGAAGCTCCAGACAGCCAGCGCCATGCTGCTGCTCGCCGCCAGCGGCGTGGCCAGCGCGCAGCCCTCCGATATCGCCCGCGACCACGACAGCATCCTCGCCATGCAGGGTGAGTACACCGTGGACTTCGCCTTCGACGAGACCGTGCTGCTGAAGCCGGGCTACGAGCGTGCACCGGCGATGCGCAGCGGCGGCAGTGAAGTGGTCATCGTGGTCGAGGACACCCCGAAGCGCATCGTGCTGCAGCACCTGCTGCTGGATGAAAAGAGCGGCCACATCACCAAGCACTGGCGCCAGGACTGGGTGTACGAAGCACCGAACCGTTTCGAGTTCAGCGCCGACCAGACCTGGAAGGTGCGCAGTATTCCGTCGGCGGTGAACCAGGGCGCCTGGACCCAGTGCGTGTACGAAGTGAGCGACGCACCGCGCTACTGCGGCACCGGCACCTGGACCTACACCAACAACGTGCCGAGCTGGACCAGCGATCTGAGCTGGCGCCCGCTGCCGCGCCGTGAGTACACCAAGCGCAGCGACTACAACGCGCTGGCTGTGGTCAACCGCCATACGCTGACCCCGAACGGCTGGACCCACGAACAGTTCAACACCAAGGTGCAGCGCAACGCCGATGGCAGCCAGGTGGAGATCGCACGCGAGTTCGGCTTCAACGACTACGTGAAGACCACCGAGGTCGACTTCACCCCGGCGCGCAACTACTGGAAGGCCACCGCCGGCTACTGGGCCAAGGTGCGCCAGCGCTGGGATGGTTTCCTGACCCAGGCCCCGGGCGTGCACCTGAAGACCAGGATCGACGGTATGGCGATGATCATTCCGCTGTTCACCCAGGCCGAAGAGATCCAGTCCGGCAAGAAGGTGAAGGACAAGCAGATCGACGAAGTGTTCGCCAAGTACGTGGAAAAGGCCCAGTAGATCCACGCCATGCGTGGATGTGCTTGTTCCTTGAATACTGGGAACGCCGTCATGTGCTTTTGGTAGGTGCCGAGCTTGCTCGGCACGCTTTCCGCGGCGACTGACGCGGCGTCCGCGCGTGGCACCGGACGGAATGGGGTATTGCGCGCAAAAATATGACGCATTTAGCCTCACTTTGCCCCAAGGCCGCTTGCTGGCTCTTGCGGATGCGGTAGGGTGGCGGCCCACGCACCCATTTGTCATCGTGGTCAATGAAACTCTCCGACCTCTGCCGCCCAGCCGGCGCGAAGATGTTCCTGGCATCCAGCCTTGCCGATTTCGAGCTGCACGCGGAAGGGCGTGCTGCTCCTTGACGACTTCTACAATTCGGGTTCCGCGAATCGCGTTTGGAAACCGGCGCCGGCACGAATGCGGCAGAAGCGCCTCGGCTGAAGTCCACGCCGTAGTCTCCGTGTTCGAAGGTGCTGGCCTGGCCGGGGGATTACGACGTGGTTGGTGTCTCTGCAAATCCAACGCCTGGAAATGAGGCTTGCTGATGGTCGTTCCAGAACGCCAGATGTTCGATACCTATCTGTCCGATCCGCAGGTCTACGATCGTCTTGAGCAGCATATCCACGACCACTTCATGACGGGAATCAACGCGGCAAGCCTGCGCATTGAAGACTTCCGCAGCCCGCACTACAACACGTTCTTCGTCGATGGCACTAAGGATCGCGATGCCAACCCGATCTTCTCCGCCAAGCACCTGCCCAGCGGCAACATCGTTCGTATCGTCATTTTTGACAGCCCGCCTGAATACAGCGAAGTCCGTAAGCGGGTAGGGGATAACGAGGAGAAGGACGAGCTCTGCCTGTTCATAACGCTTCTGGGCGTGCAGCGCGCGATGAGCACGACCGTGGCCTGGGCCCAGCAACAGGCGTCCATCATCCCGGCCACTCGTCAGTAGACCCACGCCATGTGTGGATGCGCTTAGGTGGAGCGCGCAGCGTACAGCCGGCCCCACCCGCAGCGTGTCACGGCCGCCTCAGGCCTCGCGCAGCGCCAATGCCGGCGGCGTATGCAGGATCGCCCGCGTACCCCACCAGCCTGCCAGCAGGCTCAGCCCGATGCCGACCACGCCGCCGATCAGCAGGCCCGGCCACGGCGGCAGCAATGGCAGCTCGAACACCTTCTGCGAGACTGCCACGCCGATGGCGGCCGCCGCGCCCACCGCGAGCAACGCGGCCAGCGTCCCCAGTGCGCCGAACTCCACGAACACCGCACCGCGCAGCTGGCGCCGGGTCGCGCCCAGCGTGCGCAGCACCGCGCTGTCGTAGCGACGCTCGCCCGCCGTGGCCTGCAGCGCGGCCAGCAGCACCAGCACGCCGGCCAGCAGGCTGAACACCATCACCAGCTGCACCGCCTGTGCCACCCGCTCCATCACATCGCGCACCTGCGAGATCACCGCGTCCACGTCCAGCAGCGACAGGTTGGGCTGCGCGCGCACCAGCTCGCCCAGTCCGGCTGCCTTGCCGGCCGGCAGGTGGAATGCCGACAGCAGGTTGTGCGGTGTATCGCCCACCGCGTTCGGGTTCAGCAGCACGAAGAAGTTCGGCCGGAAGGTGTTCCAGTCGGCCTTGCGCACACTGGTCACGGTGAACTCGCGCTCCTGCTCGCCTACTGCAATGGTGATGCGGTCGCCCGGATACACGCCGTAGCGCTTGGCCCAGCCGATCTCAACCGACGCCTCCGATGCCGTGCTGTCGGGCGTCCAGAAGGTGCCGTTCATCAGCGTGTTGGCCGGCGGGAAGCTGCTGCGCCAGCTGAAGTTCAACGGCCGGTTCTCGTCGTCATCATCGCGCTGACCTTCGCCCTGTGCCGCTTGTCCGTCCTGACCGGGCTCGCGATCCACGCGCAACGGCGGCTTGCCGTTGATCGCGATCAGGCGGCCGGTGGCCATCGGTTCGATGCTGGCGTCGTTGGCGCCCAGTCCACGCAGCGCGGCCAGCACGCTGTCGCGCTGTTCGGGCTGGATGTTGATCAGGAAGTAGTTCGGCGTGTCCGCAGGCAGTCGCTCGCGCCACTGCTGCAGCAGGCCGGGGCCGGTCACCGCCAGCAGCAACAGCGCGCACAGCGACAGCGACAGCCCGACCAGCTGCATCACCGCCAGCATCCGGCGCCGGGTCAGCGCCGCCAGGCCCAGCCGCCAGTGGCCGTGCAGACGGTGCTGCAGGCCGCGCAGCAGCTGCAGCAGCACGAAACCGACCACGCCGGCCGCCACCGCCAACGCGGCCAGGCCGCCCAGCACCCACAGCGCCAGCTTGAGATCACCGGTCACCTGCACCGCCAGCAGCAGGCTGGCCGCCAGCGCCGCTACGTAGGCCAGCAGCGAGGCCGGGGGCAGGGCGGCGAAGGAGCGGTTGAGCACGCGCATCGGCGGCACCCCGCGTAGGCGCAGCAGCGGCGGCAGGCCGAAGCCGAACAGCAGCAACAGGCCGATGCCGGCGCCGGTCAGCGCCGGCATCGCTTCCGGCAGCGGCAGGCGCTGCGGCACCAGGCTGCCCAGTACCTGCACCAGGCCTTCCTGCGCGGCCATGCCCAGGCCGATGCCGAGCGCACAGGCCGGCACCGCCAGCATCAGCAGCTGCAGCGCCAGGCCAAGCAGGATGTCGCGCTGGCGCGCGCCCAGGCAGCGCAGGATCGCCACCTGGTCGATGCGGCGCAGGGCAAAACGGTTGGCCGCCAGCGCGGTCGCCACGCCGGCCAGCAATACCGCCAGCAGCGCGCTCAGGCCGAGGAAGCGCCCGGCAAGATCAAAGGCCTGGCGCACGCCGCGCTGGGTGTCGTCCACGCTCAGCAGGCGAAGGCCTTTCACCTGTGGCAGCAGCCACTGGCGCAACGCGGCAACCTGGTCGGCGGAGCCGGCGAACATCAGCCGGTAGTTGATGCGGCTGCCGGGGCCGAGCAGGCCTGTGCCTTCCACATCGGCGCGGTTGACCAGCAGCGTGGGGGAGAGCGTCAGCAGGTCGCCGCCGGCATCCGGCTCGGCCTCGATGATGCCGGCGATGCGCAGCGTGCCGGCGCCGAATTCGAGATCATCGCCGGCCTTCAGTCCCAGCCCCTGCAGCAGGCGCGGGTCGGCATAGGCCTGGCCCTTGGGCGGCATGCCGGCGTTGGCGATCAGCGCGCCACCGGGCGTGCTGCGCACCCGCAGCGTGCCACGCAGCGGATAGCCCGCCTGCACCGCCTTGATGCTGGCCATCTGGCTGGCATCACCGTTGAACAGCACGCTGCCGAAGCTGGCGATGCGGGTGAAGGCCAGTCCACGCCGCTGCGCCTCGTCGGCGAATGCCTGCGGCGGGCCATCGCGCCCGGCGATGCCGAGGTCGCCGCCGAGCATCTCCGCCGCGCTGCCGGTCAGTGCCAGGTTGACCCGGTTCACCAGCGTGCCGACCGCGGTCATCACCGCCACGCCCAGCACCAGTGCGGCGAACACGGTCAGCAGGTCGCCGGCCAGCGCCTCGCGGCGCAGTGCGCGCCACGCGTGCCGCAGCAGGTTCATGCCTGCGCCCCGCGCTCGACCGGCAGCAGGCGGCCGTCGTCGATGCGGTGGATGTACTGGCAACGCTGGGCCAGGCGCAGGTCGTGGGTGACCAGCACCAGGGTGGTGCCGCTGCCGGCGTTGAGTTCGAACAGCAGGTCGCTGATGTGCTGGCCGGTGGCGTGGTCCAGCGAGCCGGTTGGTTCGTCGGCGAACAGGATGCGCGGGCGGGTGACGAACGCACGTGCCAATGCCACACGTTGTTGCTCGCCGCCCGACAACTGGCGCGGATAGTGGCGGGCGCGATGGGCCAGCCCGACCTGGGCCAGCACTTCATCGACCCGCGCCCGGTCTTCGCGCCCGGCCAGTTCCAGCGGCAGCGCGACATTCTCGGCGGCGGTCAGCGCCGGCAGCAGGTGGAAACTCTGGAACACGAAGCCGATCTCACGCGCGCGCAGCTGGGCGCGGGCCTCCTCGTCCAGCGCCGACAGGTCCTGGCCAGCCAGCGCGATGCGGCCGCGACTGGGCAGGTCCAGCCCGGCCAGCAGGCCAAGCAGGGTGGTCTTGCCGGAACCGGAGGCGCCGACGATGGCCACGCTGGTGCCTTCATGGACCGTCAGGGTGATGTTGTCCAGTATGTGGACTTCACCCTCCGGGCCCTGCACGGACTTGCCGACCTGGTCGACGGCGATGGCGATGGCGACGGGCGCGCTGCGGGGGGACAGGCTGTCGATGAGGAGACTCCAATGCGCAAGACGGGATGGAGCCGGCGAGCCGGCGCGATGATGGTGCTGCTGCTAGGGTTCCTGCTGTTGCCGGGGCTGGCCTGTGCCAAAGGTCCGGCCGGCACCGTGCTGGTGCTCGGCGACAGCCTCAGTGCTGCCCACAATATCCCTGCCGACGCCGGCTGGGTCAGCCTGCTGCAGCAGCGGGTCAGGCAGCAGTCGAAAACCCCGGCGCGCATCGCCAACGCCAGCATGAGCGGCGAGACCACCGCCGGCGCACTCACCCGCCTGCCGGCCCTGCTGGCGAAGGAAAAGCCGACCGTGGTAGTGATCGCCCTTGGCGGCAACGATGCACTGCGCGGGCTGACCCCGGCGCAGGTGCAGGACAACCTGGGAAAGATGGTGCAGGCCAGCCAGAAGGCCGGCGCGAAAGTGCTGCTGCTGGGCATTGACGTGCCGCCCAACTACGGGCCGGCCTATCGCCAGCGCCTGGCGGCGGCCTACAGGGCGCTGGCCACGCAGTACAAGGTGCCGCTGCTGCCCTTCCTGCTGGAGGGGGTGGCCCTGCAGCCGGGCATGATGCAGGCCGACGGCCTGCACCCGACCGCACAGGCGCAGCCAAAGGTGCTGGACAACGTCTGGCCGCTGCTGAGGCCGCTGCTCTGAACCGTTTGTTTACCTCTTGACGGAACTTCACATCGCGTCCACCGTCGATCCGGCATGTTTCACAAAGCTGAAGTTAGAGGGAATCACATGCGTCAGACGAAGGAGACCTCCGGCTTGGTGCTGGTGGTCGAAGACAACCGCAACATCTCCGAGATGATCGGGGAATACCTGGAAGGTCGCGGCTTCGAAGTCGACTATGCACAGGACGGCCTGGATGGCTACCGCCTCGCGGCGGAGAACAGCTATGACGTCGTGGTGCTCGACTTGATGTTGCCGCGCCTGGATGGCATCGAAGTGTGCCGTCGCCTGCGCAACGATGCGCGCAAGTCCACCCCGGTGCTGATGCTCACGGCACGCGACACGCTGGACGACAAGCTCACCGGCCTGGGTTTCGGTGCCGATGACTACCTGACCAAGCCGTTCGCGATCCAGGAGCTGGAAGCCCGCCTGCGCGCGCTGATCCGTCGCGAACGTCGCCAGGTCGGTTCGGAAGTGCTGAAGGTGGCCGACCTGGTGCTCGATCCGGTCAGCATGCGTGCGACCCGTGCCGGCACCGAGCTGCAGCTTTCGCCGATCGGCCTGCGCCTGCTGACCATCCTGATGCGCGAATCGCCGCGCGTGGTCACCCGCCAGGAGATCGAGCGCGAGATCTGGGGCAATGGCCTGCCGGATTCGGACACCCTGCGCAGCCACCTGTACAACCTGCGCAAGATCATCGACAAGCCGTTCGACCGTCCGCTGCTGCACACCGTGCAGAGTGCCGGCTACCGCATTGCCGACATCGCCCAGCCGATGGCCTGAGCAGGATACTCGCCGGTGCAGCAGCAGGCCCGGCCGGGTTGTGGCCACGTACGAGGGCAGGGCATGACCGGTCGGCACTGCCGCCGGTCATCGCCCATGCACCCGCACGGCGTGGCGCGCTGCCTATAATCGCAGCGCTCTGACCGGGACTCCGCAATGCCGCACGGCCTGCCGCGCAAGATCCGTATCGCCTTCATCCTGCAGGCAGTGTTGGCCAGCCTGGGCATCCTGCTGGGTGCGTGGCTGGTCTCGCTGGTGATCAAGCACAGCCTGGTGGGCGCTGCCCTGCGCGAAGAGGCGGCGTACTACTGGACGCTGCACGAAGCGTCCCCGGTGCAGCCACCGCCCAATACCCAGAACATCCGCGGCTACCTGCTGGAAAGCGGGCAGTCGGCACTGTCGTTGCCGGCCAACCTGCGCAATCTGGAGCCCGGCTTCCACGAACTGCCCAAGGACGACCAGCTGGTGCTGGTTGATGTGCGCCCGGCTGGCCGCCTGTACCTGGTGTTCCTGCGCTCGCGCGCAGAGATGCTGGCGTTCTGGTTCGGCATCGTGCCGGTGCTGCTGACCCTGTTGGCGGTGTATGGCGCCAGCTGGGTGACCTACCGCGCGTCCAAGCGCCTGGTGTCGCCGGTGAACTGGCTGGCTCGGCGCGTCTCGCGCTGGGACCCGGGGCATCCGGAAGCGGCCGACCTGGAGCCCAACAAGCTGCCGGCGGACATGCAGGGCGAGACCCGGCAGCTGGCGGCCGCGTTGCACTCGCTGGCCAACCGGGTCAGCGCGCACGTGGCACGCGAGCGCAACTTCACCCGCGATGCCAGCCATGAACTGCGCACGCCGCTGACCGTCATCCGCGTTGCCAGCGACATGGCACTGGGTGATGAAAGCCTGCAGCCTCGCCTGCGCCGCAGCCTGCAGCGCATCCAGCGGGCTGGCCGCGACATGGAAGCGGTGATCGATGCGTTCCTGATCCTGGCCCGCGAGGCAGACGTCGAACCGCAGATCGAGCTGTTCGACGTCAACGACATCGTCCGCTATGAAGTGGACAACGCCAACGAACTGCTGGGGGCTCGCCCGGTGTCGGTGCACCTGCACAGCGATGGCCCGGTGCAGCTGCATGCGCCGCCGCGGGTGCTGCAGGTGGTGGTCAGCAACCTGGTGCGCAATGCATGCAGCTACACCGACGAGGGGCGCATCGACGTGCATGTGCACAACGATCGGGTGGTGGTGCACGATACCGGCATCGGCATGTCCCCCGAAGCGCTGTCACGGGCGTTCGAGCCGTTCTATCGCGCCGAACCCAGCCGGCCGCAGGGTACCGGCCTGGGCCTGTCGATCGTACGCAGGCTGTGTGATCGCTTCGGCTGGAAGGTCAGCCTGGCCAGCGAGCCGGGCCAGGGCACCGAGGCAACGGTGATCTTCCGGTAGAGGGATTTTGCCGGGCTGCGCCCGGCACCCGCCGAGGCAACATCAACATCAAAAGCGGGCATTCCGTGGAATGGCGGGGCGGTGTGGGTTTGCAGGACACGCCGTAAACCCCCCTCCGGGGTCCGGCCCAGCCGCTGGCGGCTGTGCGTTCGGGCGCTTGCGAAGCAGTGCTTCGCAAGCAAAGCGCCCTCACCCATGGGGGCTCGATGGCGCCATCCATGGCGCCAACGGTCCTGCAAACCCACACCGCCCCGCCTTCGACAGTTTCCCGCGATCCGCAGTACATCCACGCCATGCGTGGATGGGGTTGCTCAGTTGCAGTTGACCTTCGGCGCCAGCGCCCTGGTCCAGATCGCATACCCGGCCGGGGTCATGTGCAGCATGTCTTCGCGGAACAGCTTCGCATCCGGCTGGCCATCCGCGCCCAGCATCGGCGTGTAGATATCGGTGAAGCCGGTGTTGGGCAGCTTGGCCAGCGCGGCCTTGATCAGCGTGTTGGCCTCGTTGATCGCCGGCAGCAGGTGCGCCCGCGACGGGCTCGGCTTGATCGACAGGTACTCGACCTTGGTCTTCGGCAGGTCGCGATGCACGCGCTGCACGAAGGCGACCACGTCGTCGCGCACCTGGGTCGGGGTGCGGCCGCTGTTGAGGTCGTTGTCACCGGCGTAGAAGAACACCTTGCACGGCGCATACGGCACCACGATCTGGCCGGCATACCAGGTGCTGTCACGCACTTCCGAGCCGCCGAAACCGCGGTTGAATACAGGCTGGCCGGGGAAGTCGGTGGCCAGGCTCTCCCAGAAGCGGATGGAGGAGCTGCCGATGAATTCGATGCCACCGCGGGGCGGCGGGTTGGCCTGGTCGGCGCTGGCGAACCGGGCCATGTCGCCGGCCCAGGCCACGTTGGAGACCTGTTCGGGTACCCGGGGCGACGTGGTCGGGCCCAGGGCCTGGGCCAGCGGTGCGGCGGTCAGCAGGCCCAGCATCAGCAGGCAGGTACGGCGACGGGACATCAGGCGCTCCAGCAGGGAAGGGAACGCCATCATAGAAGCTGGGGCGGGCCGGGGCTTGCCCCTGGCGGTCCATTCACCGGGCCGGCGCCGGGATGCGGCTGGCGGCCTTGTGGCAAAATGGCGGCCATCTGCCTATTCCTGTGCACCCATGATTCCCTGCCGTGCGTCTGAGCGGTCGCTGCGCCGCGCCCCTGTTGCTGGATGTTCCACCCGTGGCTGATCAGTTCGGCCATCTGCCGCGCGGCCCGCGCCGCATCTTCCAGGCCGCCCGCTGGTCCTGGCAGGGCCTGCGCGCCGCCTGGCTGCACGAATCGTCGTTCCGGCTGGAGGTCTACCTGCTGATCCTGCTGGCGCCGGTCGCGGTCTGGCTGGGGCAGACGCCGGTCGAGCGTGCGCTGATGATCGGTTCGATGCTGCTGGTGCTGGCGATGGAACTGGCCAACTCGGCGATCGAGGCGGTGATCGAACGTTACGGCAGCGAAATCCACGAGTTGGCTGGCCGCGCCAAGGACATGGGCTCGGCGGCGGTGTTCGTGCTGATGATGAACGTGCTGTTGTGCTGGGCCCTGGTCGTGGTTCCACACGCGCTGGCCGGCAGCTACGGCTGAAACCCCATTCCCCCACTGCCTTGAAGAGATTCCATGTCCTTTGAGTTCCTCGCCGACCCCAATGCCTGGGTAACCCTGTTCACGCTCAGCGCGCTGGAAATCGTGCTCGGCATCGACAACCTGGTGTTCATTTCCATCGCGGTCAGCAAGCTGCCGGAAGAGCGTCGCCCGTTCGCACGCAAGCTCGGTATCGCCGTGGCCTGCATCACCCGTATCGGTCTGCTGGTGTCGCTGGCGTATCTGGCGCACATGGCGGCCAACCTGTTCACGGTGGCCGGCATGGGCATCTCCATCCGTGACCTGGTGCTGATCGTCGGTGGCCTGTTCCTGATCATCAAGGGCTGCATGGAGATCAAGGAACTGATCAGCGGCGGCGAGGATGAAGATCCGAGCACCACCAAGGCCTCGGCCGTGTTCGGCTACGTGATCGCGCAGATCGCGGTGATCGACATCGTGTTCTCTCTGGACTCGGTGATCACCGCGGTTGGCATCGCCGACCACATCCCGGTCATGGTCGCCGCCATTCTGCTGTCGGTGTTGGTGATGCTGCTGGCCGCCAACCCGCTGGGCCGCTTCATCGACGCCAACCCGACCGTGAAGATGCTGGCGCTGGCCTTCATCCTGATGATCGGTGCGGTGCTGATCCTGGACGGCCTGGACGTGCACGTGCCCAAGCCCTACATCTACGCCGCGATGGGCTTCTCGGTGCTGGTGGAATGGCTGAACCTGCTGATGCGCCGTCGCGCCCGCGAGCACAACGTGCCGGGCGCCGGCAACTGGTAAGCGCCTCTGGCATGTAAGTCCCTCAGACCCCCCGGCCCGGCCGGGGGTTCTGCGTTTGTGGGGGCACGGCTCTGCTACGGCGCTGCGGTTTTTGCACTTGTAGCGGGTTTCCGTGCCCCACTTGTGAACCAGGATCAACAGTGTTTTCCCGGGGCGAGGCTTAATCCGCCACATCAAAGCGCGCAGGCTACGCACTCCCGAATCCCTCCCCCAGGACCCCCCCCATGAATTCCAGAGCCGCCTTGCTGGCGCTTGCCGTCGGCGCCTTCGCCATCGGAACCACCGAGTTTGCGCCGATGGGCCTGCTGCCCGTCATCGCCGACGGCGTGGGCGTGGGCATTCCCACTGCCGGCATGCTGATCACCGCTTACGCCGTGGGCGTGATGCTGGGCGCACCGGTGATGACCCTGCTGATGGGACGGTTCGGCAAGCGCACTGCGCTGATGCTGCTGATGTCGATCTTCGTGGTCGGCAACCTGCTCTCGGCACTGGCCCCGAACTACGGCCTGCTGTTGCTGTCGCGCCTGGTCACCAGCCTCAACCACGGTGCCTTCTTCGGCATCGGTGCGGTGGTTGCCGCCAGCCTGGTGCCGAAGGACAAGCAGGCCGCCGCCGTGGCCACCATGTTCATGGGCCTGACCATCGCCAATATCGGTGGCGTGCCGCTGGCGACCTGGGTGGGCCAGCAACTGGGCTGGCGCCTGTCCTTCGCCGGTACTGCAGTGCTGGGCCTGATTGCGATCACCGCGCTCGGCTTCGCGCTGCCGGCATCTGCACCGGGGCCGCGCCCGGACGTGCGCCGCGAACTGAAGGCCATCCTGCAGCCGCAGGTACTGCTGGCGATGGGCACCACGGTGCTCGGCGCGGGCGCGATGTTCACTCTGTACACCTACGTGGCGCCGGTGCTGACCGAACTGACCGGCGCCTCCAACACCTTCATCGCGATGTCGCTGGCCCTGATCGGTATCGGCTTCACGTTTGGCAATGGCATCGGTGGGCGCATGGCCGACTGGTCGCTTGATGGCGCGACCCGCATCCTGCTGGCGGTCCTGGCCGTGCTGATGTTCGTGCTGCCGCTGGCCTTCATGCACCACGCCACTGCGGCGCTGGGCGTGCTGCTGTTCGGCGCGGCGACCTTCGCCATCGTGCCGCCGCTGCAGATCCGGGTGATGCAGGCGGCGAGCGAGGCGCCGGGCCTGGCGTCATCGATCAACGTGGGTGCGTTCAACCTGGGCAATGCGGTGGGTGCCGCGCTGGGGGGTGCGGTGATCAGCTCGGGTTTGGGTTACGCGGCGATTCCGGTGGCCGGTGGCCTGCTGGCGGCATCGGGGCTGCTGCTGGCGTGGCTGGGGCGTCCGCGCACTGCGGTGGCTGAGGCCTGCTGAGGGGAGAGGGTTTCCGGCAGGGCTTGCAGCCCTGCACCCGCTGCAATCAACGTCAACGTCAAAAGCTGGTTACCCGTGGGGTGGCGGGGTGGGTCCGGTGGCGGGGGACGCCGTAAACCCGTCCCTGGGGGCTTGGCCGCGGCATCCATGCCGCGGACACCCCCGCCACCGGACCCACCCCGCCTTCGACAATTTCCCGCGGTCTGCCGGAACGGCGTCCCGCTCTGGTAGGTGTCGACCTTGGTCGACACGAATGCCTGAAGAACCGCGTTTTGCTTTTGATTTTTTTCTTTTGATCTTCCCGCGGTGCCCAGGAAATTGTCCGTGGCCGGGAGGGTGGGTTGGCTGGGGGCGTGAGCCGCATGGATGCGGCGATCGAGCTTACATGGACGTACTTGCAGCGCCCCCCAGCCAACCCACCCTCCCGGTCGACCCCGATAACGCTTCCTCGCCAACCACCGCCTCGCCAACCACCGCGGAGGGGGCGGCGCCCGATGGCCGGTCTTTCACCCGAACCGTGGCATGCTCGGTGCCCAGTCCACCCGGAACCTCCGCCATGCGCCTGTTCACCCGTGTCCTGCCCCTGATGCTGCTGGCCTCCCTGCTGTCCGGCTGCGGCTACAACGCCATCCAGCAGAAGGATGAAGCGGTCAAGGCCAGCTGGTCCGAAGTGCTCAACCAGTACAAGCGCCGCGCCGATCTGGTGCCCAACCTGGTGCAGACCGTGAAGGGCTTCGCCAGCCAGGAAGAGCGCGTGCTGACCGAAGTCACCAACGCCCGCTCGCGTGTTGGCCAGATCAACGTCAACGCCGACGACGAAGCCTCGCTCAAGCAGTTCCAGCAGGCCCAGGGTGAACTCGGCAGCGCACTGTCGCGGCTGCTGGTGGTCACCGAGAATTACCCGGTGCTGAAGTCGGACCAGAACTTCCGCGACCTGCAGGCCCAGCTGGAAGGCACTGAAAACCGCATCACCGTCGCCCGCGGCCGCTACATCCAGCAGGTGCAGGACTACAACACCTACATCCGCTCGTTCCCGCAGGTGATCACCGCCAAGCTCTTCGGTTACAAGACCAAACCGAACTTCACCGTGGAAAACGAAGCGCAGATCTCCAACGCGCCGGCGGTCGATTTCGGCAGCGCGCCGCAGCAGCAGCCGGCACCGCAGCCGGGCCACTGACCCATGCGCCTGGCCACTGCGCTCCTGGCCCTGCTGCTATGGCTGCCGCTGGCATCGCACGCCCAGCAGCTGGCGCCGGTTCCGGCGCTGGATTCGCCGGTGGTCGACACCACCGGCACGCTGGATGCCGCGCAGAAGCAGGCGCTGGTGCAGCAGGCGATTGAGCTGCAGCAGCTCAAGGGCAGCCAGCTGCAGGTGCTGGTGGTGCCCACCACCCAGCCGGAGGACATCGCGCAGTACACCACGCGGGTCTTCGATCAATGGCAGATCGGCCGCAAGGGCGTGGACGACGGGGTGCTGCTGGTGGTGGCCAAGGACGACCGGCGCGTGCGCATTGAACCCGGTTATGGTCTGGAGGGAGCGATTCCCGATGCCATCGCCAACCGGGTCATCCAGGAGTACCTGGTGCCGCGCTTCCGCAGCGGCGACTACGCCGGTGGCATCACCGACGCCACGGCGGTGCTGGTCAAGCTGATCGACGGGGAAGCGCTGCCGGCGCCGGTCAGCGGCCATCGCGGGCGTGAGCCCAGCGGCGGTGGCGATACCTGGTTCCTGGCGCTGTTCATCGGTGTGTTCGCCGGCAGCATCCTGCGCGGGATCTTCTCGCGCGTGCCGCGTCCGCTGCGTGGCCTGCTCGGCGGTGCCGGTGCGGCGCTGGCGGCATTCCTGTTCACCTCCACACTACTCGCCAGTGGCCTGGCTGGCGTCGTGGGCCTGATTGTTGCCATGCTCTCCGGTCACCCGGGCCGCTTTGCCGGTGGCGGTGGCTGGGGCGGTGGCAGCTGGGGCGGCGGAGGCGGCTTCGGCGGGGGCGGTGGATTCGGCGGCGGCGGCGGTTGGGGCGGCGGCGGTGGCCGCTCCGGCGGTGGTGGTGCTTCGGGGGGCTGGTGATGATCCAACGACTGTGTCGTCATGTATTTTCGCCGTCGGTACGGCGCGCGTTCCCGCCGGCCACGCTGCAGGCGATCACCGAGGCCATCGCAGCCGGTGAGCAGCGCCACGGTGGCCAGGTGATGTTCGCGGTGGAAGCGGACCTGCCGCTGGCCGCGCTGTGGCACAAGGTCACCCCGCGCCAGGCCGCCGAACATGCCTTCGCGCGCCTGCGCACCTGGGATACCACCCACAACAACGGTGTGCTGATCTACCTGCTGCTGGCCGACCACGCCATCGAGATCGTCGCCGACCGTGGCCTGCAGGGCCGGGTCAGCCCGGCACAATGGCAGCGGGTCTGCACCCACCTGCGCGAGGGCCTGCGTGGCTCCCATCCGGTGGAAGCGCTGCAGGATGCCATCGACGAGGTTTCCAGCCTGATCGAAGGGCACTTTCCGGCCTCGACCCGGTCGAACGACGACGCGTTGCCGAACTCGCCCCAGCTCCTTGGTTGAGCCGGGGCGGCACTGGCCCGAGAATAGGCGTTCAACCGCAAGGCACCTTCCATGATCTATTTCCACGACATCGACCCCATCGCCCTCTCGCTGGGGCCGATCAAGGTGCATTGGTACGGCATCATGTACCTGCTGGGCTTCACCGCCGCCTGGCTGCTGGGACGCAAGCGCATCGCCGCCGGCCGCCTGCCGGGCGTCGACGCCAATGGTTTCTCCGACCTGCTGTTCTACGCCATGCTCGGCGTGGTGCTGGGCGGGCGTATCGGCTACATGCTGTTCTACGCGCTGGGCGATTTCCTGCACAACCCGCTGCTGCTGTTCAAGGTGTGGGATGGCGGCATGAGTTTCCACGGCGGCCTGCTGGGCGTGCTGGGCGCCTGCTGGTGGTGGTCGCGCAAGCACAAGCTGCATTTCTTCGACACCATGGATTTCATGGCGCCGCTGGTGCCGCTGGGCCTGGGCTTCGGGCGCATCGGCAACTTCATCGGTGCCGAGCTGTGGGGCAAGTACACCGACGGTACCTGGGGCGTGGTGTTCCCGTCCGGCCTGCCGGCACCGCTGAACCAGCTGGACCACGCGACCCTGCAGGCGCAGTTCGCCACCGGCGCGCTGAACCAGTTCGCGCGCCATCCGTCGCAGCTGTATGAAGCCTTCCTGGAAGGCCTGGTGATGTTCGTGGTGCTGTGGGCCGTGTCGGCCAAGCCGCGCCACCGTTACCTGGTGGGCGGTCTGTTCGCGCTGATGTACGGACTGTTCCGCTTCGCGGTGGAGTTCGTGCGCATGCCCGACAACGGCGTCTACGTGGCCTTCGACTGGCTGACCCGTGGCCAGATCCTCAGCCTGCCGCTGATTGCCTTCGGCCTGGTGCTGCTGGTGATGTCGCGCCGTGCGCCGGTACTGCAGCCGCAGCTGCCGGTGACTGCCGGGGGCAAGGCATGAAGGCTTACCTGGACCTGCTCTCGCATGTGCTCGAGCACGGCGCCGAGAAGAGCGACCGCACCGGCACCGGTACCCGCAGCGTGTTCGGCTGGCAGATGCGTTTCAACCTGGCCGACGGCTTCCCGCTGGTCACCACCAAGAAGCTGCACCTGCGCTCGATCATCCACGAGCTGCTGTGGTTCCTGAAGGGCGACACCAACATCGGCTACCTGAAGGACAACCAGGTGCGGATCTGGGACGAGTGGGCCGACGAGAACGGCGATCTCGGCCCGGTGTACGGCAAGCAGTGGCGCAGCTGGGCCACCGCCGATGGCCGTGAGATCGATCAGATGCAGTGGCTGGTCGACGAGATCAAGCGCAACCCCGATTCGCGCCGGCTGGTAGTCAGCGCCTGGAACGTGGGCGAGCTCTCGCAGATGGCGCTGATGCCGTGCCACAACCTGTTCCAGTTCTACGTGGTGGACGGCAAGCTCAGCTGCCAGCTGTACCAGCGCAGCGGCGACATCTTCCTCGGCGTGCCGTTCAACATCGCCAGCTACGCGCTGCTGACCCACATGGTGGCGCAGGCCACCGGCCTGGGCGTAGGTGATTTCGTGCATACGCTGGGCGATGCGCACCTGTATTCGAATCACTTCGAGCAGGCGCGCGAGCAGCTGTCGCGTGAACCGCGCGCGCTGCCCAAGCTGTGGTTGAACCCGGAGGTGACCGATCTGTTCGGCTTCCAGTTCGACGACATCCGCATCGACGGCTACGATCCGCACCCGGCCATCAAGGCGCCGGTGGCGGTATGAGCGCGATGAAGCTGTCGATGATCGTGGCGCTGGATCGCAACCGTGGCATCGGTCAGGGCAATGCCATGCCCTGGCACCTGCCGGATGATTTCAAGCACTTCAAGGCGCTCACCCTGGGCAAGCCGATCCTGATGGGCCGCAAGACGGCCGAATCGATCGGCCGCGTGCTGCCGGGACGGACCAACCTGGTGCTGACCCGCAGCGGCCAGGTGCCGTTCGAGGGCATGCGCGCGGTGGCGTCGCTGGACGAGGCGAAGGCGATTGCCGAAGGCGAGGGCGCCAGCGAGCTGTGCATCATCGGCGGCGGCGAGATCTTCCACCAGCTGCTGGACCAGGCCAGTGACCTGTACCTGACCTGGGTGGATGCCGAAATCCCCGCTGATACCCATTTCCCCGAAGTCGACATGCAGGACTGGCGGGAAGTGAGCAGCGAGCCGCACCCGGCCGACGAACGCCATGCCTACGCGTTCCGCTTCGCGCACTACGTGCGCCGCTGATCGCGCAAATACCAACGAAAACACCGACGGGGATGTCGACGGGGTAGAGTCGACTGTTAGTCGACTGCTCTCGGCGGTCACCCGAAAAACCCGCGCTGCGCGCGATAGTCGACTGACAGTCGACTCTACCTGGGCTGTCGCTGCGGCATCCGGTAATGCCCGATGATGGCGTGCTGGAACAACAGGTTCTCTTCGCGCGTGCCGCGCGCGATGTTGTGCAGCACCAGCGGCGTGCCATTGGCCAGCCGCCGGTCGGAGACGATGCCCACGTGCAGCAGCCCGTTGCCGTTGAGCTTCCAGGCGACGATGTCGCCGGCCGCATAGTCGGTGGCGGCGGCCGTGATCGGTTGCTGCCAGCCCTGCCGTTCGAACCAGCGCATCAGGTTCGGCACACGGCGATGATCGATGTTGCGGTCCGGCCGTGACAGGCCCCAGATCGCGGGATAGGCACTGAAATTGCCGCGCATGTCTTCATGCACGCGCGCCTGCAGGTCCAGGCCCTGGCTGCGCAGGGCACGCACCACCACGTCGGTGCACACGCCGCGATCAACCGGAACGTCGCCGCCGGGATAGGCCAGCACCTGATAGGTAGGGTCGTAGCGGGTGGTGACGCCGACCTGTGCGCGCGCCGCTGCCACCAGCGGCGGCGAAGGCGCCTGCGGTTGCGATGGCGTGAGGCCGGCGTTTCCGCCGTCGGCGGGGGCCGGGGCCGAAGGGGGCTGGCAGCCGCTGGCCAGGGCCACCGTCAGCAGCAGCACCGTCCATGGTGCCCCACCGCGCCGTGTCATGCCTGCGGCGGGGGACTGTTGCTGCCGGGGCCCGCAGAGCCACCACCCCCACCGCCGCCACGGCGCCGACGACGGCGTGGGCCGCGGTTGCCCGGGTTGGCGGCCGGGGTGTTGCCGCCGCCCTGTTCCTTGCCCTGCGCCGATGCCGCCGGGCGCTCGTGCGCCGGTCGCGCTGGCGGGCGTGCGTTGGGCACGGGTGCGGGGACATCGCGGCCCGGCACCTGCACCACGCGCAGTTCGTCGGTATCGAGCTGGATCGCGGTCAGCTTGCCGCCCCAGACTGCGCCGGTGTCGATGGCATGCACGCCCTGGGTGATGGTCAGGCCCAGCGCCGACCAGTGGCCGCAGACGATCTTCAGGTCGCGCTCGACCCGGCCCGGCACTTCGAACCAGGGGTACAGTCCCTGTTCCTGCGTGCCCGGCGTGCCCTTGTCCTCGATGCCGATGCGCCCGCGCGGGGTGCAGTAGCGCATGCGGGTGAGCACATTGATGATCGCGCGTGAACGGTCGTAGCCGGACAGGTTCGGTGCCCAGCTCGGCTTGTCGCCGTACATGTTGCGGAACAGCTTGCGGTAGCCGGCACCGTGCAGTTGCGCCTCGACCTCGGCGGCATGCTTTTCGGCCATCTGCGTGGTCCACTTCGGCGCCAGGCCGGCGTGCACCATCATCCAGCCCAGTTCGCGGTCCACGTGCACCAGCTTCTGCAGGCGCAGCCAGTCCAGCAGTTCGTCGCGGTCCTCAGCCTGCACGATGCGCAGCAGGTCCGGGTTGACCTTGCGCTGTTCCTCTTCGGTGCGTGCACCGACGGCCAGCAGCGAAAGGTCATGGTTGCCCAGCACCACCACGCTGTGCTCGCGCAGCGAATGCACCAGCCGCAGCGTTTCCAGCGACTGGCCACCGCGGTTGACCAGGTCGCCGCAGAACCACAGGGTGTCCTGCGCCGGGTCGAAGCGGATCTTCTCCAGCAGCCGCTGGGTGACGTCATAGCAGCCCTGCAGGTCGCCGATCGCCCACACACTCATCGTCCGGCCTCCGTGTCAGTGCAGGGTACGCGGGATGGCCAGCACGAAAGGTGCGACCGGCGCGGCGAATTCGGTGCCGTCGTCGGCGACCATGTCGTAGTGGCCCTGCATGGTCCCGTGATCGGTCCCCAGCATGACACCGGACGTGTAATGGAAGTCTTCACCGGGACGCAGGCGTGGCTGCTCGCCGATCACCCCGTCGCCATCGACATGCTCGACGCGGCCGTTGGCATCGGTGATGCGCCAGTGGCGTGCGACCAGGCGCGCGGCAACACGCCCCTGGTTGTGGATGCGGATCGTGTAGGCGAACGCATAGCGTCCGTCTTCCGGCGCGGATTGATCGTCGAGGAAGCGCGGTGCGACTTCGACGGAGATGGCGTAAACGTCAGCGTCTTCCATACCGGCAGTGTAATCAGGAGGCATTGGCCAAAGCGATGAATTCGGCCACGTCCAGCTGTTCGGCGCGGGCATCGGGACGCACGCCGGCGGCAACGAACTGTTCGGCGGACACCACGTTGTTCAGGGCGTTGCGCAGGGTCTTGCGGCGCTGCCCGAAGGCGGCCTTGACCACCTCGGCGAAACGCTTGTGGTCGTTGATGTTGATCGTGGCCGGGTCACGCGGCACCAGCCGCACCACGGCCGAATCGACCTTCGGCGGCGGCCGGAACGCGCCCGGCGGCACCACGAACAGCGAGGTCACCTGGCAGTAGGCCTGCAGCATCACGCTGAGCCGGCCGTACACCTTGCTGCCGGGGCCGGCGGCCATGCGGTCGACCACTTCCTTCTGCAGCATGAAATGCATGTCGCGGATCACCGCGGCATGTTCCAGTGCATGGAACAGGATCGGCGAGGAGATGTTGTAGGGCAGGTTGCCGACCAGGCGGATCGGCTGGCCGGCGGCCAGCTCGGTGAAGTCCACGCGCAGCACGTCGCGGTGGACGATGGTCAGCTCGCCCAGCGGCTCGACGGCGGCGGTCAGCGGCGCGATCAGGTCACGGTCGAACTCGATCACCGTCAGTTTCGGATGCACGCGCAGCAGCGGCAGCGTGATCGCGCCCTGGCCGGGACCGATCTCGACCAGGCGGTCACCGTCTTTCGGGTTGACCGCCATCACGATCTTGTCGATGTAGTGGCGGTCGGCCAGGAAATGCTGGCCAAGCTGCTTCTTGGCCGGGGCGGTGAACACCGGGCCGGAGGGGGAATGCGGGGAATTCATGCGCTCAGTGTACGTTGCCGCGCAAGCTGCGCACACAACGTCGTTGCCGCCTGCAGGCTGGAAGGATCGGCAACGCCACGGCCGGCAAGGTCCAGCGCGGTGCCGTGGTCCACTGCAACGCGTGGGTAGGGCAGGCCCAGGGTCAGGTTCACCGCCTGCTCGAAGCCCGAGTACTTCAGCACCGGCAGGCCCTGGTCGTGGTACATCGCCAGCACGGTGTCGAAGCCGGCCAGCTTGGCCGGCAGGAAGGCGGTATCGGCTGGCAGCGGCCCGATCAGGTCCATGCCCTCCGCGCGCAGGCGCTGCAGCAGCGGGATGACCAGGTCCAGTTCCTCGCGGCCCAGATGGCCGTCTTCGCCGGCGTGCGGGTTCAGGCCGAGCACGGCGATGCGTGGCGCGGGCAGGCCGAACTCGCGGCGCAGCGCGGCGTGCACGGTGCGAAGGGTGTGTTCCAGGCTGGGCGCGGTAATCGCGTCGGCCACCTCGCGCAGTGGCAGGTGGGTGGTGGCCAGGGCCACGCGCACGATGTGGTTGGCCAGCATCATCACCACCTTCACCCCAGCCTGGTCGGCCAGCAGTTCGGTGGTGCCGCTGTAGGCGATGCCGCCTTCGTTGATGACGGCCTTGTGCACCGGGCCGGTCACCACGCCGTGCAGTTCGCCTGACAGGCAGGCCTGGCCGGCACCGAGCAGGGCGCCGATGACCGCGCCGGCATTGGCCGGATCGGCCTGGCCGAAACGGCTCGGGGTGGCATTGGCCACCACGCGCAGGCGCAGGTCGCCGGGGACGCGCGCTTCGGCACCCTCGGGCAACAGTTGCAGCGGCAGGTTCAGCGCGGCCGCGGCCGCGCGCAGGGTGTCCGGGTCGGCGAAGGCCAGCAGCCGGCAATCTTCACGCGGCTGCTGGACGAGGCGGACGCACAGCTCCGGGCCGATCCCGGCGGGCTCGCCCGGTACCAGAGCGAGCTCGGGGCGCATCGATCAGGACTGCGGCGGCGTGGCGGTGTTTTCCGCGCGGTCGCCACTGCGGAAGCTGACGTAGGCTTCGCCACGAAGTTCCTGCAGGAAGCGGTTGTACTCGTCTTCCAGCTTGCGGCGGCCAATGGTCTCGCGGACCTGGGCACGCTGGTTGTCGTTGGTCACGTCAGTCTGGCGAGTGGCCACGCGCTGCAGGATGTGCCAACCGGCATCGGTGCGGAACGGCTGGCTGACGCCGCCGTCCTGGATGGCGGCCACCTGCTGGCCAAAGGCCGGACCGAACGCATCGGCCGGGAACCAGCCCAGATCGCCGCCCTGGCCCTTGCTGTTGTTGTCCTCGGAGGACTCCTTGGCCACGGTTTCGAAGTCCGCGCCACCGGCAATGCGGGCACGCAGGGTATCGATCTTGGCTTTGGCGGCCGCGTCGGTCTGATGATCGTCCACGCGCACCAGGATGTGGCGACCGTGGTACTCGGTGACGGTGCTGGCGCCAGCGGTGGCGCTGGCATCACGCACTTCCACCAGCTTCAACAGCTGGAAGCCGCTGGGGCCACGGATCGGGCCGACCACTTCGCCGGGCTTCATCTTTTCCATCATCTGCGCGAAGGCCTGCGGGATTTCATCCAGGCTGCGCCAGCCCAGGTCGCCGCCTTCCAGCGCGTTGGGGCTGTCGGAATAGCGCACGGCCGCCGCGTTGAAGTCCAGCTCGCCCTTGTCCAGCAGGGCCTTGACGCCATCGGCCTTCTTCTGGCCGGTGGCGATCTGGTCGGCGTTGGCGCCGTCCGGCAACGCGACCAGGATGTGCGCCAGGTGGTACTGGTTGCCTACCGTGGCCTGCTGCTTCAGCGCGGCATCGACTTCACCCTCGCTGACGCTGATGCGGCTCTGCGCGAAGCTCTGGCGCAGGCGCTGCACGGTGATCTCATCACGCACCGATGCGCGGAAATCGTTGAAATCGATGCCGTCGTGGGCCAGGCGCTGGCGCAGGGCGTCCAGGTTCGAACCGTTCTGCTGGGCGATGGAGTTCATCGCCTGGTTCAGCTCCTGGTCGCTGACACGGATGCCGCTGCCCTGGGCGCGGGCCACCTGCAGCTTGACCAGCACCAGGCGCTCGAGCACCTGGCGGCTGAGCACGTCTTCCGGCGGCAGCTGGTTTTCCCGCCCGGCGTACTGCGCCTTGATGTTGGCGATCGCACGCTGGAGCTCGCTCTGCAGGATCACGTCCTCATCGACGACGGCGGCGATGCGGTCGAGCGGCTGCGCCTCCTGGGCAAGCACCTGCAGGGGGGCGGACACGCTGGACACCGCCAGCAGCGAGGCGAGTAGAACGGGGAAGCGCTTGGTCATGGGATCAGATTCGGATCGTAGTCATCACGGGTCGCCCCGGTGTTGCTGGGCGGCACGAGATAGAGGTCGTCGCGGTTATAGCCGAGGATAGCACGGCGCAGAGTGCGGTCCGTGTCCTGGCCGATGGAGCTCAGGCCCTTCAGGACGAACTCCACCTGGATGGAGTTGTTCATCTCGCCTTCGCGATTGCGGACATAGCGGCGGCCGACCACACGCACGGCCAGGCAGCAGCTGTCCCACTGGACACCGCCGATGATTTCCAGCGGCTCCTTGTCCTGCAGCGAGTAGTAATAGCGGCCGACCAGGCTCCAACGCGCATTCAGCGGGTACAGGAACGACAGGTCGGCCTGCTCCAGCAGGGTGCGGTCATGCTTGTTGGCACCGGGCAGAGCACCGGCATTGATGCGGTAGCGGTAGCTCAGGTTGACCACGCCGTCGTTGGGCATCAGGTAACGGGCACGGACGCTGGCCAGATCCTCGCGCTTGTACTTCGGGTCCCACTGGTAGGTGGCGCCCAGGGTCCAGCGGTCGTTGATCATGTAGTTGCCGTCGGCGATCCAGGCCGACTTGCCCTTTTCCACCGGAGCACCACCTGGGGTGGTGGTCACCCGCGACTCATCGAAGTACTGGATCTGGCCGATCGAGGCCGAGAAACGTTCCTTGCCGGTGGTCTGGTCGATGAACCGGGTGCTCACCGCCAGGGTCAGCTGGTTGGCGTCGTTCTGGCGGTCGGCGCCGGTGTAGCGCGAGTCGCGGAACAGCTGGCCCCAGCTGAAGGTGAAGTCACGGGTGTCGAAGATCGGCAGCTCGTCCTGGTTGCGGTACGGCGTGCGCAGGTAGAACAGGCGCGGTTCCAGGGTCTGCAGGAACGACTTGCCGCGGATGCTGGTTTCGCGGTCGAAGAACAGGCCGGCGTCGATGCTGCCGATCGGCAGGCTGCGGCTGGGCGAGGTATTGCCGCGCAGCTGCTCGGGCGTGGCCGTGTTCGGGTCGATGCCCTGCGAACTCAGGATCTGGGCCTGGATGCCTCTCACACCATCCACCAGGCCACGGTCCAGCTGATAGGCGGTGTAACGGTAGGCCAGGGTCGGGGTCACATACCAGGCCGCGCCGCTGATCGGGAACGACACATACGGCTTCACGTCCAATCGCGAACCGCCGCTGACACCGACGCCGTCGGTCCACTGCACTCCGTTGCGGGTGTACTGCAGATCCTTACCGGTGCCGACGGCGTTCTTGAAGTTGATGTCGTCGTGGGTGAAGCGCACCGCTTCGGCGTAGATGCCGGCTTCCAGCCAGGGCCGGACCGGCTTGTCCCAGTTGAAGTACAGGCGCGGCTGGCGGTTGTAGGGCAGGGCGCGCTCGTCGAGCGTGTAGTCGGTCAGCTGCCAGCGGTCGGCCATGATGCCGGCCGTCCAGTTCGTGCCGGTGCCATACAGGCCCACCGTGCTCTGCAGGTTGGAGGCGGTCACCCCCACCAGGCGGTTGGCGAAATCCTCGACATAGCGCTCGTCGCTGACCCAGGCCAGGTTGGCGCGGGCCTGCCAGTGGCTGTCCACGTTGTGGTAGCCGGTGAACATCACCCGGCCGCGGTCACGGTCACGCAGGCGGTCGTTGGGCATGAACGAGGTCAACACCTCGCCGCGGCCGCCGTTGTAGAGGTAGCGGAACTCGTTGTCGAGCAGCAGGCCGCGCCGGCTCATGTAGCGCGGGGTCAGCGTGTCGTCGTAGTTCGGCGCCAGGTTGAAGTAGATCGGCTGGGCGTAGTCGAAGCCGTTGCGCCCGGACATGCCCAGCTGCGGGAACAGCAGGCCGGTCTTGCGGCGGTCATCGATCGGGAACTTGAAGTACGGCGCCCACAGCACCGGCACCTTGCCGATGCGCAGCACGGCGTTGCGCGCGGTGCCGAAGCCCTCGTCGTTGTCCACTTCGATCTGCGGCGCCGACAGCTTCCACACCGGCTGCGAGGGGTCGCAGGTGGTGTAGGTGGAGCGGTGCATCTGGCCGACCGCACCCTGCAGGTCGACCGACTCGGCATCGCCGTTGCCCCGGCGCGACACCAGCTGGTACTTGATGTCGGAGATCTTGTGGGTATCGCTTTCCTGGTTGCCTTCGGCACGCTTGGCGACCATCCGGATCGACCCGTCCTGGTAGCGGACATTGCCGTCGGCGATGTAGTTGCCGGTCTCGGTGTCGAAGCTGAGCTTGTCGGTACCGACGAACTGGTCACCCCGGCGCAGCGCCACGTTGCCCTCGTACTGCGGCACGGTGGTGGTGCCCAGCAGCTGGTCACCCTCGATGTCGGTCGGCTGCTGCTCGCGGGCGGCCGCGGCGGCAGCCTTGTCCTGGGCCGGAACCGGGGTGGGGGCGTCAGTGAACGCGGGAATGACGTCGGTGGCCGGGCACAGGCCCCAGTTGAGCGGCTTTTCATCGGCCATCGCCGGCAGGCTGATGGCGATGCTCAGAGGCAGGGGAAGCAGGCGGAGGGCTCGGCGCACGCGGTTCGGATTCGGGCGAAAACGGACGGTAGCTTGCCCCATCCCTTGCATAGGGGCAATGAAGGACGCCGGAGCCTGCCGGTTCGGGTTCATCCGGCGGAGGTGCCCACGGACGGCGTGAGCAGGGTCTGGACATGGGCCACGCTGCACTCGGCCAGGGCCTGCAGGTCGTAGCCACCCTCCAGCATCGAGACCATCCGGCCGGCCGCGTGACGGCGTGCCAGCGCGTGCAGTTCACCGGTGATCCAGGCGAAATCGTCGGTCTCCAGCATCAGGTCCGCCTGCGGATCACGCAGGTGGGCGTCGAAGCCGGCCGAGATCAGCAGCAGCTGCGGGCGGAAGTCGTCGATGGCCGGCAGCATCTCGTCGGCCCAGACATTGCGGAAGCGGAAGCCACCGCTGCCCGGCGGCAGCAGGATGTTCATCAGGTTGCCGGCACCGCGGTCACGGCGCAGGCCGGAATTGGGGAACAGCCCGGCCTGGTGGGTGCTGTAGTACGAGACCCGGGCGTCGTGCTGGAAGATGTCCTGGGTGCCGTTGCCGTGGTGGACGTCGAAGTCGACCACCGCGATCCGTTCCAGGCCGTGGCGGTCGCGGGCATAGGCGGCGGCGATGGCGATGTTGTTGAGCAGGCAGAAGCCCATCGCCGTGCTGCTGGTGGCGTGGTGGCCCGGCGGGCGTACCGCGCAGAAGGCCAGCGGGTCGTCGCCCAGCATCACCGCATCGACCGCGGCCACGCCGGCACCGGCGGCGTGCACGGCGGCGCTGGCCGAGCCGGGTGAGGTCCAGGTGTCCATGTCCAGCTGGCGCAGCGGTGCGGTCTGCGGTTGCAGCACGAAGTCGAGCAGGGCGCTGTCGTGGACCCGGGTCAGTTCACCGAACTTGGCCGGTGGCGCTTCGCGCCACTCCAGCTGGCCGGGGAACGCGATGTGCAGCGCGTCCAGCACATGCTGCAGGCGTTGCGGGCACTCGGGATGGCCCGGACCAGGGTCGTGCAGCAGGCAGGACGGATGGGTGTAGACCAGCATCGTGCAGGCTCAGCGCTGGCGCTGCTGTGGTTGCCACAGCGCTTCGCCCTGGCCGTCGGCGCGGGCCAGCACCCGGGCCAGCACGAACAACAGGTCCGACAACCTGTTCAGGTACTGCAACGCCTCGCTGCGCACGGCCTCGTGGCGGTCCAGGGTGACCGTTTCGCGCTCGGCGCGGCGGACGATGGTGCGGGCCAGATGGCAGCGCGCGGCGGCTTCGCCGCCGGCCGGCAGGATGAATTCCTTCAGCATCGGCAGGTCGGCGTTGTAATGGTCCAGCTGCTGTTCCAGGGCCGAGACATCGGCGGCGTGGATCGCGGCGTGGCCGGGGATGCACAGTTCGGCGCCCAGGTCGAACAGCTGGTGCTGCAGATGCACCACCAGCGCGCGCACATCCTCGGGCAGGGGCACGGCCAGCAGCAGGCCGAGCGCGGCATTGGCCTCGTCGACGGTGCCGTAGGACGCCACCCGGGCGTCATCCTTGGGCACGCGCTGGCCGTCACCGAGGCCGGTACTGCCGTCGTCGCCGGTGCGGGTGTAGATGCGCGAGAGGCGATGACCCATGTCGCGGCTCAGTGGCGGATGTCGCGGCGGGCCTGCTGGAGCTTCAACACCTGCTCCACGGCCAGCTGCAGGGCGGCGGCCAGCGCCACGTAGATCGCCGTGGTGCGCAGGTAGGGGCCGAACCACTGAGCGTAGTTCTGTGCCCAGCCGGCCAGGGTCGGCTCGGCCACGTTGCTGCTGGTCCAGTAGAAGCCGCCCTGCGCCAGCAGGTGACAGACCGCCACCGAGGCGACCAGCAGCAGCGCGCCCTTGGCCAGTACCGGCCAGCGCGCGCTCTGGTAGTTGCGGCCCAGCAGCATGCCGCCGGCCCACAGCGAGAAATAGGCCGGCAGCAGCAGCCAGTAGCCCGGCGACACGCAGTAGTGCTGCCAGAAGTCCAGGCCGCTGCTGCGGATCACGATCCAGTCCACCAGCACCGCGAACACCATCAGCAGCGGGAACGCCCAGCGCGTCCAGCGGGCCAGGTAGAAGCCACCGATGAAGAACACCGCCCATGAGGCATCGGGGATCGCCGCGAAGTGATTGACACGGGTCGCTGCCAGCACCAGAACGAGCACGGACAGGACGAAGGCGCGGTTGGCAGTGTCGGACATGGTGGCGGGCCCGGAGCGGATTCAGGTTTCATTCTAGCCCGCCGCGCGGGTTGGCGCAGGACCGGCCGTTCGGCGTACAGACGGGGCGAGCGCGTATCATGAACGCATGAGTGAACGACATGACGTGCTGATTGTCGGTGGTGGCCTGGTCGGCGCCAGCCTGGCCATTGCCCTGGACCGCCTCGGCCGCGACGTGGGCCTGCTCGAGGCCAGCCCGGCCGGCGAGCTGCCGGCGGTGTTCGACCAGCGCAATCTCAGTTTCGCCGCTGCCACCGTCAATGCGCTGACCGCGCTGGGGGTGATGCAGAAGCTGGCGATGGCACCGGGCCCGATCCGGCGCATCCACGTCAGCCGTGCCGGCGATTTCGGCCGTGTGCAGCTGGAAGCGGCCGATTACGACCGGCCTTGGTTCGGCCAGGTGGTGGTCGCCCGCGACTTCGGCCAGGCGCTGGAAGCGCGGCTTCAGGAGCTGCCGCGGCTGCGCCGTTACCGGCCGATGCGGTTCCTGGGCCTGGGTGAAGTGGTCGACGGCTACCGCCAGGTGCGGGTCGCCGATGAGGCCGGCGAGCGCGTATTGCTGGCACGGCTGGTGGTGGGTGCCGACGGTACGACCAGTGGCGTGCGTGGTGCACTGGGCATCGAGGTCGACCGCCATGATTTCCAGCAGACCCTGTTCGTGGCCCGTGTACGCAGCCAGCGCGCGCCGGATGGCACCGCGTGGGAGCGTTTCACCGATACCGGCCCGACGGCCCTGCTGCCGCGCGGCGATCGTCACTTCGGCACCGTGCATGGTGTTGCGCGCGACCAGGCCGATGCGGTGATGGCACTGGACGATGCCGCCTGGCTGCAACGCCTGCAGAACGCGATCGGCTGGCGTGCCGGCCGCCTGCTCGAGTCCGGCCCGCGCAGCGCCTACCCGCTCATCCAGGTGCTGGCGCGCGCGCTGGCCGGTGAGCGCACGGTGCTGCTGGGCAATGCCGCGCAGACCATTCATCCGCTGGGTGCACAGGGCTTCAACCTGGGCCTGCGCGATGCGCTGACCCTGGCCGAGCTGCTGGAGGATGCGCATGAAGATGCCGGCAGTGATGCACTGCTGCAGGCCTATGTCGCGCGCCGCGAGGAAGATCGCCGGCAGACGGTGGCGTTCTCCGGCGGCCTGGCGCGCCTGACCAGCAACCCGGCGCCGCTGATGCGGCCGCTGCGCAGCCTCGGCCTGGTGGCCGCGCAACGCGCATCGGTGCAGTCGATGCTGGTCGGTGGCGCGATGGGCTTCCGCGGCGAAGTGCCGCGCCTGTGCCGCGGAGAAGCCGCATGAGCCGGCGCATGCGCCTTGATGTGGCCATCGTCGGTGGTGGCGTGGTCGGTGCCGCGTGCGCGCTGGCGCTGGCCGATGCCGGCCTGTCGGTTGCGCTGGTGGAAGGTCGTGAGCCCGCGCCGTGGCAGGCCGCACAGCCTGACCTCCGCGTGTTCGCCTTCGCTGCTGACAACGTACAACTGTTGAACCGCCTGGGCGTGTGGCCGGCGATCGTGCAGGCCCGCGCCTGGCCCTACCGGCGCATGCAGGTGTGGGATGCGGCCGGTGGCGAAGATCTGCTGTTCGATGCCGATCGCTTCGGCCGTCGTGAACTGGGCTACATCGTCGAGAACGGCCTGCTGCAGGATCGGCTGTGGGCGGCGTTGCCGGCGGCGGGCGTGCAGCTGCACTGCCCGGCGCGGGTGGAAGCGCTGGAGCAGGACGACGACGGCGTGCGCCTGCGCCTGGATGACGGTCGTCGCCTGGAAGCGGCGTTGGCGGTGGCCGCCGACGGCGCCGAATCGACCCTGCGCCAACTGGCCGGGATCGAGGTTGAAAAGCATGACTACCACCAGCGTGGCGTGGTGGCCTACGTGGACAGCGATCTTCCCAACCAGGCCACTGCCTGGCAGCGTTTCCTGCCGAGCGGGCCGCTGGCGCTGCTGCCGGTGGCCGAGCGCCGCAGCTCGATCGTCTGGACCCTGCCCGAGGACGAGGCCGCGCGCGTGCTGGCGCTGGACGAAGACAGCTTCAACCGCGAACTGACCCGCGCCTTCGCGGCGCGGCTGGGTGAGCTGCGGCTGGCATCACCGCGCGCAGCCTTCCCGCTGCGCCGCCAGCTGGCACGTCACTACGTGGCCGGCCGTGTGCTGGCATTGGGTGATGCTGCGCACGTGGTGCATCCGCTGGCCGGGCAGGGCGTGAACCTGGGCCTGCGCGATGTGGCCGCCCTGCAGCAGTGGCTGGCGCCGTCGGCCGAGCGCCGTGGCCAGCCGCGGCTGTCGCCGCAGCGCCTGCAGCGCTGGGCACGCGAACGGCGCAGCGACAACCACATCGCCGCCTACAGCTTCGATGCGATCAACCGCCTGTTCTCCAACGACGAATTGCACCTGACCCTGGCCCGCGGCCGGGCGCTGGGCTGCGTCGGCAAATGGCCGCCGCTGGTGCAGGCATTCTGGAAGCGCGCCGCCGGGGTGTAGCAGAATGCAAACCGCTCTGGTGGGTGCCCGACGTCAGTAGATCCACGCCATGCGTGGATGAAGATCGCGCTGGATCAAAAAAGGGGACGGAGGGGATTAAGTCGTTTGTGCCACAAACGACTTAATCCCCTCCGTCCCCTTTTTCAGTCGACCAGCCAGCCGGCCAGGTCGGCACGATCCAGCTTGCCGCGACGCTTCACGTCCAACGCATTGAACTCATCGGCCAGCGCCGGATTCGCCTGCGCTTCCTCGCGGCTGATGAAGCCATCGCCGTTCACATCCAGCGCAGCGAAGTGGATGCGGTACTGGCCAACCACGCTGCTCGGTTCCAGCGAACGCACGGTCACCTGCGCCTCGCCGGCCGGTTGCGGAATCTCGACGCTGCCGCTGACCCGGCCCGCATCCAGCGGTTGCTGGCGGATCGCGCCGCCGGTGGGGCCCAGCGGCTGGCTTTGTGCCGGGGTGTGCGGCAATTGCTGGGCCACCGCTGGTGCGGCGGCCAGCAGGGTGATCAGCAGCGGAATCGTTCGATGTCGCATGGATGCTCCTTCCTCTGCAGCGCCGGGGTATGCCCGGCGGACGTGATGGCGTCAGCGCAGTGGCGACGCCAGTACGGTGATCTCCTCACGGTCGTGATAGAGCTGCTTGGCACGCACCACCAGCGGCTTGCCGGCCTGGTCCTGGAACAGGTCCAGGCACAGGCGGGTTTCGTCCCAGCGCTTCTTCATCGGCAGCTTCAGGTTGAAGATCGCGTGCCGGCACCAGCCTTCGCGGAACCAGGTGGCCATGCGTTCGGCCACGCGGCGCGGCTGCTCGACCATGTCACAGACCATCCAGTCCAGCGGCTGTTCCGGATGCCAGTGGAAGCCATCGGCGCGCAGGTGCTCGACCAGGCCGGTGTCCAGCACGTGCTGGCGCAGCGGGCCGTTGTCGATGCTCAACACGTGCATGTGCTGGCGGGTCAGCACCCAGGTCCAGCCGCCGGGGGCGGCGCCCAGGTCGGCCGCACGCATGCCGGGCTTGGCCAGTGCTTCGCGTTCTTCCGGTGTCAGCAGGGTCAGCAGTGCTTCGTCCAGCTTCAGCGCCGAACGCGAGGGTGCTTCGGGCAGCAGCTTCAGGCGCGGGATGCCCAGTGCCCACGGCGCGCTGTCGGCCGGGTCGGCCACGCAGACGAAGGCGTGGGTGCCGTCGACGAACACCACGTGCAGGCGCGGCAGGCGGTTGTTCGGCTTGTCAGTCAGCTTGCCGGCCTTGCGCAGCGCCGGGCGCAGTGCGTTGCCGAAGGCGCGGGCCAACCCGGACAGCGGCTTGCCGGCGTCCGAGTCCGGGTGTTCCACCCACAGGTCGCCGAAGCGCGGCGCATCGGCCAGCACGTCGAGCATCGGGGTAATACGGTCGGCCGGGTCCAGCTGCGGCAGCTCGGCCAGCACCACCAGCTTCTGCCGCGCGAAAATCAGCTCGCGCCAGCGCAGGCGCGGAGCCAGTGCCGCAGCTTCGTCGCACATGAAAAGCACATAGCCGTCATTGCGCTGGGTACGCGCATAACCGGCGAAACCGGCTTCGCCGGCACGGAACTGCAGCTCGCCGGCCAACTCGGGCTCGAAGCCCTGCCGGCACAGGCACAGCAGGCCGATGCCGGTCTCAGTAACGGGCGCCATCGCTTTCCCCATAGGCACGCAGCACGCTGCGCGCGGCGTCGCGGTTCAGGCCCTGCACCACTTCGATGCCGCGCTTGTTGAGTTCACCCACCCAGTCGGCCGGCAGCGGGCCTTCATCGAACGGGGTCAGCTCTTCGACGTCGGCCGAGTTGGCACCGATCAGCAGGCGGTCGATGCCGGCCCACACGGTAGCGCCATAGCACTGGCAGCACGGCTGCGAACTGGTGGCCAGGGTGACCGGCGACAGCACCGCGTTCAGGCGCGGGGTCTGCAGGCGCTGCTGGGCCAGCATGTAGGCCATGTTCTCGGCGTGCGCCAGCGAGGTCGCATGCGGCATCACCCGGTTCACGCCGGCGGCAATGACCTTGTCATCCGGGCCGAACACCACCGCGCCGAATGGGCCGCCACTGGCGTGCTCGACGTTCAGCCGCGACAGCTCGATCGCCAGCGCGACCTTGGCCTCATCGCCCGGATATCGACGATCCAGGTCGATCTGGTCGTGGATCCAGGCGGGAAGGGTCAGGTGGACTTGCGCGTACAGCATCGCGGGGGTGCCTCGTGTGGGATGGGAAAAAGTGCGGTTGCTTGGGGAACCGGCGCGCAGTGTAGCCGCACGGGCCTGTATCGGGTGTGGGCGTGGGTCAGCCTGGCGAGCCGGTGCGGATCACCACGTACTGCTTGCGGAACTCCAGCCCGGCCTGCGGCCAGCTGGCCGCGTAGGCGCGCAGCAGGGGCAGGGCGGCGGCGAAGTCGTGGCCGTTGACCCGGCAATCGGCCTCGCACAGGCCGTCGGCATCGCGCGAGGCGAACAGGCGGATGGCGAGGAATTGGCGGGCTTTCAGCAGCTCGTCGAAGGCCTCCATGCTGCGGGTGAACAGGCAGCAGGGGCAGGAGCCATGATCGTCTTCGCTGCAGGTGGAGGCATCCACTTCCTGTGCACGGTAGTGCGCCAACGGCCCCAGCACTACAGTGCGCTCGTGTTCCTCGCCATTGTCACCGGCCGGATAGGTCAGGCCCATCATCGGCAGGCCCTGTGCATCTTCGGCGCCGATCGCAGTCTGCAGGGTCGCCAGGTCTACCCGCACCCAGGTCTGGAAGCCGGACAACAGCGATGCCTGCTCATCGGCACCATTTGCGTGCTGGTACTCGAACAGGCCATCGGCGAATAACCGCGGATGCTGGCTTTCGATGACGGTGGAGGTCTGCCAACCACCGTTGTCGCGCGCGTGTGCGGCCATTGCATGCGGGGTCAGGCGCAGGCCGCTGTCCAGCAGCAGCGCGTTGCCGTCGACGTGGCTGGCGACGCCCGCGTCCTGAAGGACCTGCTGCAGCAGCGGGAGGAGAGCGGCGGAGGTCGTGGTCATGTCAGGCCTGTGGGGTGGATGGGGTGGAACATCCAGGCAGGGCCTGGGCATCTAGCGGTCGAGCGCGTCGAGTTCGGCGCGATATCGCTGCGCGTCGGATTGCTGCTGCGGATCGTTGCCGTGGTCGCGCAGCCAGCTTTCCAGCTCGCGGCGATAGTCCGCGCGGAAATCGGCATTGCCCGGGCTGAAATGCAGCTTGCGTGCCGCCACCTCCACCCGCTCGCGCGCGCTGGCCCGGGCCTGGGCGACGCCGTGCGGGGATTCATTGGTGAGGATGACGAAGTTGCGTGGGAAGCCCGGCGTGTACTTGACCACGAACGGCTGGTCGCGCGCCGGGATACGGATGGCGTTTTCCAGCGGCCACAGCGAAGCGGTGTTGGTGTGGAACACCACGTCCACGTCGCGGCCCTCGGCGGTACGCAGCACCCCTTCGTAGCGCCAGATGTACTGCTCGTTGAGCGTGGAGCTGGTTCGCTCGGCCTTGACGATCACCGCTTCACCACGCTCGCCCACCACGTTGAGGAAGGTGGCGTTGAGGAAATGGCCGAGGAACATGTTGAGCATCGCCAGCGGGAACACCACGATGGCGTAGCCCGGAAAGCGCCGCCACCACGAGACCAGCCCGGCCAGCACCATCGCCGAAAAGAACGTCAGCAGCGGATGCTGCGAGATGAACCAGAGCAGGGCGGACAGGGCGGTGATCATCGTCGTGGTCATGCGGGCGCCGTGCTGGCGCCCGCGCAGGTCCTCAGGCCGACCAGGTATCGCGCAGGGTCACGCTGCGGTTGAACACCGGCTTGGCTTCGGTGTGGTCGCGGCGGTCGGCGACGAAGTAGCCGGTACGTTCGAACTGGAACGACTGCTCCGGCGCGGCGCTGGCCGCGGCCGGCTCGACATAGCCGGTGACGGTGCGGCGCGATTCCGGATTGAGGTAATCGCGGTAGGTCTTGCCTTCCGATTCATCATCCGGGTTCGGCACCGAGAACAGGCGGTCGTACAGGCGGATCTCGGCCGGCACGCCATGCACGGCGCTGACCCAGTGGATGGTGCCCTTGACCTTGCGGTTGGCGCCTTCCATGCCCGGACGCGATTCCGGATCCAGCCAGCCGCGCAGCTCGGTGATGGTGCCGCCGGCATCCTTGATCACTTCGTCGCAGCGGATGATGCCGGCGCCGCGCAGGCGCACTTCGCCACCCGGCACCAGGCGCTTCCAGCCCTTCGGCGGCACTTCGGCGAAGTCCTCGCGGTCAATCCACACTTCGCGTGCGAACGGCACGTCGCGGCTGCCGAAGCTCTCGTCCTTCGGGTGGTTGCTGAAGGTCAGCTGTTCTTCATGGCCTTCCGGCAGGTTGGTCAGCACCAGCTTGACCGGATCGATCACTGCCATGCGGCGCGGCGCTGCACTGTCCAGGTCTTCGCGCAACGCGCCTTCCAGCACGCTGAAGTCGATCAGCGAGTTCTGCTTGCTGATGCCCACGCGCTCGGCGAACAGGCGCATTGCGGCCGGGGTGTAGCCACGGCGACGCAGGCCCTGCAGGGTCGGCATGCGCGGGTCTTCCCAGCCGTCCACCAGCTGCTCGGTGACCAGCGCCATCAGCTTGCGCTTGCTCATCACCGTGTAGTTGATGTTCAGGCGCGAGAACTCGATCTGGCGCGGCTTGGCGGCTTCGCGCGGCAGGCCGGCATCGACCAGCGGCTGGGTCAGCGCATCGTCATGGGCGAAATCGACGTTGTCCACGCACCAGTCGTACAGCGGGCGGTGGTCTTCGAACTCCAGCGTGCACAGCGAGTGGGTGATGCCCTCGATCGAATCACCCAGCGCGTGGGCGAAGTCGTACATCGGGTAGATCGGCCACGCGTTGCCGGTGTTCTGGTGCTCGACGTGCTTGATGCGGTACAGCGCCGGATCGCGCAGGTTGATGTTGCCGCTGGCCATGTCGATCTTCGCGCGAAGGGTGCGCGCGCCATCCGGGAACTCACCGGCGCGCATGCGGCGGAACAGGTCGAGGTTTTCCTCGACGCTGCGGTCGCGCCACGGCGACGGGCGGCCCGGCTCGGTGAGGGTGCCGCGGTAGGCGCGCACTTCCTCGGCCGACAGGTCGCAGACATAGGCCTTGCCCTGCTCGATCAGCTTTTCGGCGGCCAGGTAATAGGCCTGGAAGTAGTCCGAGGCGTGGCGCAGCTCGTTCCACTCGAAGCCCAGCCAGCGCACGTCGTCCTGGATCGCAGCCACGTATTCCGGGTCTTCCTTGGCCGGGTTGGTGTCGTCGAAGCGCAGGTTGCAGACGCCGCTGAATTCGCCGGCGATGCCGAAGTTCAGGCAGATCGACTTGGCATGGCCGATGTGCAGGTAGCCGTTCGGCTCCGGCGGGAAGCGGGTCTTGATCGCCTGGTGCTTTCCGCTGGCCAGGTCCTCGCGCACGATCTGGCGGATGAAATCGCGCTTCTCGTGGCTGTCGGCGGGGGTCTCGGGGCTGGCGGGGGTGTGCTCGGACATGAGTCTGGGGCGAAAAAGGGCAGAAAGACCAACAGTCTAGCGCGTACGGGGCAGGGCTGCCCGGTGGGGTGTGGGGATGCCGGCCAGCGGTCGGCACTACCCAACTGCACGGCGATCCACATTCCGTCGGCCCGCTGCCGGCGCTACCGGAAGGTGGATGGGTAGTGCCGGCCGCTGGCCGGCAGAACGGTCATGCGCCGTCACCACTACCATTCAGCCCCCGGGCGTATGCTGGAACCCTGTCCCACGGAGCCGCCGCATGCACATCGTGTACAAGGCCGACAACCTGTTCGACGCCCACCTGGTCAAGCACGCGCTGGAAGATGCCGGCATCCCGGCCTTCGTGTTTGGCGAGCAGCTGCTGGGCGGCATGGGCGAGCTGCCGCTGTTCGGTGTGCTGCGGGTGGGAATCCCCGATGCGGCACGCCCGCAGGCCGAGGACATCGTGGCGGCGCTGGACTTGGGCCACGCGCCGGACGCCCCCATTTCAGATGCAGACGACATAGCCGGACTTCCGGCGTAGGAGCGCATCATGTTGGGAATTGGCCAGGGCATCCTCGGCATCGGCGCCTTCAAGCAGCGCCTGCCACGCCCGGAAGAGGCGCTGCCGGGGCGTGACCAGCCGCTGCCGCTGCACAGCAACCAGCACTTCGTGAACAGCCATCCGCTGAAGGACCGTTTTGCCGGCCTGCAGCAGATCCGTTTCGCGCTGGGCTGCTTCTGGGGCGCCGAGCGCAAGTTCTGGACCGAACCGGGCGTGTACAGCACCTCGGTGGGCTATGCCGGGGGCATCACCCCGAACCCGACCTATGAAGAGGTCTGTTCGGGCCTGACCGGCCACACCGAAGTGGTGCAGGTGGTGTTCGACCCGGCGGTGGTGAGCCTGGAGCGCCTGCTGCAGCTGTTCTGGGAGAGCCACGACCCGACCCAGGGCATGCGCCAGGGCAACGACACCGGCACCCAGTACCGCTCGGCGATCCACGCCACCGACGAAGCCCAGTACAAGGCCGCGCTGGCCAGCCGCGAGGCCTACCAGGCGCAGCTGGATGCGGCCGGCTACGGCCCGATCACCACCGAGATCGTGTACCCGGCACCGGCGTACTACTACGCCGAGGACTATCACCAGCAGTACTTGGCGAAGAATCCGAACGGCTACTGCGGCATCGGCGGCACCGGCGTGAGCTGCCCGATCGGGTTGGATGTGGAGGCGCCGCGCTGACGCGCGGTGGTCCGCCTGCGGCGGGCAACGTCAACGGCTGAAAGCCAAGGCCAAAGCCAAAGCCAAAGCCAAAGCCAAGCGGCTCTGGTTTGCTGTGAGTTTGGCGGGACGGGTGCAGATGGCGGGACACGCCGTAAACCCGTCCTTGGGGGCTCGGCCACGGCATCCATGCCGTGGACGGTCCCGCCATCTGCACCCGTCCCACCTTCGACAGTTTCCCGGTGACGGTGGGCGAGAGCATTGGTTACTGACGAACTGAAGAAAAACAAAAAGGACGCGGCGTTCGCCGCGTCCTTTTTGTTTGGTTCTGCAGTGCTTTCTGTAGAGCCGAAGGCAGCGGCAGGAGCCGCTGCCAACGTCGCTTGCGCGACGGCCCGGAGGGTGCCGGTCAGGACGACCGGCATAGCCATGCTCGGCTCCGAGCAAGCGAAGCGCGCGACCCGCTGTTGCTCTTCTTTCTTTCTTCCGTGGCGGGCGGCCACAGGAAACTGTCAGAGGGCGGGCGGGTTGGGTTCGCGGGAGTGTCCGCCGCATGGATGCGGCGGCCAAGCCTCCAGGGATGGATTCACGGCGTCTCCCGCGAACCCAACCCGCCCGACCCAGCACGGCTGTTGCTTCATGCCTTTCGCGACCAACCGACCCGCCACGAGGGGCTCAGCCGTTGGCCGGTATCACAGTGCCGCGCGGATCCGCTCGCGCAGTGCTTCCAGATCCTTGGCAAACGCCTCGATGCCGGTCGCCAGCTTCTCGGTGGCCATCGGATCGGCCGCCAGGTCCGCCGCGAACTTCGCCGCATCGATCGGGGTCACCGCCGCGCCGTCCGCTGCACCGGCCACCAGCTTGCGCGGCAGCTCGCCGTGGTCAGCGTCCAGCTTCTCCAGCAGGTCCGGCGAAATCGTCAGGCGGTCGCAGCCGGCCAGCGCTTCGATCTGCGCGGTCGAACGGAACGAGGCACCCATCACCACCGTCGGCGAACCGCGGCGCTTGAATTCGGCATACACGCCACGCACGAACTTCACGCCCGGGTCTTCGTCGATGGTGGCCGGGGTCTGGCCGTTGGCCACGTACCAATCGAGGATACGACCGACGAACGGCGAGATCAGGAACGCGCCGGCTTCGCTGCAGGCCAGCGCCTGGGTCGGGTTGAAGATCAGGGTCAGGTTGCAGTCGATGCCCTCGGCCTGCAGGATGCGCGCGGCTTCCACGCCTTCCCAGGTCGCGGCGATCTTGATCAGGATCTTCTCGCGCGGCACGCCGGCATCGGCGTACATCTGGATGAACTGGCGGGCCTTGGCCACGGTGGCGGCGGTGTCGTGGGCCTGGTCGGCGTCCACTTCGGTGGACACGCGGCCCGGCACCAGCGTGCTCAGCAGCGCGCCGACGCCGATGGTCAGGCGGTCGGCCACGGCGTGCACCACGGCTTCGCGGTCGCCACTTTGCTGGCGGCCCCAGGCCAGTTCGCGTTCGATCAGCTCGGCGTAGACCGGCAGGTCCAGCGCCTTCTTCACCAGGGTCGGATTGGTGGTGCAGTCCACCGGCTGCAGGCGCTTGATCGCCTCGTAGTCACCGGTATCGGCAACGACCACGGACAGTTCGCGCAGCTGGGACAGTTTGGACGGGGTACTCATTACGGCTCCTGGTGCAGGGGGATCGAATCGCGCGCGGTGCGCAGCGGTAATCAGGGGCGGTCGTTGTGGACCGCGGTCACGCGCAGGCGCAGCTTGCGGCCGCCGGGCGCGTTCCAGTCGATGCTCTGGCCGATCGAAAGGCCGAGCAGGGCACTGCCGACCGGGGCCAGCACGGAAACCTTGCCTTCATCGACGTTGGCTTCGCGGGGGAAGACCAGGGTCAGGACGTGCTTCTCGCCCGACACTTCATCTTCGCACTCCACGCGCGAATGCATCATGACGATGCCTTCGGGAATCTGGTCCGGTGCCAGCACGGTGGCCCGGTTGAGTTCTTCAGCAAGCGCGAGCGCGGCAGGCGTCTGGCTCAGCGCAGGGGATTCGAGCATGGCGTCCAGGCGGTCCATGTCGAAGGTGGAAACGGTGATCGACGGCGGCAGGCCGCTGGCGGTACTCATGGTGAAGCTCCTTGGTTGAAAGCCATGCAAAAGGCGGCACCTGCTGGCGCCGCCTGTCTGTATTGTGGGGACAAATGCGGCCGGAATCGACTCCTGCCGATTCCAGGCCGGTGCTGTGGGGGTTCAGCCGTTCAGGGCGGGGCCGGGCAGAGCAGTCGCTTCGCCGGTGGCATTCACCGCATCAAGGGTGAACAGCGCCTGCGGCAGGCGCTTGAACTGGTCGGCCAGTTCCATCAGGAAGTCGTTCATGGCCGAGCTGCGGCGCCAGATCATGGCGATGCGACGGCTGGGACGGCCCTCGCCGGTGAAGTCGAGCAGGCGGATGTTGTTCGATCGCGGCACCGGCGGCTGCACCGACAGGCTGGGCAGCAGGGTGATGCCGACGTCGGCGGCAACCATCTGCCGCAGCGTCTCCAGGCTGGTGGCGCGGAACTCGGACTTCTCGTTGGCGCCGAACAGGCGGCACACTTCCAGCGCCTGGTCGCGCAGGCAGTGGCCATCTTCCAGCAGCAGCAGCTTCTGCGTGGCCAGTTCCTGCACATCCAGGTGTTCGCGGCGGGCCAGCGGGTGGCGCCCGGACACCGCCAGCAGGAACGGTTCCTCGAACAGGAACTCGGCGTGCAGCTGGTCGTCGATTACCGGCAGCGCCAGCAGCGCGGCGTCCAGCTTGCCTTCGCGCAGGCGGTCCAGCAGCACATCGCTCTTTTCCTCGACCAGCAGCAGTTCCAGCTCCGGGAAGCGCTCGCGGATGCGTGGGATCACATGCGGCAGCAGGTACGGACCGAGGGTCGGGAAGATCCCCAGGCGCACCGTCCCGGCTTCCGGGTCGCGGCTGCGTCGCGCCGCTTCCTTCAGCTGCTCCACTTCGGACACGATCACCCGTGCCCGTGCCGCCGCTTCCTGGCCGGCCGGGGTCAGCATCACCTTGCGCGGTGCGCGTTCCACCAGCGGCAGGCCCAGTTCCTCTTCCAGCTTGCGGATCTGGGTGGACAGCGTGGGCTGGCTGACAAAGCAGGAGGCGGCAGCCCGGCCGAAATGCTTGTGGTCGGCCAGGGCTACCAGGTACTTCAGATCACGTAGGTTCATCCTTACACCCCAGGGGTAACGGACCGGCTGACGGCATGGTTACCCGACAGGCAGACAATGTTCCCGGTGATCTGGGAACGGTGGATCAGGCCGCTTCAGCAACGGCACCGCTGCTGTTGCTCACCGACGAGCGGATCAGGTGGTCGAACGCGCTCAGTGCGGCGGTCGAACCGGCGCCCATGGCAATGATGATCTGCTTGTAGGGTACCGTCGTGCAATCGCCAGCAGCGAACACACCCGGCAGGTTGGTCTGGCCGCGGTCGTCGATGACGACCTCGCCACGCGGCGACAGCGCCACCACATCCTTCAGCCACTCGGTGTTGGGCAGCAGGCCGATCTGCACGAAGATGCCTTCCAGCTCGACGCGGTGGGCGTCGCCGCCGACGCGGTCCTTGTAGACCAGGCCGGTGACACGGCTGCCGTCACCCAGCACTTCGGTGGTCTGTGCGCTGGTCAGCACGGTGACATTGGCCAGGCTGCGCAGCTTCTTCTGCAGCACTTCATCGGCGCGCAGGCTGGAATCGAACTCCAGCAGGGTTACATGCGACACGATGCCGGCCAGATCGATGGCCGCTTCCACGCCGGAGTTGCCGCCGCCGATCACCGCCACGCGCTTGCCCTTGAACAGCGGGCCATCGCAGTGCGGGCAGTAGGCCACGCCCTTGTTGCGGTACTGGTCTTCGCCCGGCACGTTCATCTGCCGCCAGCGCGCGCCGGTGGACAGGATCACCGAGCGCGACTTCAGCACCGCGCCGTTCTCCAGCTGCACCTGCACCAGGCCGTCTTCGCCGGCCGGCACCAGCGCACTGGCGCGCTGCAGGTTCATGATGTCCACCTCGTACTCGCGCACGTGCTGTTCCAGTGCCGTGGCCAGCTTCGGGCCTTCGGTCTCCTTCACCGAAATGAAGTTCTCGATCGCCATGGTGTCCAGCACCTGGCCACCGAAACGCTCGGCGGCGATGCCGGTGCGGATGCCCTTGCGTGCGGCGTAGATCGCCGCTGCAGCACCGGCCGGGCCACCGCCCACCACCAGCACGTCGAAGGCGTCCTTGGCGGCGATCTTCTCGGCATCGCGCTTGCTGGCATTGGTGTCCAGCTTGGCCACGATCTGCTCGAGGGTCATGCGGCCCTGGTCGAACACTTCGCCGTTGAGGTACACGGTCGGCACCGACATGATCTCGCGCTTCTCGACTTCGTCCTGGAACAGGGCACCGTCGATGGCCACGTGCTGGATGCGCGGGTTGAGCACCGCCGCCAGGTTCAGCGCCTGCACCACGTCCGGGCAGTTCTGGCAGGACAGCGAGAAGTAGGTTTCGAACCTGTACTCGCCTTCCAGGTTCTGCACCTGCTCGATCAGCTCGGCGGTGGCCTTGGACGGATGACCGCCCACCTGCAGCAGCGCCAGCACCAGCGAGGTGAACTCATGGCCCATCGGCAGGCCGGCGAAGGTCAGGTGGATGTCTTGCCCCGGGGGGCCCAGGTCGAAGGACGGCACGCGGCCCTGGCCATCGCGCAGCACCTGCAGCGAGATCTTGTCCGACAGGCTTTCCAGGGTCCGCAGCAGTTCCAGCATCTCCTGCGACTTGGCGCCGTCGTCGGCGTGCGCGGTGATCTGGATCGGGCGGGTCACGCGCTCCAGATAGGTCTTCAGCTGCGACTGCAGGTTGGCGTCCAACATCGGTCTTCTCCTGGCTTCAGGCAAACAGGGGGCGTGGCACCGCTGTACAAGGTAGCGGACCAGCTGGGGGTAGGGGTGAACCCAAGACAGCGACCGTGGAAGGGGCTGGCTGGCCAAGGCGGGCGAGCGTTGGCTGTCTTGGGTTCACCCCCACGCCGGTAGGGCACCGGCATGGGGATGAAGGGCGCGCCGTGGCGTGGGGCCACGGAAGGCCGGTACTGCGTTAGATCTTGCCGACCAGGTCCAGCGACGGGGTCAGGGTCTTCTCGCCTTCCTTCCACTTGGCCGGGCAGACCTGGTTCGGGTTGGCGGCGGTGAACTGGGCAGCCTTCAGCTTGCGCAGGGTCTCGGAAACGTCACGGGCGATCTCGTTGGAGTGGATCTCCAGGGTCTTGATCACGCCTTCCGGGTTGATGATGAAGGTGCCGCGCAGCGCCAGGCCTTCTTCCGGAATGTGCACGCCGAAGGCGTTGGTCAGCTGGTGGGTCGGGTCGCCGACCAGCGGGAACTGGGCCTTGCCGACGGCCGGCGAGGTTTCGTGCCACACCTTGTGCGAGAAGTGGGTATCGGTGGTGACGATGTAGACCTCGGCGCCAGCCTTCTTGAACTCGGCGTAATGGTCAGCCGCGTCTTCGATCTCGGTCGGGCAGTTGAAGGTGAAGGCGGCCGGCATGAAGATCAGGACGGACCACTGGCCCTTCAGGCTGGCGTCGGAAACCTTGATGAACTCGCCATTGTGGTAAGCGTTGGCTTCGAACGGCTGGATCTGGGTGTTGATCAGGGACATCGTTTTTCCTCTGGTGAAGGGGAGTGGGTGAATCGACAGGAGCTAGGTTACCGACTCGCTGGCGATAAGAACAATCCATTGATTGCATCTATTTGATAGATGGAGTCTATCATTCGGTCATGAGCAGGCACTGAACCTTTCCGCTCCCATCCTGCAACTGGCTGTGTGACAAGGGAAATCTCCCGGAGGCGCGGAAAGGGGCCGATAGCCCCTCCTTATTCCCTCCGGCAGAACCTGAACGGATTGCAGCTTTTTGTAGTGTCGAGCCACGCTCGACTGCGGATCTCTGGAACCGAGCCCATGTTCCGCTGTTCCAGAAGCAGCCGAGCATGGGCACGGCTCTACAATTGCGGAATGTCTTTCCAAACCGAACCCTCCCTGCGCCAGATCGTGGCCGAGGCCAGTGCCCGTCTCGGCGGCATCGAAGCCCGCCACGAGGCTGAACTGCTGCTGCTGCATGTACTGGACCGCCCGCGCAGTTGGTTGTTCGCGCACGCCACCGATCCGTTGGCCGCCAATGACCAGGCCGCCTTCGAGGCGTTGCTGGCCCGCCGCGTGGCCGGTGAGCCGGTGGCCTACCTGACCGGCCGTCGCGGATTCTGGACGCTGGACCTGGAGGTCGACCCGGCCACGCTGATCCCGCGTCCGGAAACCGAGCTGCTGGTCGAGCTGGCACTGGAGCGCCTGTCGCCAGACCAGTCGCTGCAGCTGGCCGACCTGGGCACCGGCAGTGGTGCGATTGCACTGGCACTGGCCAGCGAACGGCCGCAGGCGCAGGTGCTGGCCACCGACGCCAGCCCGGGCGCGCTGGCCGTGGCCGCGCGCAATGCCGCCCGCCATGATCTGCGCAACGTCCGCTTCGCCGAAGGCGGGCACGACTGGTATGCGCCGCTGCAGGGCGCGCGTTTTGATCTGATTGCCAGCAACCCGCCGTACATCGCCAGCGACGATCCGCATCTGGAGCAGGGTGACCTGCGCTTCGAGCCGGCCACCGCACTGGCCTCGGGTCCGGATGGCCTGGACGACATCCGCCGCATCGTCGACGGTGGCCAGGCCCACCTGCTGCCCGGCGGCTGGCTGCTGATCGAGCACGGTTGGGACCAGGGCGAGGCGATCCGCGCGCTGTTCGACGCGGCGGGGTTTGCCGAGGTGCAGACCGTGCAGGATCTGGAGCAGCGCGACCGCATCACCCTGGGCCGGCGTCCGGCCTAGAATGGAGGTTCTCCTGCCCCGGCAGGGCATCACCCTGGAGCTGCAAGCATGCGTACGCTGTACCCCGCCATCACCCCCTATGACGTCGGCACCCTGAAGGTCGACGACCGCCACACGCTGTACTTCGAGCAGTGCGGCAACCCGGACGGCAAGCCGGTGGTGATGCTGCACGGTGGCCCGGGCGGTGGCTGCAGCGACAAGATGCGCCAGTTCCACGACCCGTCCAAGTACCGCATCATCCTGTTCGACCAGCGCGGTGCCGGCCGTTCCACCCCGCACGCCGATCTGGTGGACAACACCACCTGGGACCTTGTTGCCGATATCGAGAAGCTGCGCGAACACCTCAAGGTCGATCGATGGCAGGTGTTCGGTGGCAGCTGGGGTTCGACCCTGGCGCTGGCCTATGCCGAAACCCATCCGCAGCGCGTGACCGAACTGGTCCTGCGCGGCATCTTCATGCTGCGTCGCTGGGAACTGGAATGGTTCTACCAGGAAGGCGCCAACCGCCTGTTCCCGGATGCGTGGGAGCATTACCTGAAGCCGATCCCGTCGGTGGAGCGCCATGACCTGATCTCGGCCTTCCACCGCCGCCTGACCAGCGACGACGAGACCACCCGCCTGGAAGCGGCCAAGGCCTGGGCGGTGTGGGAAGGCGCGACCAGCTTCCTGCATGTCGATGACGACTTCATCAACAGCCACGAAGACCCGCATTTCGCGCTGGCGTTCGCCCGTATCGAGAACCACTACTTCGTCAACGGCGGCTTCTTCGAGGTGGAAGACCAACTGCTGCGCGACGCGCACCGCATCGCCGACATCCCCGGCGTGATCGTGCACGGCCGCTACGACGTGGTCTGCCCGCTGGCCAACGCCTGGGACCTGACCAAGGTCTGGCCGAAGGCGAAGCTGGAAATCACCCCGGCCTCGGGCCATTCGGCGTTCGAGGCCGAGAACGTGGACGCGCTGGTACGCGCTACCGATAGCTTCGCCTGATCGGTAGTGCCGGCCGCTGGCCGGCAACGCCGCACCGGTAGCGCCGGGTCATGCGCGGCGCTACCCACCCTCATCCACGCATGGCGTGGATCGACCACAGACTGGTAGTGCCGGCCGCTCGCCGGCAAACCTGAAACGGGTGGATTCCTGCAGGCGCCGGCCAGCGGCCGGCGCTACCAATCCCCGGCCAGCAATGCGTCGGCCAGCACCTGCAGCTTCGGCGAATGCTGGCGCGACGGCGGGTAGATCAGTGACAGCGCGCGGCTGCGGCCCTCGAACGGCTGCAGCACGCGCTGCAGGCGGCCGTCGGCCAAGGCATCGGCCACCGCGAAATCCATCACCTGCACGATGCCGATGCCGGCGATGGCCGCTTCCACCAGCGGATCGCCGCTGTCGAACACCATCCGCGTCGGCGGCGTGAACTCGCGCAGTTGCCCGTCCTGCAGGAACTGCCAGTCCACCAGCCGGCCACTGCGCAGGTTGCGCACCGCCAGGCAGGCGTGATCCTGCAGCGCGGCCACATCGTCCGGTGCGCCACAGCGGGCCAGATACGCGGGGCTGGCCACCGTCACCCAGCGCAGCGGCCGCAATGGCCGCGCGACGATGCGCTGGTCGGCGATGACGCCGGTGCGCAGCGCGGCATCGAAGCCTTCCTCGACCAGATCGACCAGGCGGTCGCTGAGCACGGCTTCCACCTGCAGTTGCGGATGCTGTTCCAGTAATGGCGCCAGCATCGGCACCAGCACCTTGCGCCCGAACATCGACGGCGCACTGATCTTCAACGTACCCGAGGGCGTGCACGGGCGGTCGGCCAGTTGCCGCTCGGCATCGTCCAGGCCGGCCAGCAGCGGTGCCACCTGTTCCACGAACTGGCGGCCATCCGGGGTCAACGCCACGTTGCGGGTGTTCCGCTGCAGCAGCTTTACCCCCAGCGTGGCGTCCAGCCGCCCGATCGCGCGCGACAGGCCGGACTGGCTCAGGCCCAGCTGCCCGGCAGCGACGGTGAAGCTGCGTGCCTCGGCCACCTGCACCAGCATGCGCACGGCATTGAGGTCCAACGAGGATCCATTCATGCCGAAAATCATGACAGATATGGTCGGGCAGGGGTTTATTGATTGGCCCGCATCAATGAGACTGCGCTCCCCCATCGATCCAGACCGCCGATGCCTCCCCTCAAATACCCGCGCTGGGCGTTGACCCTGCTGGCCACCGCGCAGCTGATCATCGCCCTGGACGCCACCATCATCTTCGTCGCCCTCCATGACATGGGCCGCGCGCTGCAGATCAACGCGCAGCAGCTGCAGTGGGTGGTCAGTGCCTACACCGTGGCGTTCGGTGGCAGCCTGCTGCTGGGTGGCCGCGCCGCCGACCTGATTGGCCGTCGCCGTTTCTACCGGCTGGGCATGCTGCTGTTCGCACTGGCGTCGCTGCTCGGTGCGTTGGCGCCGAATGCCACCTTGTTGATCATCGCGCGCGCCGCGCAGGGCGTCGGTGCGGCCCTGCTGTTCCCCGCCACGCTGGCACTGATCAACACGCTGTACGCCGAAGGCCCGGTGCGCAACCGCGCGCTGGCGATCTGGAGCATGGCCAGTGCGGTCGGCCTGGCGCTGGGCACGCTGCTCGGTGGAGTGCTGACCCAGGCGTTCGGCTGGCCGGCGGTGCTGGCGGTGATCGTGCCGCTGGCCACGGCGTGCGCGGTCGCAGCCGGTGCGTGGTTGCCGTCCGATGGTCCAAGGGTGCGCGGCCGCTCCTTCGATCTGGCCGGTTGCCTGACCGTCACCGCCGGCGGCAGCCTGCTGGTCACTACCCTGGTTCAAGGGCCGGAGTGGGGCTGGACGGCACCGGCCACGCTGATCTGCCTGCTGCTTTCAGCCGTGCTGTTGACGGTGTTCGTACAGATCGAAAAACGCAGCCGTGACCCGCTGATGCAGTTTTCGCTGTTGCGCCTGTCGGGCCTGCGCGCGGCACTCGGCCTGACCTTCGCCTTCATGAGCAGCTATGGCGTGCAGTACTACTTCCTGGCGCTCTACTTCCAGGATGGCTATGGCTGGAGCCCGCTGCAGGCCGGCATGGCCTTCCTGCTGCCGACGTTGGTGTGCACCTTCGGCATCCGTATTGCCGAACGCATGCTGCGGCGCCGTTCGCCAAGGCAGGTACTGGCCTGGGGCTTCGCCGCCGGTGCCATCGGCATTGCCGCGGTGGCACTGGCGATGCCGCACGGTGCCAGCTACTGGCCGCTGCTGCCGGGCATCGTGGTGCTCAGCATCGGCCAGGGCATGAGCTGGACAGCGATGTGGATCGTGGCCGGGCAGGGCGTGCCGGGTCCGCAGCAAGGCGTCGCGTCCGGCATGGCGGCCACCGCCCAGCAGATCGGCGGCGCGTTGGGACTGGCGGTGCTGGTGATGGTGGCCAACGCCGCGCGCGGCACGCAGGCCGCAACCAGTGCCGACGCCCTGCAAGGCATGGTCAATGCACAGTACGGCGCCGCGTTGTTCGCCGCGCTCGGCGTGGTGATCGCGCTGGGCCTGCGCCCGGCGCCGGTCGAATCGGCCGCCACCGTCTGCCCGGTCAGCGATGCATGATTGAAGGCGCTGCCGTGGGTGGATGTGCCACGCCTGCGGTAGTGCCGGCCGCTGGCCGGCAATGCAATGATCCAACTACCCTGAGGTTGCCGGCCAGCGGCCGGCACTACCGATCCGGAATGGATCCACGCGCGTTCAACCGAACGCCAGCAACTGCGGCTGCAATGCGCTGAAGATCCGCGCCAGCCGCTCCGCCCACGCCTGCTGCCCAGCCACATCGGCAATCAGGTCCTGGCGGATTTCCAGTTCCACGTGCACCAGCCCGCGGCCTTCGCCATGCACCGGCACTGCGTAGTCGCTGGTGCTGCTCACCGAATACGGTTCATTGTCACCAACCACCAGGTCGCCTTCCTCGCGCAGTGCCTGCAGCAAGGCATGGGCGAAGCGCGTGTCCTGGTGGTACAGCACGCCGGCATGCCACGGTCGCTGCGCGCCGTTCATCGCCGGAGTGAAGCTGTGCATCATCACCAGCAGGGTGGGGCGGCCGGCATCTCGGCGCGCATCCAGTTCCGCGTCGATGCGCGCGTGGTAGGGCGCGTGGATCGCATCGATACGCTGCTGCCGCTGTGCCGCCGACAGCCCGGCATTGCCCGGCACCACGGTGTGGTCGCTCACCTCCGGAATCAGCGTCGGCGAGGCCAGCGGGCGGTTGCAGTCGATCAGCAGCCGCGAATAGGTCTGTTCGATGGCCCAGGCATCCAGCCGTTCGGCCAGTGCGCGGGTGGTGCCGGCAATGCCGATGTCCCAGCCGATATGGCGGTCCAGTTCGGCCTGCGGCAAGCCCAGGCCTGCGAGGGCACGCGGCACCTGCTGGCCGGCATGATCGGCCAGCATCAGGTACGGCGAGGCACCCTGAGGCCGGTGGATCGTATGGATCGCCGGGTCGTCGGCGCCGAGCAGCGCCGGCAGCGCGTGCAGGTCGGCGTCAGCCACGCGGGCGTCCGTCCAGGTGATGCTCGATCATCCACAGCCCGGCCCAGAGCTTGGCGTCCAGCTCGTAGCCTTCGCCCATCTTCTGCACCAGCCAGGCCGCTGCCTCACTGCGCGGAATCTCGTGCACGATGATGTCTTCGCTGTCGTCACCACCGCCCTCGCCAACGCGGCGCAGGCCGGTAGCGCGCACGAAAGCGATCTTCTCGCTGCTGGCGCCGGAAGAGGTCGGGCCGATCAGCAGCACTTCGGCGTGATCGGCGGTCCAGCCGGTTTCTTCTTCCAGTTCGCGCACGGCCGAGACTTCGATCGATTCGCCGGCGTGGATGTCGCCGACCAGGCCGGCCGGCATCTCGATGGTGGGTGCCTGCAGCGGCACGCGGAACTGCTCTACGAACAGCACGTTGTCCTCGGGGGTGACGGCGATGATGATCGCGGCCAGGCCACCGGCGTGGGTACGTTCGCTGTATTCCCAGGTGCCGCGCACCAGCATGCGCTGGTACTTGCCTTCATAGACGACACGCGGGGCTTCGGTGTTGCGCTGGCTCATGCGGGCTCGCTGTGGGTGGGAAGAATATCGGGCACGCCGGCGGCATCGAACAGCCGGCGGCGGGTCATCGGGCCGAAGCGCAGGGTCTGGCACAGGCCGCCGAGCAGCTCGGGATCGGCCGCCTGGCGCAACAGGCCGGGCTGGCTGCCTTCCAGTGGCGCGTCCAGCGCGATGGTGGTCAGCTGGCGCCAGAGCTGGGCGTGCTCGCGCTGCTCGCGCAGGCGCACCGCCATCTGGGCGGCGCCGCGCAGGCGCAGGAACGGCACTTCGTCCAGGCGTTCGTACAGCGCATCCATGCTGCCGAAATGGGCCAGCAGCACGGCGGCGGACTTGCTGCCGACGCCACTGATGCCGGGAATGTTGTCCACCGCATCGCCGCACAGCGCCAGGTAGTCGGCGATCTGGTGCGCGTGCACGCCGTGCCGCGCCTTCACTCCGGCCACGTTCCAGCGCTGGTTGCGTGCGTAGTCCCACTGCTCGTCGTGATCCAGCAGCAGCTGCGACAGGTCCTTGTCGGCGGAGATGATCACGCCGCGGTGGCTGCCACGATGCACATGCAGGGCGCTTCCGATCAGGTCGTCAGCCTCGTATTCATGGTGGGCCAGAACGGCGAGGCCCAATGCTGCGCACAGCGCCTTGCAGTGCACGAACTGGCGCTTGAGCGCCTCCGGCGCCGGGTCGCGGTTGGCCTTGTAGGCGGGGTACAGGCGGTGGCGGAAGCCACTGTCCAGCGCTTCGTCGAAGGCGATGGCGATGTGACGCGGGCGTTCGCGCTCGAGCAGGTCCAGCAGGAAGCGGGCGAAGCCGTGCACGGCATTGGTCGGCCAGCCCTGCGCGTCCTGGAACTGGTCGGGCAGGGAGTGCCACGCGCGGAACACATAGATGCTGGCGTCGACCAGGTACAGCGACGGCGGTGGTACCGGCAGGGTCATGCCGGAGGCGTCCAGTCGCGCAGCAGGGTGGCAGGGTCCGGACGCTCGCGCTCGGGCACAGCGGCCTTCGGCGTGCCGATATGGATGAAACCGGCGATGCCTTCGCCCTCGGCCAGGCCCAGGTAGGCGTGCACGGCGGGGTCGAAGGCCATCCAGGCGGTCAGCCACTGCGCGCCGAAGCCCAGCGCCTGTGCGGCCTGCAGCAGGGCGAAGCAGACGCAGCCGGCGGTCATCAGCTGCTCCTGCTCGGGGACCTTCGGGTCCGGGCGCGGGCTGGCCACCACCACGATCACCAGCGGCGCATGGCTGAAACGCTGGCGATCCTTCTCGAACACGGCCTCGCCCGCATGCGGGTCGCGTTGGCGGCTGCGCTCGGCCAGGAAGTCGCCCAGAGTGTGACGTGCATCGCCGGCGATCTTCAGGAAGCGGAACGGTACGCGCTTGCCGTGATCGGGCACGCGCACTGCCGAAGCCAGCATCCGCTGCAGGGTGGCCGGGTCCGGGCCGGGCTCGGCCAGTTGCCGCGAAGGCACAGAGCGGCGGGCATCCAGGGCGAGCAGGGCGGCGGGGTCGGGCATGGAGTCTGAACCGGTCATCACGAAGGTTTGATTATAGTCGGGGTGGTCAAAGACACCGTCTGTGTCGCGTCTGGCCTTTGAATACCAAATTGTGATGAACGTCATGCCACTGGCGGGAAACGGGCGGCCGCTTCCCCTCGCCTCGCAGGCCTTGCACGGCTTACGATATCTACCTTGCCGGGCCGCCGGTCATGAGGTTTGAAGTGAGGACTGTTTCACTGTCCGTGACGGGCTGGCCGGCCTACCATCGACGTACCGGTACATGGGGTGTGCCGGTCGTCGCGATGTCCACGTTGTCTGTCGTACCAGAGAAGGTGGGGAGCCTTCCCGAATGATGAGCGCGCCCACACCGATGGGATCGCCGGGTCGTGACCCGGCCCAGCTCCAGCGTGCCCGGGACATGGTCCTGCCCGCGCTGTGCCAGGCCTTTGGCGCGGCACTGGCGCGCTTCGACGATGCCCTGTTCGACCGGGCCGGCAATGCCGGTTCGTCGCAGCTGCTGTTCCTGGATGCGATGCGCGAACTGCGCCGCCGCCGCGAGGACATTGCCGGTGCCTTCTCTGGCCACCTGCAGCGGGCCTGGGATGCGCTGGCCAGTGGTGAGCCCATGTCGGCCGAATCGACGCTGTCCGGCCCAGCCGAGGATGGCCTGAGCCTGCTGGCCGAGCACGTGCTGGAGTCGCGGCTGGCGGTGCGCAATTTCGCCACGGTGCTGCTGCGTGACTTCAAGCCGGTGCTGGCGCGGCTCGACCGTCGCCTGGGCCGTCTGGTCGGTGGCGCCGAACTGGATGCCGACCATAATCCCATCAGCCCCGAACACCTGGGCGTGGCCATCCACGAAGCCTTTGCCGGCTGTGAACTGGCCCCGGAAGTGCACCTGGTGCTGATCAAGCTGTGCGAGCGTGACCTGCGCGCGCCGGTGGGTCGCATCTACGAGAAGCTGGACGAGCAACTGGCCGCGGCCGGGGTGATGTCGCAGATGGGGGCGCCGCGGCGTCCGCCGTCGGCCGCGCCCGACCCGCGCATGGCCTCGGGCCTGGATGACCTGGTGGAGCAGCGCCCGGGCTCGGGCCTGGACGGCGAATTCGGTGATGACGAGCAGGCCGCGCCGGCCTGGGCGCAGCGCTTTGCCGCACGCTGGTCCGAGCGGCGTGGCCACATGCAGCAGCACCTGGGCGCCGAAGGCAGCGGCACCGGCGAGGCCCATGCGGGCCAGCAGGGCATGCTGCTGGAGGCGCTGCACGAACTGCTGCAGCAGACCCGCCACGTGCGCGAGGACGCGACGTCGGCCGCACAGGTGGCGATCGGCCAGCAGCGTCCGCTCAGCCAGCGCGAGATGATGTCGGTGCTGTCGCTGCTGCAGGCCACGCCCAGTGCGACCCTGCGTGCAGCGATCGGCGAGGACGGCGAATCACTCGCGCAGCGGTTGAAGAGCGAAGTGCTGTCCAGCGCCACCCGTCTCGGTGTCGACCCGGGCCAGACCCGGCTGGACCCGCAGGACGAGGATGCGATCGACCTGGTGGGCATGCTGTTCGACGTGATGCTGGACGAGCGCGAACTGGAAGGCCGCTCGCGCGAGTTGATCGGCCGCCTGGTGGTGCCGTTCGTCAAGGTCGCCATGCTCGACCGTCGCATGTTCGTGCAGAAGACCCATCCGGCGCGCAAGCTGCTCAACTCGCTGGCCGAGGCCTGCGAAGGCAACACCGGCGAAAGCCAGGCCGAGCGCATGCTGATGGCCAAGGTCGAGGAGATCATCGAGCGCCTGGTCGCCGAGTTCAACGAGAACCTGGCGATCTTCCTGACCCTGGAAGAAGAATTCCGCGAGTTCCTCGTGCAGCATCGTCGCCGCGTGGAAATCGCCGAGCGTCGCGCCGCCGAAACGCAGCGTGGCCAGGAAAAGCTGGAAATGGCCCGTACCCGTGCCGGTGCCGAGCTGGACCGCCGCATTGGTGATGCCACCCTGCCGCCGGCCATCGCTGAATTCCTGCGCCAGCCATGGCAGCACCACCTGACCCTGGCGCTGCTGCGCGAGGGCGAGGAGGGCGCATCGGTGGCCGAAGCGCTGAGCCTGGGCGACGGGCTGCTGGAGGAAGTGGCCGAGGCCCGCCGCCAGATTGTCGGCAAGCCGTGGCTGCAGGCCTGGCAGCCGGTGCTGGCCAAGGTGTTCGCCAGCGTGGGCGTGCATGGCGACGCCGCCACCGGTGCCATCGATGCCCTGCATGACACCCTGCAGGGCATTGCCGAATCGCGGCCGGAACTGCAACGCGCGCTGCCGGAACTGCCGCAGGTGGCACTACCGACCCCGCCGGTGGCCGAATCGCCGGCGGTCGAGCTGGGCGGGCAGATCGATGCCGATGATTTCGACAATGCCGACGCCGATCGCTTCCGTCGCATGGAGATCGGCAACTGGCTGGACTTCGTCGACAAGGACGGCAAGGTGCAGGCCGGCAAGCTGTCCTGGGTCAGCCCGATTTCCTCGCGCCTGCTGTTCGTCAACCGTCGCGGCGTGCGCTTCTGCGTGGCCTCGCCGGAGGAACTGGCGGTGATGGTGCGGCTGGGACGTCTGCGCGCCCATGTGGATGACGGTGCGTTCGACAGCGCGATGCAGGGTGTGATCGATCGGCTGGACCCGGGCAGCGCCACGCTGCACTGAGTGGAGCCGCCTGCTAGGATCGGGAAAACTCACCGATCAGCGGGGACCTGCATGGCCGTGGCGTTGCTGGGGATCAAGGAGACCGCGCCGGGCGAACGGCGCGTGGCGCTGACGCCGGAAACCGCGCGCAAGCTCGGCGCCCTCGGCATTACCGTCTGGTACGAGGCCGGTGCCGGTCTGGCCGCAGGTTTCACCGATGCAGCCTATGACGACGCCGGTGCCCGCGCATTCGACGCCGGGCGCTGGGCCGAAATCGACATCCTGTTGTGCGTGCAGGCGCCGCCGGCGGCGGTGCTTGAACAGCTCAAGCCGGGTGCCACCGTGGTTGGCCTGTTGACCCCGGCCAGTGATCCGGGCCTGGCGGCACTGGCTGCCGATGACCGCCTGCACCTGTTCCCGCTGCAGCAGCTGCCGCGCACCACCCGTGCGCAGGCCATGGACGTGCTCAGTTCGCAGGCCGGCATGGCCGGTTACAAGGCCGCGCTGATCGCCGCCGAACGCGCACCACGTTTCTTCCCGATGTTGACCACCGCTGCCGGCACCGTGCGTCCGGCCAAGGTGCTGGTGATCGGTGCCGGCGTGGCGGGGCTGCAGGCCATTGCCACTGCCCGGCGTCTCGGTGCACAGGTGGAAGGTTTCGACGTGCGTCCGGAAACCCGCGAGCAGATCCAGTCGCTGGGCGCGCGCTTCCTCGACCTGGGGGTGAGCGCGGCGGGCGAAGGCGGGTACGCGCGCGCGTTGACCGATGAAGAGCGTGCCGAGCAGCAGCGCCGCCTGGCCGACCACCTGCGCAGCGTGGATGTGGTGATCTGCACCGCAGCGGTACCGGGGCGACCGGCGCCGACGATCGTGACTGCCGCGATGGTGGAGGGCATGGCCACCGGCAGCGTGATCGTGGACCTGGCTGCCGAGAGCGGCGGCAACTGCGCACTGACCCAACCGGGGCAGTGCATCGAGCATCAGGGCGTGACCATCGATGGCCCGCTGGGCCTTGCCAGCCGCGGCGCCACCCAGGCCAGCGAGATGTATGCGCGCAACCTGCTCAACTTCGTCGCGCTGTTCGTGCGCGAAGGGCAGCTTGGTTTCGACTGGGAAGACGAGCTGCTGGCGAAGACACGCTGGCAGGCGTGAACGACATGGGGTCAGATCCCTTTGCCTCTGGCAAAGGGCTCTGACCCTGGTTCCCGGAATCTGCCAGGGGTCGGATCCCTTTGCCTCAGCAAAGGGCTCTGACCCCGTTCCCCGGAATCTGCCAGGGGTCGGATCCCTTTGCCTCAGCAAAGGGCTCTGACCCCGTTCCCCGCGGCGTTTCAGCGCGGCTTCGCCGGCGGCGGGTTCTCGCGCACCCAGTCCTTGCGCTGTTCCGGCGTCATCTGCGACCAGCGCTCGCGCAGTGCGTCGCGCTGCGCGGGCGGCAGTTCCCGCATCTGGCCGAACAGGGCCCGGGCCTGCTCACGCTGTTCCGGGCTCATGTGCTCGAAGCGGCGCAGGCCACGGCGGGCCTTGTCGCGCTCCTCCGGGCTCATCGTCTGCCAGCGCTGGCCATGCGAGAGCATGCGCTGGCGCTGGCCGGCATCGGCGCTGTTCCAGCGGTCGCGCAGTGGCGCCAGCAGCGATTCCCGCTGCGCTTCGCTCAACTGTTCCCAGGCCGGCAGCGGCGTGGCCGGCGCAGGGCGTGCCGCAGGGGCGGGCGCGGCGCTCTGCGCCAGCGCCGGGAGGGCCGGCAGCAGCAACAGGGTCATCAGCAGGGGCAGGGTGTGCAGTCGGGACATGATTCACTCCATCGCCAGGTCGGTATCGCCCAGCCACAGGTACAGATCGGGATTTTCGTCGTAGAGCGCGCTGTTGTCTTCCGCCGAGGCAAGCACAGGTGCCGGCGCAGGGCCCGTCAGGGTGCCGTGGCCGGTGAACTGCAGGCCGATACCCAGTGCCACCACCAGTGAACAGGCACTGGCCAGCCACCAGCGCCAGCGCCCGCGATGGGCGGCCGTGGCGCCGTGGCGAGCCTGGCGCAGCCGGGCCAGCGTTGCCGGCGACAGCGCGTGCAGCGACTGCGCGTGCAGGCTGCGCAGGGTGTCATCGGAAGGCAGGGAGCGGTTCACGGGTGGGTCTCCAGATAATCCTGCAGCGCCTGGCGGGCGCGTGCCAGATGGGTTTTTACCGCGCCTTCGCTGCAGCCCATGGCGCGGGCGGTGGTGGCCCCGTCCAGGTCCTGCAGCACGCGCAGGGTGAAGGCCTCGCGCTGGCGGGCGGGCAGGCGGCGCAACGCGTCCACCAGCTGTTGGTACTGCTGGCGCTGTTCGTGCGCCTGTGCCGGGTCCGGGCCGGGGTCGGCCCAGTCGATCTCGCCGCCGTCGGCGTCCTGGTTGTCGCGCCAGAACGGCAGTCGGAAGCGGCGCCGGCGCTGCACGTCGATCACGCGCCGGCGCAGGATGCTCCAGAACAGCGGGGCCCATTCGGCAGCCGGCTTGTCGGCGTAGTCCAGCATGCGCAGCAGCGCGTCCTGCACCGCGTCCATGGCGTCTTCGCGCTGGCGCAGGCCGGCCTCGGCGAAGCGGAACGCGCGCGGGCCAGCACTGGCCAGGAACGCCTCCAGCGACGCCGGCAGGGCATCGGTCTCGGCGCTCGGGGGGACGGGGCTGCTCACCAGCACAGGGTACGGTTCCTCGCTCGGGGTCACCATCGACAACGCGTGAGCGCGGCTTCGGTTGACGCCGGGCGCGCACCGGGTTCAGCCCATGGTTATGATGGGACGACGAAGACAGAGCAGGAGCGTTGCCGGTGAGTGACGGGTTCGTAGCGCTGTACATCTTCATGCTGGCAGCCATCGCCGGCCACGTGATCATTTCGCGGGTGCCGGTGATCCTGCATACCCCGCTGATGTCGGGCTCCAACTTCATCCACGGCATCGTGCTGATCGGTGCAATGGTGGTGCTGGGGCACGCGCAGACACCGCTGGAGAAAGCTCTGGGCTTCCTCGCCGTGGTGCTTGGTGCTGGCAACGCCGCCGGTGGCTACGTGGTCACCGCGCGCATGCTGGAAATGTTCAAGCCGAGCGCGCCCAAGGGCGGCAAGGACGAGCCGAAGGAGCCGCAGGCTTGAACATCAGCACCGTCGAACTGCTCGATTGGCTGGTCAAGGCCAGCTACCTCGTCGCCGCCACGCTGTTCCTGCTGGGCCTGCAGCGCATGGCCTCGCCGCTGACCGCGCGCAGCGGCATCCGCTGGGCCGGGCTGGGCATGCTGCTGGCCACGGTGGCGACGTTCTTCCTGCCCGAACTGCATAACGTGCCGCTGATCCTGGTGGCGCTGCTGCTGGGCGCGGGCCTGGCCTGGTGGTCGGCCGGCAAGGTTGCCATCACCGACATGCCGCAGATGGTGGCGCTGTACAACGGCATGGGCGGCGGCTCGGCCGCGGCCATCGGTGCAGTGGAACTGCTGCGCTACGCCTTCCTCGCCAACCGTGATACCAGCCACTGGAGCGCACAGGCGCTGGCCGACCTCGCTGCCCGCCAACCCTCGGGCATGGTGCTGCTGCTGGCGGTGGTCGGCGCGGCCATCGGTGCGGTGTCGCTGTCCGGCTCGGTGATTGCCTGGGCCAAGCTCGATGGCCGCCTGGACAAGCGGGTGACCTGGCCGGGCCAGCAGGTGATGAACCTGCTGGTGGCACTGGCGGTGGTGGTGCTGGCGATCATCGCGGCCAGCACGCTCAACACCTGGGCGATCGTCGCGTTCTTCGTGCTGGCACTGGCACTGGGCGTGCTGATGACGCTGCCGATCGGTGGCGCCGACATGCCGGTGGTGATCTCGCTGTACAACGCGTTCACCGGCCTGGCGGTGTCGTTCGAAGGCTATGTGCTGGGCAACGAGGCGCTGATCATCGCCGGCATGATGGTCGGCGCGGCGGGCATCCTGCTGACCCGGCTGATGGCCAAGGCGATGAACCGGCCGATCCGCAACGTGTTGTTCTCCAACTTCGGCGGCGGTGCCGGCGGCGAAGCGCAGGCGATCACTGGCGCGCAGAAGCCGATTGAAGCGTCGGACGTCGCGGCGATGATGGCCTACGCCGAACGCGTGGTGATCGTGCCCGGTTATGGCATGGCGGTGGCGCAGGCCCAGCACAAGATCTGGGAGCTGGCGCAGCGGTTGGGCCAGCGCGGGGTGAAGGTGAAGTTCGCGATCCACCCGGTGGCTGGGCGCATGCCTGGGCACATGAACGTGCTGCTGGCCGAAGCGGGTGTGCCCTACGACCTGATCGCCGACATGGACGACATCAACCCGGAATTTGCCAACACCGATGTGGTGCTGGTGATCGGTGCCAACGACGTGGTCAATCCGGTGGCACGTACCGACCCGGCCAGCCCGATCTACGGCATGCCGGTGCTGGATGTGGTCAACGCGCGCAACGTGGTGGTGATCAAGCGCGGCAAGGGCACCGGTTTTGCCGGCATCGAGAATGCGCTGTTCTACGCCGACAACACCCGCATGCTGTACGGCGATGGTGCGGAAGCGGCGGCCTCGCTGGTGAGCGAACTGAAGGCGCTCGACGGCGGGCATTGAGGACCGGGGGCGGATCCCTTTCCGCAGGAATGGGCTTTGACCCCTTTGCCGGCCAGCGGCCGGCACTACCGCATCCACGCGTGGCCGCTGCATCGGGTAGGTGCGGGGCCTGGTCCGCACGCGTTTGCCGGCCAGCGGCCGGCACTACCGCATCCACGTGTGGCGGCTACATCGGGTGGGTGCGGGCCCTGGTCCGCACGCGTTTGCCGGCCAGCGGCCGGCACTACCATCCCATCCACGCATGCGTGGATCTACCTGCATGTCCCCGGCGGGCGTGGCAACCGGCGCGCTCAGCGCGCCAGCCAGGCGCCTACGGCCACGGCCACGGCCAGCCACAGCCACTCCACCGCGCCATTGGCCAGGGTGATCAGGGTCCAGGCCAGGTGCGGGCCCATCCGCATCGTGGCGTCCCACAGGTCCAGCCCGATCGAGCCGCCCATCCAGGCGCTGGCGATGGTCCAGTTGGCCACGGCGGCCACCAGCAGGGTGCCCACCACGACCAGCACGATGCGCAGCCGGCCCGGGCCGAGCGTACCCATGCGCAGCATGAACACCAGTTCCAGGGCGGTCAGTACCGCCATCCAGCCGACCTGCCGGCCGGTCATCAGCGCCAGCACCATCCAGGCAAGGGGAGCAACAACCAGGCCCAGCAACAGCATGATGGGCCAGAGCCAGGTCACGGCCCTGGCACGCGCGGCATTGGAGGACATCGAAGCTCCCTGAAGATCACCCACAGGATACTGTGGTTTGCGGCGGTGCACCGGCGGTGCCGGAGCGGCTGGGCTAGAATGCCGTCTTGCGTGGCCCCGGCCACGGCCCCATATCGGTCCCCATGTATTCCCGTAGCAGCGAACCTGTCCACTTCGAGCGCGATTGCGAGGCCGTGATGGTCCCGCAGGGCGATACCGTGACCCTGCCCGCCGGCAGCTATGGGTACATCACCCAGGCGCTGGGCGGCAGTTATTCGGTGTTCGTCGAGGGCAACCTGTTCCGCATCGCCGGCAAGGACGGCGACGCCATCGGCAAGGAGGCACCGGCACCGCTGGAACTGCCGGCCGACGCCACTGATGAACAGGTGGAACAGCTGGTGTGGCAGCAGCTGCGCACCTGCTTCGACCCGGAAATTCCGGTGAACATCGTCGAACTGGGCCTGGTCTACGAGGTCGAGATCAAGCACCTGGACGAAGGCCAGCGCGAGATCGACGTGAAGATGACCCTGACCGCACCGGGTTGTGGGATGGGCGACATCCTGGTCGACGACGTGCGCAGCAAGCTTGAAATGATCCCGACGGTGGCCGAGGCCGACGTCGACCTGGTGTTCGACCCGCCGTGGAACCAGCACATGATGTCCGAGGCGGCCCGGCTCGAGACCGGCATGCTTTGACCCAGGGCCCGCAGTGACGCGGGCCCGGCACTACCCGCAACCAGAACAGGAATCCTCCGGTGTCCCAGTCCATCCCCAGCTTCGCCGTTACCCGTTCGGACCACCCGCGCAGCGCTGAAGAGCGCGCCAAGATCCTGGAGAAGCCGGGCTTCGGCCTGCACTTCACCGATCACATGGTGGAAGTGCGCTGGGACAAGGATGCCGGCTGGCACAACGCCAACGTGCGTGCCTACGGCCCGTTGCAGCTGGATCCGGCCGCGGCCGTGCTGCACTACGGCCAGGAAATCTTCGAAGGCATCAAGGCCTACCGCCATGCCGATGGCTCGATCTGGACTTTCCGTCCGGATGCCAACGGCCGTCGCCTGCAGCGTTCGGCGCAGCGCCTGGCGCTGCCGGAACTGCCGGTGGAGATCTTCGTCGAATCGCTGAAGCAGCTGATCGCCGTCGACAGTGACTGGGTGCCGTCGGCCGATGAGTCCAGCCTGTACTTCCGTCCGTTCATGATCGGCGACGAAGCCTTCCTCGGCGTGCGTGGCGCGCACAAGGCCGGCTACTACGTCATCGCCAGCCCGGCCGGCCCGTACTTCGCCAAGGGCGTTGCCCCGGTGTCGATCTGGCTGTCCACCGAATACGCGCGTGCGGCCAAGGGCGGCACCGGTGCCGCCAAGTGCGGTGGCAACTATGCTGCTTCGCTGCTGCCGCAGCAGAAGGCGCAGGCACAGGGCTGCTCGCAGGTGCTGTTCCTCGACCCGGTCGAAGGCAAGTACCTGGAAGAGCTGGGTGGCATGAACGTGTTCCTGGTCTACAAGGACGGCACGCTGGTGACCCCGGAACTGTCGGGCAGCATCCTCGAGGGCATCACCCGCGAGAGCATCCTGCAGCTGGCCCGCGACCGTGGCATGAAGGTCGAAGAGCGCAAGGTCAGCATCGACGAGTGGAAGGACGGCGTGGCCTCCGGCGCGATCAGCGAAGTGTTCGCCTGCGGCACCGCGGCGGTGGTCACCCCGATCGGCCAGCTGAAGGGCGAGGGCTTCTCGGTGGGCGACATCAACGCGCCGGCCGGCGAAGTGACCATGTCGTTGCGCAAGGAACTGACCGACATCCAGTACGGCCGCTTGCCGGACCGCCACAACTGGCTGGTCAAGCTGGGCTGATCGCCCACGCTGAACTGTAGCGTCGAGCCCGCGCTCGGCGGCGCTTCCGGAAAGCCCGTCCCCGTGACGGGCTTTCTGCGTTGTGGGGCCTGCGGTCAGATCCCTTTTCCATGGGAAAAGGGATCTGACCCCGAATCAGCGAACGCCGATGTCGGCATAGTCATCCCAGGACACGTGACGGCCCAGTCAGGTCTGTGCAGGACACGAGAAGGTTCCTTCACCTTCACAAACCCTCGACCCGAAAAGTCTCAGAACGAACATTTCATCTTGCTGAAAAGACGCTGAAAATCTTGTGGTGTCCGGTTTCGGCCATTAGCGTCATCTGCACGGCGGATCGTTAGGGGGATCCGCTGACTCACCGGACTTCGAACCTCGCCAATGCAAGCCAGCCCAGGGTTCGGGCCGGTGCTTCTGCCGATTCCGGCATTCACACCACAAGAAAGGGAAATACGATGTCCCAGGTAACGCAACCGCGTGTGCGTCGAGTGTGGGTGGTCCTTGGTGCGTCCGTTCTGTCATCGCTGCTGCTGGCCACGCCTGCGCTGGCCGGTGATGTCCAGCTCAGCGGCCTGCAGTCCGCGCCGACGCACCAGCGCTTCATCGTCAAGTACCGCGACGGCAGCGCCGCCGTGGCCAACACTACTGCGCTGGCTTCGTCGCTGAAGACGGCCGCCGCCGGCCTGGCCAGCAGCCAGGGCCGCGCGCTGGGCCTGCAGCAGGTCCGCAAGCTGGCCGTCGGCCCGACCCTGGTCAAGACCGACCGTCCGCTCGACCAGGCCGAATCCGAACTGCTGATGCGCAAGCTGGCCGCCGACCCGAACGTGGAATACGTCGAAGTCGACCAGATCATGCGCGCGACGCTGACCCCGAACGACACCCGCTTCAGCGAGCAATGGGGCTTCGGCACCTCAAATGCCGGCATCAACATCCGGCCGGCCTGGGACAAGGCCACCGGCACCGGCGTGGTGGTGGCCGTGATCGATACCGGCATCACCAACCATGCCGATCTCAACGCCAACATCCTGCCGGGCTATGACTTCATCAGCGACGCCGCGATGGCGCGTGATGGCGGCGGCCGCGACAACAATCCGAACGACGAAGGCGACTGGTACGGCGCCAACGAGTGTGGCTCGGGCATCCCGGCCTCCAACTCCAGCTGGCACGGCACCCACGTTGCCGGCACCGTGGCGGCGGTGACCAACAACAGTACCGGCGTGGCAGGTACCGCGTTCAATGCCAAGGTCGTGCCGGTGCGCGTGCTCGGCAAGTGCGGCGGCTACACCTCCGACATCGCCGATGCGATCGTGTGGGCGTCCGGTGGCACCGTCAGCGGCGTACCGGCCAACGCCAATCCGGCCGAAGTCATCAACCTCTCGCTGGGCGGCGGTGGCAGCTGCTCGACCACCTACCAGAACGCGATCAACGGCGCGGTCGGCCGTGGCACCACCGTGGTGGTCGCCGCCGGCAACAGCAACACCAACGTGTCCTCGTCGGTGCCGGCCAACTGCCCGAACGTGATCGCGGTGGCGGCGACCACCTCAGCCGGTGCACGTGCCAGCTTCTCCAACTACGGTACCGGCATCGACATCTCGGCACCGGGCCAGAGCATCCTGTCCACCCTCAACACCGGCACCACCACGCCGGGCAGCGCGACCTACGCGTCGTACAACGGCACCTCGATGGCGGCGCCGCACGTGGCCGGCGTGGTCGCGCTGATGCAGTCGGTCGCTCCGAGCCCGCTGAGCCCGGCGCAGGTCGAGAGCATCATCAAGAGCACGGCACGTCCGCTGCCGGGCGCCTGCTCGGGTGGTTGCGGCGCCGGCATCATCGACGCCAATGCCGCCGTGGCCGCAGCGATCAATGGTGGCGGCAACCCGAACCCGGGTGGCAACGTGCTGCAGAACAACGTACCGGTGACCGGCCTGGGCGCTGCGACCGGTGCCGAGCTGAACTACACCGTCGCGGTTCCGGCCGGCAGCACCCAGCTGCGCGTCGCGATCAGTGGCGGCAGCGGTGATGCCGACCTGTATGTGCGCCAAGGCAGTGCCCCGACCGATACCACCTACACCTGCCGTCCGTACCTGAGCGGCAACAGCGAGATCTGCACCATCAACAGTCCTGCCGCCGGCACCTGGTATGTGCGGGTGAAGGCCTACAGCACCTTCTCGGGCCTGACCCTCAACGCCCAGTACTGAGCCCAAGCCCCTCTCCATGGGCACGCCCCGGCTCAGGCCGGGGCGTTCTTCTTTGGGTAGGTACCGGCCTTGCAAGGGCAGCGCTTTGGTGCGTGCCGACCTTGGTCGGCACGCTGTTCCTCAGACCGACTCGAAGCGGTTGGCGGCCACGTTCTTGCGCACGTGCTGCGGATCGAAGATACGACCGTTCATGGCGATGTATACGCCGCTCGGCAGCGACTGCACCGCACCGATCGCGCAGCCGATGTTGAACTCCGCATCCGACCCACGGAACCGCGCCGGGCTGAGCGCGCCGGTCATCACGATGGTCTTGTCCGGGATCGTCGCCAGCACCTTGCCGGTCTGCACCATCGAGTCGGTGCCGTGGGTCACCAGCACGTGGCGGGTCGGCTGCGCGGCGATGGTGGCGCGGATCAGTTCGCGGTCTTCATCGTTGATGTGCAGCGAATCCTTGCGCAGGATCGGAATCACGTTGAAGCGGAACGTCACGCCCAGCTCGCGCAGGATCATGCCGATCTGGGGGTCGCCGATCTGGTAGTCCGACTTGTCGTCGAAGTAGATCTTGTCGATCGTGCCACCGGTGGTGACGACCAGGAGCTCTTCCATCATGTGCATGCGCGAAACCAGGACAGGTACAGCGGCGCGGGGCCAGGGACACAGATGATACGGCCCGGCGGGCGCAGCGTCAGCGTCGCTTGCCGAAGCGGGCGCGCAGCCCCGGCAGGCTGGCGCTGAAGATCACCAGCAGGGCGAGGGCGATTTCGATCAGCGCCAGCCAGCGTGTTTCCGGGTGGCTCCAGGCGCTCATCACGCCGTGGCTGAACCAGCCCAGCGCCAGCACCGAGGCCCAGAACCCGGCCTTGCGCCAGCCCAGACGCAGCGCAAAGGCCAGCGCCAGCGGCGGCGCGGTGAACACCAGCTGGGTGGCCAGCCAGTGCTTGTCATTGATGAACCAGCCGGCGAACAGCGCGGCCAGCCCCATCAGGGCCAGCAGCAGGACCGTGCGCGGCGGGCGGCTCATCGGGCCAACCGCTGCGCGATGTCGGCCACCCGGCGGCCCAGCGCGCGGGCCAGCACGGCCTCGTCGTCGGTCGGCTGCGGATCGTCGGCGGCACCGGCCACGTGGCTGGCGCCATAGGGCGTGCCGCCGCTGGTGGTGTGGCTCAACGCCGGTTCGGTGAACGGGATGCCGACGATCACGCAGCCGTGGTGCAGCAGCGGCACCTGCATCGACAGCAGGGTCGATTCCTGGCCGCCGTGCATCGAGGCGGTGGAGGTGAACACGCCGGCCGGCTTGCCGGACAGGGTGCCATTGACCCATTCGGCGCCCAGTCCATCCAGGAAGTGCTTGACCGGGGCTGCCATGTTGCCGAAGCGGGTGGGGCTGCCGAGCAGCAGGCCCTGGCATTCCACCAGGTCCTGCACGCTCACATAGGGGGCGCCGTCGTCGGGTACCGGCGGCTGCGCGGTCTGGGTCACGGCGGCCACTGGCGGCACCGTGCGCAGGCGCGCGCTCATGCCCGGCACTTCGCCAATGCCCCGCGCGATCTGGCGCGCCAGCCGTGCCACCGAACCGCCCCGGCTGTAGTACAGCACCAGAATCTCGCCCATCGTGCCCGCTTCTCCTCGTCGTGTGGTCGCCAGTATGGCTATCCTGCCAGCATTCCGCATCGGGTACCCTTCCACCGATGGAACCTTTGGATACGCTCAACCTGTGGATGGAGCGCGCGCGGGATCGCGCACGGGCCATCAGTTTCGGCCGCTTCCTGTGGCATCGCTTCCTCGACGACCGCCTGTTCCAGGCAGCGGCGGCGCTGGCCTACACCACGGTGTTCGCGCTGGTACCGCTGGCCATCGTGGTGTTCGGCGTGCTGTCGGCCTTCCCCGTCTTCGACCGCTGGAGCGACCAGCTCAGCGATTACGTCTTCTCCAACTTCGTGCCCAACGCCGCGCGCGCGGCCGAGGGCTACCTGCGGCAGTTCTCGGCCAGTGCCGGCCAGCTCACCGCCGCCGGCTTCATCGCGCTGGTGGTGTCGCTGCTGATCACGCTCAACAGTGTTGAAGAAACCTTCAACCAGATCTGGCGGGTCGGCTCGACCCGGCCCAAGCTGACCCGCTTCCTGGTGTACTGGACTGTACTGACGCTGGGCGCGATGCTCGCGGCGGCTTCGCTGGCGGTGTCGGCGCGGGTGTTCGCGATGCCGCTGTTCGGCACCCAGGAGGGCCGCTGGCTGGCCGAACTGGCACTGCGGCTGGCGCCGATCCTGATCGAGTTCGTCTGCATCACGCTGATGTTCCGGGTGGTGCCGCACCACACGGTGAAGTGGCGGCATGCAGTGCCTGGCGCCATTCTGGCCGCGGTGATCCTGGAGCTGGTGAAGTGGGGTATCGGCGCCTACCTGGGCAGCTTCCAGTCCTACCAGAAGCTGTATGGCACGGTGGCCTTCGTGCCGATCCTGCTGCTGTGGATCTACCTGTGCTGGGTGGCGGTGCTGCTGGGCGCGTCGTTGTCTTCGTCGATGGCGGCCTTCCGCTACCAGCCGGTGGAACTGCGCCTGCCGCAGGGCTACGAGTTCTATGGCCTGCTGCGCCTGCTCGGCCGCTTCCACCACGCCCGTGCCAAGGGCAAGGGCCTGGCCGACGATGAAATCCTGCGGCTGGAGCCGATGCTGACCGATTCGCTGCTGCAGGACCTGGCCTGCAACCTGCAGGAGATCGGCCTGCTGCGCCGCGATGAACGTGGCGAATGGCTGCTCTCGCGCGACCTGGACCAGGTCAGCCTTGCCGATCTTTACGAATGTACCCAGTTGCGCATTCCGGTAGCCGAGCAGCATCTGCCGTATCGCGACGACAGCCTGGGCCGTGCCGCATTGGCGGCGCTGGATGATCTGCGACTGCCCCTGCGTGAACGCCTGAAGCGCAAGGTCAGCGATATCTATACCGACTCTGGAGACATGCCATGACCCGCAAGACCCCGTTGCTGCTCCCGCTGGCCCTGCTGCTGGCACTGTCGGCCTGCAAGCCGGCCCAGGAGCCGACGCCGGCCAGCAGCCAACCGCCGGCGCAGGCACCGACGCCGACCGCACCGGCACCGGTCGAGGAAGCCCCGGCCGAGCGCACCACCGCCGAATTCCCGACGCTGAAGATGAAGGCGGTGGATGGCAGCGACTACGACCTGGCCGCGCACCGCGGCAAGTGGGTGGTGGTGAACTTCTGGGCGACCTGGTGTGCGCCCTGCCGCAAGGAGATGCCCGAGCTGTCGGCGCTGCATGCGATGCGCAGCAACATCGAAGTGGTCGGCCTGGCCTACGAGGACATCGAAGTGCCGGAAATGCAGTCGTTCCTGACCAAGCATCCGGTGACCTATCCGATCGTGATCGTGGACCCGTTCGATCCGCCGGCCGATTTCGCCACTCCGCGCGGCCTGCCGCTGACGCACCTGCTGGATCCACAGGGCAAGCTGGCGCACACCTTCCTCGGCCCGGTGACGGCCGCCGACATCGAAAAGCAGATCGCTGCTGCCAAGTAATGGGGTTGGGCGGCAGGGCCTGCGGCCCTGCACCCGCGGTAGTGCCGGCCGCTGGCCGGCAACCCCAGCAACAGCAAAAGCAACAGCCCAAGCGGGGTTTCCCGTGGGTAGGCGGGGTGGGTCCGGTGGCGGGGGGCGCTGCAAGTACGTCCATGTAAGCTCGGTCGCCGCATCCATGCGGCTCACGCCCCCGCCACCGGACCCACCCCGCCTTCGACAGTTCTCCGCGATCTGTCGGAATGCATGGCCTGCTCTTGATGGGTGTCGACCTTGGTCGACACGTAGATCCACGCCATGCGTGGATGCTCTTCGTTCAATTGTCGAAATAATCGATTTCAATGGAGATTCATCCACGCATGGCGTGGATCTACCTCCGTCACCGGAAATCCGTCGGGGATGGGGCGGTGTGGGTTGGCAGGAACGTTGGCGCCATGGATGGCGCCATCGAGCCCCCATGGATGGGTTTACGGCGTGTCCTGCCAACCCACACCACCCCAGCCAACAAGCAAAACTCCCAGAGCCGGCTGTTGTCGTTGCCTCTGCAGGTGCAGGGCCGCAGGCCCTGCCGACCCACCCTAATCCTCGACCGGGAAGTCCTCGATCGGCTTCAGCACATCGTAGTGCTCGCGATGCAGCTTGCCCTTCAGCTTCGGCAGCTCCGGCAACGGTGCATCCACGCGCGTGTCCGGCAACCGGTCCAGCAGGTTGCGCACCAGCGTCAGCCGGCCCAGCCGCTGGTCGTTGAAATCCACCAACGTCCACGGTGCCGCCTCGCGATGGGTCGCGCGCAGCATCGCCTCGCGCGCCTCGGTGTAGGCGCTGTACTTGCTGCGGGATTTCAGGTCCACCGGGGAGAGCTTCCAGCCCTTCAGCGGATCGAGATGGCGCTCGGCGAAGCGCTTCTCCTGCTGCTCCTGGTCCACGCACAGCCAGTACTTGAACAGCAGGATGCCGTCGTCCACCAGCAGCTGTTCGAACACCGGCGCCTGGCGCAGGAACTGCTGGTACTCGGTCTCGCTGCAGTAGCCCATCACCCGTTCGACGCCTGCGCGGTTGTACCAGCTGCGGTCCATCAGAACGATCTCGCCGGCGGCGGGCAAGTGCGAGGCGTAGCGCTGGAAGTACCACTGCGTGGCTTCGCGGTCGGTGGGCTTGGGCAGCGCCACCACCCGGCACTGGCGCGGGTTGAGGTGCTGGCTGATGGCCTGGATCGCGCCGCCTTTGCCTGCCGTGTCGCGCCCTTCGAACAGCACCAGCAGGCGCTGTCCGCTGTGCTGCACCCAGCGCGCCATGGCGGTCAGTTCCAGCTGCAGCGGCAGCAGCAGTTCGTCGTAGTCCTTGCGCTTGAGCTTGGCCATCGTCACACCACGCGGGGAGGAAGCCCGAGCGTAGCGCAGGGGCTGCCCAGGCGATGTCGACGCCGGGTAGAGTCGACGGTCAGTCGACTATCGCGCGCAGCGCGGGGTTTTCGGCTTCCTGCCGAGGGCAGTCGACCAGCAGTCGACTCTACCCAGTCGACGTCATCCAATCGACATTACCCAGCCGACATTACCCCGTCGGTTCGGTTGTTCCCAGCCAGCCGTGTTCGCGCGCCAGCTGCTGCACCAACGCCGACAGATCGCGGGCAAACCCGTCCATGTCGAACAGCCCGCTGCGCTCGCGCGCCTGTGCCAGTTCAGCGCGCAACGCCGCCAGTGCTGCAGGGTCGTTGCCCAGCGCGCTGGCGGTGGTGATGAACGCCGCATCGTCGGCGACATTCATCCGTGCCATTCCCAGATGGTGGTTGAGGCTGCCGGCCACGCGCGCGGCGAAGGTGTCACCCGGGCAGGTAAGCACCGGGCAGCCGGCCCACAGCGCATCGGAGGCGGTGGTGTGCGCGTTGTACGGATGCGTGTCGAGGAACAGGTCGGCCAGCGGGTAACGGGCCAGGTACTGCGGATGCGGCAGCTTGGCCATGAACACCAGGCGCGCCGGGTCCAGGCCGGCAGCCTGCGCGGCCGTGCGCAGGCGGGCGTCCGCCTGGCCCGGTCCGGACAGCAGCCACAGTACGCTGCCGGGCACTGCCTGCAGCACTGCGAAGGCACGGCCCATGCTGCGCGGGTTGAGCTTGTAGCTGTTGTTGAAACAGCAGAACACCACGCCCTGCGCGGGCAGTCCGCAGTCCGCACGGGTCGGCGCAGGCTCCAGCACGCGCGTATTGTCTGACGGCTGGAAGGCTCGTGGCAGGCGCAGCACGCGTTCGCTGTAGCACGGCTCCAGTGCCGGCGGCAGGGCGAAGGCATCGCCGACCACCGCGTCCATCCACGGCGCCCCCGACGTGCCCGGATAGGCCAGCCAGTTCAACTGCAGCGCGGCAGGGCGCATCGCCAACACTTCCGGCGTGCCGCCACCGCCCCAGCCGCGCAGGTCGAACAGCAGGTCGATGCCCTGTGCGCGGATGCGTGCGGCGGTATCGGTGTGTCGCAGGCCAGCCACATCATGCAGCTGCGCCGCTGCCTGCAGCCGCTGGCGGATGCGGCTGCCGTCGTCGCGGTTCAGCGCGAACAGATGCAGTTGCAGTGCGGGGTCGCGACGCAGCTGCTCGAACAGCGCCACGGTCAGCAATCCGGTCGGATGTGCGCCGAACCCATTGGAGAGGAAGCCGACGCGCAGCGGGCCGTGCGGGCGCACCGTTGCCGGCGGCAATGGCCGCACCGAGGCAGTCACGGCCAGCGCACGGGTGTGCGCGCAGGCCAACTGTTCGGCAGCGCTGGCGTCCTCGCTGAGGAAGGCGAACGGCTCGACCACGCCCTGGCTGCTGGCAACGGCGGCGCGCACCTGTGCCGCCAGCGTGTCCAGGTCCTGCCAATCGCACAGGCGACGCTGCCAGGCCAGGCGCTGGGCGGCGATGTACGGCTCGGCCGGCATCAGCCCATGCGCGCGTCGATAGGCCGCCGACGCGCCTTCGGCATCATCGGCATCTTCCAGTGCATGGCCCAGCCACAGCGCAATGCCGGGATGCTGCGGTGCCAATGCCGAGGCCTGGCCGAGCAGCTTGGCCGCATCGCCATGTGCACCGGCCATCCACGCCACGCGGCCCAGCCGTGCCAGCGCTTCGGGGTGATTCGGGCGCAGCTGCAGCGCACGTCGCGCGGCCTGTTCGCCGGCAGCGATGTCGCCGGCTTCCAGTTCCACGTCGGCCAGCATCACCCAGGCGACGAAGTCGTCGGGCTGGCGGGCGATCGCTTGCTGCAGTTGCTGTCGCTGCTGCCAGGCCGACATCGTGCTCAGCCTGCCGACAGCTGGGCCAGGGCGTCGACCTGGTGTTCGTGGCTGAGCCGCTGCAGCAGCGGATCGAGGTCGCCGGCCAGGATGTTGGGCAGGTCGTACAGGGTCAGGCCCTCCACGCGGTGATCGGTGATGCGCCCCTGCGGGAAGTTGTAGGTGCGGATGCGCTGGCTGCGATCACCACTGCCGACCTGCAGGCGCCTCGACTCGGCCTGCGCCGCGTCCTGGCGTTGGCGCTCGGCGTCGAGCAGCTGCGCTTTCAGGCGCTTCATCGCCTTGTCGCGGTTGGCGTGCTGGCTGCGTTCGGTCTGGCATTCCACCACCACGCCGGTCGGTACGTGGGTGATGCGGATCGCCGACTCGGTCTTGTTGACGTGCTGGCCACCGGCGCCGGAGGAGCGGAACGTATCCACCTTCAGGTCGGCCGGGTTGATGACGATGTCATCGACTTCGTCGGCCTCCGGGATGATCGCCACGGTGGCCGCCGAGGTATGGATGCGGCCCTGCGATTCGGTGGCCGGCACGCGCTGCACACGGTGCGTGCCCGATTCGAACTTCAGGCGCGAGAACGCACCACGGCCGACCACCCGTGCCACCACTTCCTTGTAGCCACCGTGCTCGCCGGGATTGTCCGATTCGATCTCGACCTTCCAGCCCTGGCGCTCGGCATAGCGGGCGTACATGCGGAACAGGTCGCCGGCGAAGATCGCCGCTTCATCGCCGCCGGTACCCGCGCGCACTTCCAGGAACAGGTTGCCTTCGTCGCGCGGGTCGCGCGGTACCAGCAGCAGCGCCAGTTCCTGCTCCAGTTCCAGCAGGCGCGCCTGCGCGGCGGCGATTTCCTCGTCGGCCAGCTCGCGCAGGTCGGGGTCGGCGCGCATGCCTTCGGCGGCGGCCAGATCGGCCTTGGCACGTGCTTCATCGGCCAGTGCAGTGGCAACCGGTTCAAGTTGGGCGAATTCGCGCGAAAGGTCGCGGAAACGGGTGTTGTCGGCGACCACGTCGGGTTCGGCGAGCAGGCGTTCCAGTTCTTCGCGGCGCTCGGCCAGCGCTTCCAGCTTACGGCGCAGGGTCGGCGTCATCGGGTCTCACGGGTGGGTGGCGGTAACCCGGCGTAGCCGGGAACAGGCGCTCGGCGGCGCGGGTCAGGTCGGCATCGCCGCTCAGTGCGGCAGCGCGCAGGGCAGCGGTAGGAGGATGCAGCAATCGATTGGTCAGGCCGTGCGCCAGCAGTTCCAGCACTTCGTCGGCCGGCTTGCCGTTGGCCAGCTGCTGGCGCGCGCGTTCCAGCAGTTCAGTGCGGGTGGCCTCGCCGAACGCACGCAGCTGTCGTAGCGGCGCCTGGTGGGCGCTGGCCTGCTGGGTCTCGATAAAACGCGATACCTGAAGGTCGATGATCGCCTCGGCCTCGGCGGCCGCCTCGCGGCGTCCGCGGCGGTTGTCTTCCACCGCGCGCTCCAGGTCGTCGACGGTGTAGAGGAAGGCGTCGTTGAGCGTGCCGACCTCCGCCTCGATGTCACGCGGCACGGCCAGGTCGAACAGCAGCATCGGCTTGTGCCGGCGCGCGCGCAGGGCCTTGGCCACCATCTCGCGGTGGATCACCGGTTCGCGCGCAGCGGTGGCCGAGAACACCACGTCCGCCTCGCCCAGGTGGCGGTCCAGTTCGGTCAGTGGCAAGGCTACGCCACCATGGCGGCTGGCAAGTTCCTGCGCGTGGGCGAGGGTGCGGTTGGCGATCAGCAGCCGGCGTACCTTGCCTTCGCTCAGGTGCCGTGCAGCCAGTTCGATGGTCTCGCCGGCACCGACCAGCAGCACGGTGGAATCGTCCAGCCGCGCGAACGCGTTCTGCGCCAGGCGCACCGCCGCCGACGCCACCGATACCGGGTTGGCGCCGACCTGGGTATCGGTGCGCGCACGCTTGGCCACCGAGAAGGTCTGCTGGAACAGGCGGTCCAGGCGCTGGCCGAGCAGGCCGTGGTCACGCGCGGTCGACCATGCGTCCTTCACCTGGCCGAGGATCTGCGGTTCGCCCAGCACCATCGAGTCCAGGCCGGTGGCGACCCGGAACAGGTGGCGTACGGCTTCTGCATCGGCATGCTGGTACAGGTAGCCCTGCAGGTCGCCGGCCTGGGCCTGCAGCCACTGGTCCAGTGCCTGTGCCGAATCGGCCACGGCATACAGCTCGGTGCGGTTGCAGGTGGACAGCAGCACCGCCTCGGCGATCTGCGGAGTATCGCGCAGCGAACCGAGCGCGCGCGGCAACGCCTCACCGGCGAAGGCCGCGCGCTCGCGCAGCTCCACCGGTGCGGTCTGGTGATTCAGTCCGAGCACCCACAGGGTCATTGTTCAGTTGCTTGCGATAAGCTGCTGGCCATTGGACGACATTTTAAGGCCCCGATGCCGACGATGCCCGCATTGATTCGCATCCCCAGTGTTCTGCTGCTGTCCCTGGCCTGCAGCCAGGCCCTGGCGGCGGTGCCGGCCAAGGCCTCCGTACGGGCCCCGGCCACTGAGGAACTGGCGCTGGAACCGGTGATGGCCGGTGAGTTCGCGCTGCAGGCTGGCAAGCTGGCCGAGGCGGCCCGCTGGTACCTGCAGGCCGCCCAGCAGACCGACGGCGACGCCGGCCTGGCCGAGCGCGCGACCCGGATTTCCATGCTCGCCAACGATGACGCCAGCGCCGCCAAGGGCCTGGCCCTTTGGCAGCAGCGCGCGCCCAGCTCGTTGACCATGCGCAGTGCCGCTGCCGCGCTGGCCATGCGCCAGGGCGATGTGAAGGCAGCGCGTGGCGATCTGCAGGCCTTGCTGGCCGACCCGGATGAACGTGGCTGGAAGTTCGCCCTGGCCGCCCTGATCGGCGGCGGCCGCGACCCGGCAGTGCCGGCGCAGGTGCTGGGCGAGCTGGTCGACGCCAACGCCATTCCGCCGAAGATCGAGGCGTGGCAGGAGTTCGGACGCCTTGCCCTGCGCATGGACAAGCCCGAGCTGGCGCGGCGCATGATCGATGAAGTGGTCAAGCGCTTCCCCGAAGAACCGCGTGTGGCGCTGCTGCGCGCCAGCCAGCTGCAGCAGGCCGGGGAGACCGGCAAGGCGCTGTCGCTGCTGCACGATGTGGAGCCGAAGACCCGACAGGACCCGGAACTGCGCAATGCAGTGGCCATCGCCTACGACAGCCTCGGCCAGCCGTCCGCCGCCGAGCGCGTGCTGGCGTTCGGCCCGCAGGACGTGCAGACCTGGGGCATGCGCGCCTCGCTGCTGGCCAAGCAGGGCGACAAGGCGGCGCTGTCCAACCTATACAACGAACTGTCGCGGCAGGCGGCCAAGCCGGACCCGGCGCAGCGCCTGCTGCTGGGCAAGATCGCCGAATACCTGAAGCGTTATCCCGAGGCGGTGCAGTGGTACCACAGCGTGCCCGGTGGCGATGAACTGAGCGAGGCGCGCCTGCGCGCGGCCAACGCCCAGGCCCTGGCCGGGCGCCTGCCGCAGGCATTGGATGAAGTGCACGCGATCCAGTCCGATGCGGTGGTCGACGACGATGTGCGCCGCGATGCCTACCTGCTGGAGGCCGAACTGCGCCAGCGTGCTGACGACAGTGCCGGGGAGCTGGATGCGCTGGCCCGTGGCCTGGCCGCCTACCCGGATGACAACGGCCTGCTGTACGCCCGTGCGCTCACCTGGGAACGCCGCGACGAGATCCCGCGCGCCGAGGCCGACCTGCGCAAGATCCTGGTGACCGACCCGGAGAACGTGCCGGCATTGAACGCGCTGGGTTACACCCTGGCTGATCGCACCGGTCGCCTGCAGGAAGCGCTGGAGCTGATCGACCGCGCCCGCGTGGCCGAACCGGACAACGCTGCCATCGTCGACAGCTATGGCTGGGTGCTGTACCGCCTGGGCCGCAAGGAAGAAGCACTGGTGCAGCTGCGCCGTGCCTGGACCCTGGCCAAGGACCCCGAGATCGCCGCCCATGTCGGCGAAGTGTTGTGGGTGCTGGGCAAGCATGACGAGGCCCGCCATTTCTTCGACGAAGCGGCCAAGCTCGACCCTGAAAACCGCGCGCTGCTGCGCGCCCGCGAGAAATTCAATCCATGAGTGTTTCCCTGATCCGGCCGCTGCTGTTGGCAACCGCGGCCCTGGCGCTGACCGCCTGTACCAGCGTGGGCACGCAGAAGACCCCGGCGCCGGCGGTGGTCGAGGTTGTTTCGGCCGAAGCGGCGCAGGCCGAGGCGGCGCGCGTGGCCGCGCTGCAGGCACAGCCGGACTGGGCTTTCCAGGGCCGGGTCGCAGTCAGCAAGGGCAAGGATGGCGGCAGCGGACGCATCGACTGGAAGCAGGAAGGACGCCGCTATGTGGTCGAGCTGAGCGCGCCGGTGACCCGGCAGAGCTGGAAGCTGACCGGCGATACCCATTCCGAAGCCGGTCGCCTGGAGGGACTGGCCGGTGGGCCGCGTGCCGGCGAGGACGCCCAGCAACTGCTGCTGGAGGCGACCGGCTGGGACATCCCGGTCAACCAGCTGCCGGCGTGGATCCGTGGCCTGGTGGCCGGTGATGCTGCCGGTCCGGAGAAGGTCGAGCGTGATGGTGAAGGCCGGCCGCGTCGCATGCAGCAGATGGGCTGGCAGGTGCAGTACCTGGACTGGTACCCGGCCGAGGCCGGGCGCCCGGCGCTGCCGCGCCGGATCGAGGCCAGCAATGGCGACGCCAAGGTGCGCCTGCTGGTCGACCAATGGGGGCAGGGCACCCCATGAGTGCCGGGCGCGATGACACGGGCTGGTCCTGGTGGCCGGCCCCGGCCAAGCTGAACCTGTTCCTGCACATCACCGGCCGCCGTGCCGATGGTTACCACGAGCTGCAGACCGTGTTCCGCCTGCTGGACTGGGGCGACCGCATCGGTCTGCGCCTGCGCGAAGACGGCCAGGTGCGCCGGCAGGGCGAGGGGCTGGCTGGCGTGGCCGAGGCGGATGACCTGGCGGTCCGCGCCGCGCGGCTTCTGAAAGATGCGGCCAATATCGTGCAAGGCGCGGACATCATCGTCGAAAAACACGTTCCTGCAGGTGGTGGCTTTGGCGGCGGTTCGTCCGACGCGGCCACCGTACTGGTGGTGCTGAACCGGCTCTGGCGTGCCGGTCTGGACGAGGACGCGCTTGCTGCGCTGGGCCTGCGCCTGGGCGCTGACGTGCCGGTGTTCGTGCGCGGGCGCAATGCCTGGGCCGAAGGGGTGGGTGAGCGCCTGCAGCCGATCGTGCTGGAGCCGGCCTGGTATGTGGTGGTTGAACCGGGTGTTCATGTTCCCACCCCGGCTCTGTTCGCAGACCCGGATTTGACGCGCGGCAGCCCAGTGGCGAAAATAGAGGACTTCGCTTCCGGGACCTTGGTCGGGAACGCGTTCGAACCGGTGCTGCGCCGCCGTGAGCCTGCCGTCGAGGCAGCGTTCGCCGCGTTGAGCGATATCGGCACGGCGCGGCTGACCGGTTCGGGAAGTGGTTGTTTCGTCGAGTTCGCATCGCAGTCTGCCGCAGAGCAGGGACGGTCGAAGTTGCCGAAGGAGTTGCGGGCAAGGGTGGCAGCGGGCGTTGCGCGTTCGCCACTGCTGGATGCACTCGAGCAACACTGATTTATCAATGCAGGGGCGTCGCCAAGAGGCCCAAGGCACCAGGTTTTGATCCTGGCATTCGTAGGTTCGAATCCTACCGCCCCTGCCAATAGCGGCTGTGTCCGCGCCTTCCAGCGCATCGCCCGCGCGGGACGTGGAAACAACCGCGGTGTTGTCAGCAGCAAGGGTCCATCGGGGTCCTTGCCGACTCCGGATCCCCGCCACTCGTCCCCGCCCGAGACAATCATGATGCAAGAGTCCCCGAACCTGCTGGTCTTTTCCGGCAACGCCAACAAACGTCTGGCGCAGAACATCTGCAAGGAACTGGGGGTTCGCCCGGGCAAGGCGCTGGTCTCGCACTTCTCCGATGGTGAAGTGCAGGTGGAGATCGAAGAGAACGTCCGCAAGCAGGACGTGTTCGTGATCCAGCCGACCTGCGCGCCGAGCGCGGAAAACCTGATGGAACTGCTGGTGCTGATCGACGCGCTCAAGCGCGCATCGGTGGCCAGCGTGACCGCCGTGGTGCCGTACTTCGGCTACTCGCGCCAGGATCGCCGCATGCGTTCCTCGCGCGTGCCGATCACCGCCAAGCTGGCGGCGAAGATGTTCAGCACCGCTGGCGCTGATCGCGTGCTGACCGTTGACCTGCACGCCGACCAGATCCAGGGCTTCTTCGATATTCCGGTGGACAACGTGTACGCGTCCCCGCTGCTGCTGGCCGACATCTGGCGCGCCTACGGCACCGAGAACCTGATTGTTGTCTCGCCGGACGTGGGCGGCGTGGTCCGCGCCCGTGCGGTGGCCAAGCGCCTGGATGATGCCGACCTGGCGATCATCGACAAGCGCCGCCCGCGCGCCAACGTCTCCACCGTGATGAACATCATCGGTGACGTCGAAGGCAAGACCTGCGTGATGGTCGATGACATCGTCGATACCGCCGGCACCCTGTGCGCCGCTGCCGCTGCCCTGAAGGCGCGCGGTGCGCTCAAGGTTGCCGCCTACTGCACCCACGCGGTGCTGTCGGGCCCGGCGGTGGACAACATCACCAATTCCCAGCTCGACGAGCTGGTGGTGACCGACACCATCCCGCTGAAGGACGCGGCGCGGGTGTGCAGCAAGATCCGCCAGCTGAGCGTGGCGGAAATGCTGGCCGAAACGATGCGTCGCATCGCCTTCGGCGAGTCGGTCAGCTCGCTGTACGTCGACTGAGTTTTTCGCCCCTGCCGGCAACGGCGGGGGCATACCCGGATGCTTCTGGTCGCGGAAGCATCTTCAACCGCCACGCCGCAGGGCGCGGCAACAACCTGAGTAGTCGAAAATGTCGAAGACCCATGAAATCAAGGTCACCAAGCGTGAACTGCAGCGTAAGGGTGCGAGCCGCCGCCTGCGTCACGCCGGTGTGATCCCGGCCATCGTGTACGGCGGCAACGCCGAGCCGGTCGCCATCAGCCTGGACCACAACGAAATCTGGCTGGCCCAGCAGAACGAGTGGTTCTATGCCTCGATCCTGGACCTGAACCTGGATGGCCAGGTGCAGAAGGTCCTGCTGCGTGACATGCAGCGCCACCCGTACAAGCAGCTGATCATGCACCTGGACTTCCAGCGCGTGAACGAGAACGAAGCCCTGACCGCTTCGGTCCCGCTGCACTTCGTCAACGAAGACACCTCGCCGGCCGGCAAGGCTGCCGACGTCGTGGTCACCCACGAACTGAAGGAAGTGACCATCACCTGCCTGCCGAAGGACCTGCCGGAGTCGATCGAAGTCGACCTGGGCGAGCTGAAGGCCGGTGACGTGGTGTACCTGTCCGACATCAAGCTGCCGAAGGGCGTGGAAATCCCGGCTCTGGCGCTGGGCAAGGACCACGACGACGCCATCGTCACCGCCAAGGCCGGCAAGGCCGACGAGGCTGACGAAGAAGCGGCTGCCGCCGAGTAATACCGTTACGGTGCCTGCCTCCGGGCAGGCACCGTACTGGAAGGAACCATGGCAGGACTGCGACTGATCGTCGGTCTGGGCAATCCCGGATCGGAACACGCCCGGACCCGGCACAATGCCGGGTTTCATTTCGTTGAGGCCCTGGCGGAGAAAGCCGGTGCGCGATGGAATGTGGACAGCAAGCTGTTCGGTGAGACCGCCAAGGTCGAGATCGCCGGGCAGACGGTGTGGCTGCTCAAGCCCGCCACCTTCATGAACCTCAGCGGCAAGTCGGTCACCGCCGCACAGCGGTTCTGGAAGATCGAACCGGAAGAGACCCTGCTGGCCCATGACGAACTGGACCTGGCGCCCGGCGTGGCGCGGCTGAAGTTCGACGGTGGCCACGGCGGCCAGAACGGCCTGCGCGACACCATCCGCCTGCTCGGCCACGGCAAGTTCCATCGCCTGCGCGTGGGCATCGGCCATCCCGGCCACAAGGACCGCGTAGTGGGTTGGGTGCTGGGGCGCCCGTCCAAGGAGGACGACGTGCTGATCGCACGCGCCATCGACGATGCGATCGACGTGATGCCGCTGGCGGTACAGGGCGATTTCAGCGAAGCGATGAAGCGGCTGCACACCCCGAAATAAGCGGTAGGTACCGACCGTTGGTCGGTACGGAGAATGATTGGAAAAGCAGCGCCCAGGCCGCTGTTTCCCCAATCACTTTCACCCCAGAGAGCTGTCACCCATGGGTATCAAATGCGGCATCGTCGGCCTGCCCAACGTCGGCAAGTCGACCCTGTTCAATGCGCTGACCAAGGCGGGTATCGCCGCGGCGAACTTCCCGTTCTGCACCATCGAGCCGAACGTCGGCATCGTGCCGGTGCCGGACCCGCGCCTGAACGAGCTGGCGGGCATCATCAACCCGCAGAAGGTCATCCCGACCGCGGTTGAGTTCGTCGACATCGCCGGCCTGGTGGCCGGTGCCGCCAGCGGTGAAGGCCTGGGCAACAAGTTCCTGGCGCACATCCGCGAAGTCGACGCGATCACCCACGTGGTGCGCTGCTTCGAGCACGGCGACATCGTGCACGTGGCCGGCAAGGTCGATCCGATCTCGGACATCGAAACCATCGACACCGAGCTGGCGCTGGCTGACCTGGACAGTGTCGAGAAGGCGCTGAACCGTGCCGAGCGTGCGGCCAAGGGCGGCGACAAGGACGCAGCGGCGCGCAAGCCGGTGCTGGCCAAGCTGCAGGCTGCGCTGTCGGACGGCAAGGCCGGTCGCTCGGTCGGTCTGGACGAGGAAGAGAAGGCGCTGGTGCGCGACCTGTTCCTGCTGACCCTGAAGCCGGTGATGTACATTGCCAACGTGCTGGAAGACGGTTTCGAGAACAACCCGCACCTGGAAGCTGTGCGCGCGCACGCCGCCGCCGAGGGCGCGCAGGTGGTGCCGGTGTCGGCCGCGATCGAGGAAGAGCTGTCCCAGCTCGATGACGAAGACCGCGATACCTTCCTGGCCGACCTGGGCCTGAGCGAGCCGGGCCTGAACCGCGTGATCAACGCGGCCTACAGCCTGCTCGGCCTGCAGACCTACTTCACCGCTGGCGTGAAGGAAGTCCGCGCGTGGACCGTACGCAAGGGCGCCACCGCCCCGCAGGCTGCCGCCGTCATCCACACCGACTTCGAGAAGGGCTTCATCCGCGCCGAAACCATCGCGTATGACGACTTCATCAAGTACAAGGGCGAAGCCGGCGCCAAGGAAGCCGGTCGCCTGCGCCTGGAAGGCAAGGAATACCGCGTGCAGGAAGGCGACATCCTGCACTTCCGCTTCAACGTCTGATCCAGCGGCATCGGATCGACCCCGGACGCCCCGCCCTGTGCGGGGCGTTCGCATTTCCGGCATCGGTTGCACGCGTGGACAAAAATTGATCATGCCCTGAAGCGCCTGCGGCACACGGCTCGCAAGTACTTGTCCACACCAAACCCCCACCACTTTCCACGCGCGGTGTGGAAAACCCTCCGTATCGCTGCAGAGCCGAGCCCATGCTCGGCTGATGCCAGCAGGAGCCGAGCGTGGGCTCGGCTCTGCAGGGATTGCCCGCGCAGTGTGGATAAATTTTCGCCATGCTTCGAAACGCTTGCGTGGCAACACTCCCACCTACTTGTCCACACCTAGTTCCCATCGCTTTCCACGGCGCATGTGGAAAACCCGGATTCTGTCTGGACAAAAAATTGCCACCCTTCGAAACCATTGCAATGCGTGGCTCGCAGGGACTTGTCCACACCAAACCCCCATCGCTTTCCACGTGCGGTGTGGAAAACCCAAGGCGGGTGCGCGGCAACGAATGCCCACCAAGGTGGGCATCTACCGGGTGCAGTGTGCATGAACAACAAGGCCCGCCAGTGGCGGGCCTTGTTGTCCACGATCTGCAATACGGTGTGCCTTACAGCGCGCTGCCACCGAACTTGTGGGTGTACTGCAGGTTGATGGTGCGGCCGACGCTGTCGAACCAGGACACGTCGTAGTACGGATACGCGGTGTAGGTGGCATCCTTCGGCGGCATCTTGTTGAACACGTTGACCACCGACAGCGACAGGCGCGAATGGTCGTCGAAGCGATACTGCACCGAGGCGTTGTAGCGGTAGGTCGCCTTCACGTAGGGGCTGTCACCGCTTTCCCAGTCGAACGACTGGTCGTAGTTGTCCGAGGTCGGCAGCTTGCCCAGGCGCGAACCGTAGACCGTGGCCGACCACGCGTCCTTCTCCCAGGTCACGCTCAGGCTGGTCTTGGTGCGCGGGATGTCGAATCCGCTGTTGACCGCGAACTGGTCCAGGGTCGGATCGCCGGGGTAGCGCTGGAAATCGTGCTTCTTCACCCAGGTGTGGGTGCCATTGAGGATGAAGTCGCCGATACCGGTCTGCAGGCGGTAGCGCAGGCCGACGTCGATGCCGGAGGTCGACTCGCGGGCGACGTTGATCGGCGCCACGCGCACGCCGTACAGGCGGCCGTCGCTGGTACGGGTGATGCGGTCGAGCGCGTCCACGCAGGTCGGCGAATTGATGTCGGCACTGCCGAGCCGGCAGTTCGCTTCGTTGGCCAGGAGGGTGCGCACATCCATGTCCTGCACCTGCTTGCGCATGTCGATGTCGAACCAGTCCACCGACAGGTCCAGGCCGATCGCCGGCGACCAGACGAAGCCTGCGCTCCAAGAGGTGCTGGTTTCCGGGTCGAGCTGGCGGTTGCCGGTGCGGCTGCGGATCAGGTTGCGCTCGTAGTCGGAACAGTCGCTGGCGCCATCGGCGCGGCAGCTGTACAGGTCTTCGGCGGTGGTCTCGTCGTTGCCCGGTCCGGCGAACACGTAGTGCAGGTCCGGCGCGCGGAACGCGGTGCCATACGAACCGCGTACCAGCAGCGTGTCGATCGGGCGCCATTCCAGACCGCCGCTCCAGGTCGCCTTGCCGATGGTGTGGCCGGAATAGCGGTACTGGTCGTAGCGGCCGGCCACGCTCAGGTTGACCGTCTCGTGCAGCGGCATGCGCAGCTCGGCGGCGGTCGCCCAGCGGTTGCGCGAGCCCTGGCCGTCCGAATCCTTCCAGCTGTAGTAGTAGTACTGGGTGGCCAGCGGATCGGGATTCAGCGCATAGGCCTGCTGGCCCACTTCCACGGTCGCGGCGAACCCGGCATCACCGCCCGGCAGGCCGAACAGCGCGGAATTGGTCAGCGTGAATGCAGCCGTCTCCGTGCGCGACTTCGGCGAATAGGTAGTGCGTGCGGCAATCGAATCGTACTCGGCGCGGGTCAGCGGCCGGTACAGCCGCGACGGGTCCGCGTTGTAGATCGGGAAACCGTCGTCGTCCACGCCCAGCTGCGGGCCCAGGAACAGGTCATTCGCCTTGGAGGCGATGATCTGCGCCCAGCTGATCCGCGACTGGTACTGCGAATGGCTCAGCGCCGCTTCGTAGTCCCAGTTGCCGGCCAGATTGCCCTTGAAGCCGGTGGTCACGCTGAAGGTCTTCTGCGTGCTGCGCACCATCGCATTGCGCAGGCCCCCCATTTCCTCGGGTGAGAACTGGCGCTGCCAGAACTCGATCTCGCCGGTGGCCTGGTTGTTGAAGTAGCCCGACTCATCGCCATTGGCGTCCATGCGGCCCCACTTGGTGACGTCGCGCATCAGCGACATCGTGTGGTAGCCCAGCTGCACATCGGCGAACCATTGCTGGCCGTTGTCGAAGTCGTAGCTCAGCGAGGCGTAGCCATTGGCGCCGCGGCGCTTGCTGAGGATGGTGCCGTAGCCGATCGAGCTGTCGCTGCCGCAGTAGTAACCGTAGCGCGGGCGGTAGGCGCGGTAGGTGCTGCCCTGGTTCTGCCCGGCCAGCGCTTCGCAGGTGGCCGCGCCCGGATCCAGGTAGTCGTCGTTGTAGTCCGTACGCAGGTAAGCGCGGCGGGCGATGCGCGAGCCCTCGGTGGGGCCGTCCTGGGTCGAATCCTGGATGTCGCGCTCATAGGCCCACAGCGGGGTCTGCGACTGCAGCTCGACGCTGTACACGGCGTTGAAGTTGCCGCGGCTGAAGCCGCTGGCCAGGCTCATGTCGAACGACTCGCCACCGCCTTCGCTGGTGGTGCCCATGCGCATGTCGATCGTGGTGCCGTCGGCCTTCTTCTTCAGGATGAAGTTGACCACGCCGGCGATCGCGTCCGAGCCGTAGATGGCCGAGGCGCTGCCGGTCAGCACTTCGATGCGCTCGATCATCCCCAGCGGGATGTTGGAGACATCGGTGAAGTTGCTGCGGCCCTTGAACGGCATCGGGAAGTCGGCGATGCGGCGGCCATTGACCAGCACCAGCGTGTGGTTCGGGCCCAGGCCGCGCAGGTCCACCTGCTGGGCGCCCGGCGAGAAGTCGGCGCCGCTGGAAGACTGCTGGCTCTGGGTCTCACCGCCGTTCTGGGTCATTGCACGCAGCACGTCCGGCACGCTGGTGAAGCCGCTGGAGCGGATCTGTTCGGCGTTGATCACCGTGATCGGGGCGGGGCCTTCCACCTGGGCGCGCGGAATGCGCGAACCGGTGACCTGCACCGCATCCAGTTGTTGAACCGGGGAGGAAGCCGGTGCCTGGGCCGCCGCGGAAGCAGCCACGCCCATCAACGCCAGCTGGATCGACCACGCCATCGCCTTTCTACGCATGAGGAATTCTCGGAAATGAAGCCGGCCCGCAGAGGAGGGGCCCTGTCCCCCATTCAGATTTCCGGAACGGGCGCGCGCATTTAACGCCTTTTTCATGTCCTTGACTACTGGGTCCCTATCTGGCAAAGAGTGGAAACGCTTGCAAGTCGATTTTGTTCAGGGAGATCAAGATGCGACGCCTCCATCGGACCCTGCGTGCCCCCTTCGCCTGGCTGGCGCTGCTGGTCTTGGCCGTGCCGTTGGTCGCCCTTGCGCAGGACCTGCAGGGCCCGGGCTTCGCCTACTACGAAGCCGGCGATCTCGACGCGCCCCGGCCCGGTCCGCGCGCACCGGCCATGATGCTGATGGGCGGTGGCGAATGGGTGCCGGAGGCCTTCCACTGGTGGCTGAAGCAGGCTGGCAATGGCCGTGTGCTGATCCTGCGCGCTTCTGGCAGTGATGAGCTGCAGGACCGCCTGTACCGCGAGATCGGCGGTACCACCGCAGTGCAGACGCTGGTGTTCGACAGCCGCCGCGGCGCCGACGATCCGGCCGTGCTGCGCGTGGTTGCCGCAGCTGATGCCATCTTCATTGCCGGTGGTGACCAGTCGCGCTACATCCGCTTCTGGAAGGGCACTGCGCTCAACCGCGCGCTGAACGCCCACGTGCGCGCTGGCAAGCCGATTGCCGGTACCAGTGCGGGGCTCGCCATCCTCGGTGGCTATGCCTACGGCGCGATGGACGGCGGCAGCATCACCTCTGCCGGCGCCCTGGCGGACCCGATGGGCAGCGCGGTGACCATGGACAGCGGCTTCCTGCAGATGCCCTACCTGCAGCGCGTGGTCACCGACACCCACTTCGACAAGCGCGACCGGCTCGGTCGCCTGATCGTGTTCGTGGCGCGTGCCGCACAGGACAGTGGCGACCCCGACATCGTCGGCATCGGCGTCGACGAGGACACCGCCCTGTGCGTGGAGCCTGATGGCCAGGCGCAGGTCTACAGTGCTGACGGCGAGGGCAAGGTCTGGGTGGTCAACCCTGGCCGCGATGCCGACCGCCTGGTCGAGGGCGAGCCGCTGCGCTTCCGCGCGGTGCCGGTAACGGTGGTCGCCAGCGGCAGCCGCATGCGCCTGGATGACGTCCAGGCCGAGGCCGACTATCAGGCCGTGGCCGACGTCAGCGACGGTGAGCTTGAGTTCACGCTTCGGTAGTGCCGGCCGCTCGCCGGCAACCCACCTTCCCTGATACGCCCCCCGCCGGCCAGCGGCCGGCACTACCCTGCAATCCATTCCCCGCTACTGCTGGAGACGTATCCGATGAAACTGCGCCTGGCGCTGTCTGCGCTGCTGTCCCTGCCCATGCTTGCCCAGGCCGCACCGGCCGCTTCACCGCTGCTGGTCATCCACGGCGGCGCCGGCGTCGAGCGCAAGGACCTGTCGCCGGCCGAGGAAAAGGCCGCACGTGACGCGCTGCGGGCGGCACTGCTGAAGGGCCATGCGGAACTGGCGGCGGGGCGCCCCGCGCTGGCCGCAGTCACCGCCGCGATCACCGTGCTGGAGGACGATCCCACCTTCAACGCCGGCAAGGGCGCGGTGTTCACCCACGACGGCCACAACGAGCTGGATGCGGCGGTCATGGATGGCGCGAACCAGGCGGCGGGCGCGGTGGCGGGCGTGCAGCGGGTGCGCAACCCGATCCTGCTGGCGCAGACCGTGATGCAGAAATCCCGCCACGTGATGATGGTCGGGCAGGGCGCCGAAGCCTTCGCGGCCGAGCAGGGCATTCCTCTGGTCGATCCCTCCTACTTCCGTACAGAGAAGCGCTGGCAGCAGCTGCAGCGCGCGCTGAAGGAAGAGGCCAGCGGCCAGGCGCATGCTGACCTGGAGACTGCAAAGCACTTCGGTACCGTTGGTGCGGTCGCATTGGACGCGCAGGGGCATCTGGCCGCCGGCACCTCCACCGGGGGCATGACCAACAAGCGTTACGGCCGGGTCGGTGACTCGCCGATCATCGGTGCCGGCACCTGGGCCGACGCACGCTGCGCGGTGTCCGGCACCGGGTGGGGCGAGTACTACATCCGCACTGCGGCCGCGCACGAGATCTGCGCGCGCATGCGCTACCAGGGGCAGAGCCCGGAGCAGGCCGGCAAGGGCGTGATCAACGAGACGATTCCGCAGATGGGCGGCGACGGCGGTGCGATCGTGCTCGGCGCAGACGGAAAAATGGCCACGCCGTTCAACACCCAGGGCATGTATCGGGGCTGGATCGGCGGCGACGGCGTCCCTCATGTCGCAATTTTCGCCAACGAGACCCTGCCGGTTCCCGGGCAATAACCTTGCGTATCAATGGGTTTGCGACAGCGTGTGAAAAAAATGGAAAAAAGCGTTGACAGCCCCCCGTCCCATCAGCAGAATAAGCGGCTCACCACCACACACCGCAACGCTTCGGCGGCAACGGAATGGGGTGGTAAGGAGGGATACCCAAGCGGCCAACGGGGGCAGACTGTAAATCTGCTGGCTTACGCCTTCGGTGGTTCGAATCCACCTCCCTCCACCAGTTTCACGTTGTGACATTCCCGGCGCGGGAGTAGTTCAATGGTAGAACCTCAGCCTTCCAAGCTGATGGTGCGGGTTCGATTCCCGTCTCCCGCTCCATTGAATGAACTTTGAATATTATCGAGTTCATGTCATAATGCAAAACTCGGCTCACGTAGCTCAGTCGGTAGAGCACTTCCTTGGTAAGGAAGAGGTCGAAGGTTCGATTCCTTTCGTGAGCACCATCTTAAGCATCACCTCTCAGACGAATTCGAGATAAGCAGCCATGGCCAAGGGTAAGTTCGAGCGCACCAAGCCGCACGTCAACGTCGGCACCATCGGTCACGTCGACCACGGCAAGACCACGCTGACCGCCGCACTGACCAAGATCGGTGCCGAGCGCTTCGGTGGCGAGTTCAAGGACTACTCCTCGATCGACGCCGCTCCGGAAGAAAAGGCTCGTGGTATCACGATCTCGACCGCGCACGTCGAATACGAATCCCCGGTCCGTCACTACGCCCACGTCGATTGCCCGGGCCATGCTGACTACGTCAAGAACATGATCACCGGTGCCGCCCAGATGGACGGCGCGATCCTGGTG
>NZ_JCAFUN010000018.1:0-121559 GCF_059371375.1 Stenotrophomonas sp. YJH_SMC_64 | reverse complement strand
TGGAGCAACAAGAGCGAAGTGTTCGGCAACCAGATTCCGAGTGCCGATCCTGATGGGGATGGTGTGGCGTTCGAGCTTGCGTTGCGCTTCCCGGGCCAGCAGGCGACGGATGCGAGTGGGTTGTTCTACAACTATCAGCGGAATACGTCTCTGCAGTGGGGCGGTATTCGCAGAGTGATCGCATTGGACTACTTTGGGGGATTGCAAGCTTTGCGTATGTTGGTGGGAATCCTATTTCACAGTCCGATTCTCTGGGATTGTGCGAAGACGATAATGGTTCTGATGCGTCCATTCATCAAAAGACATATGGCAAGTACTTCAAGTCATGCATGTCTTACGTTCAGCCTCCGACATGGTTGACTTTGCCGGTGTCTAGTGCATCCGTTCTGATATTGTTTGTTGAAGTGCCCTTTGTTGCCGGTGTTGCAACAGTGGGAGGAGGAGCGCTGGCGAGCTATGAGGTTGGAGCAGCTATAGTCTGCGCTATGGCTGGAATTCAAACTCTGCAGTGAGCCCTATGAAACTGACACGCGGGTGGCTTCTTACATTTTCTGGGATTTGGCTAGCACTTTCGGCCTTGATGCTGTGGCTTGACCGAGTCTGGGATGCGTGTGGCGCGTTCCTGGCTGCGGCAGCCTTCTTTCTGGTTGCCTTGAGGAGAAAGCAGCATTTGGCTGGTAGATCACAAGAGTAGCGCGCCTTCTCGGCCCTCTCTTCGAGGAGGGGGCTTGAGAATTGTGACTCCACCGGTAATCGCACCCCGCTGACCACTTCGGCAGGCACCGCCAGCTACACCTTTCCCCCAACCAGCCATCGCTTGGCTGCGGTGGATGGCGAGGTACGCAGCCATGACGCAGCGGGCAACACCACCAGCGTCCAGGTGGAGAACGTGGAGGTCGTCGGATTCGGGGGCGTGGTGTTCCTGTCCAGCACGACCCAGGTCTTCGGAAGTGACATTGCCACGGCCATGCTTGCCGATGCCGACGGCGTGCCGGTGAGGGTCACCTTGTGCCTTGACAATCAGGATCAGCTCTTCGAGCTGGAGCTGTGGAAGGTGGACTTCTCGCCGATCATCGGCGTCGATCTGAGGAGCGCTTTCAGCGAGCACTGACGCCTGCTGAAAGCGATCCAAGCTGAAGGGCATTGCGCATCGCCTTCACCCTTCGGGCTGCAACCGCCCCACCGCCTGCGCGCACAACGACTGGCAGGCCATGACCAACCCCTCCATCACCCGATCGCCCACGTACTCTTCCGGTTCGCCATTCTGCCGGGTGCGTTCGGCCGCCAGCAGCATCTCCAGCACCACCCGCAATCCGCTCAACGCGCAATCGGCATCTGCCAGGGCCAGGCAGCGGCCGGGCAGCTGATGCCGCTCCGGCCACGGCTGCCCATCAGCCGCCGCACCGGAGCCGATGCGGTGGAGATTGGCAATGAAGGTGTTCCTGTCCACTGTTGGCGCAGCCTGTGGCGAGCCGTCGTCGCCGGCGGTGCTGCGGTAGGCGTGCAGATGCGGGAAGTCCGATTCGTTCATGGCAAGGCTCCGTGCAGGGCAATCGGTAGCCGCCACCCATAAAAGTGGCGGGCGGTACGTGGTTCGAATCCGGGTTGGTCCCAAGCCGGTGGGCGCGAACGCCCCCACGCACCGCCCGCCATAGCCGGCAGACGGATTGCCAGCCGGCGCCACGGAATGTGGACGCCGACTGGCAAGCGCAATCACTCAGGACCAACTCGGGATTCGAAACCCGGCCACCCTTTTCCGGTGGCACGCCATCTGAGCCCCTGGCGCTGTGCAATGCCAATCAGAACAGTTGCAAACATCACTCGATTGGAGACGCTTTCGGCATTCTCCCACGCTGTTAAGCACCGCCAGCGCTAGCTGGCGCGGCGGTCCGCCCGCACCGTGCAATCTGCGACAGGTGTCGAGGTTGGGGGGCGTTAGGGAACAAGGGGGGAGGGGCGATGACGACAGGCTCTGAAGGGAAGGGCCTGAGTCGAGCATGGCCCGCCTCTACAAGCGTCAAAGCGTGACGTGCGACTCGGGTTGACGTTCCCAGCCACCAAGCGCAGGCTTGTTCAGCACGTTTCCTAAACAGAAGGAGACTTATGACCGCGACCGCTTCGCTGCACCCCACCCCCGACACCCAGGGCCGTTCCCGCCTGTGGAGTGTGTTCTGGCTGCAGGGCGTCATTCCCAGCAACATTCTGTGGGCGGTAGCCCTGTGGGCGCTGGCCAACCAGCGCACCACGCTGCTGTTGGGGGTATTTGCCGTGCTGCTGCTCTATACCGGTTGGATCATCCCGGCGGTCTGGCGGGCGGCGCCCACCGCGCACAACCCCAACCTGGGCGTGGCCGCGCGCGGGTTGACCGTGGCCTGGGGGCTGAACACCGTGCTGGTGATCTTCTTCCTGACCCTGCAGCTGGTGGCTCAATAGAACTGAACGGGCTCGCCGCCACGGTCGAAGGCGGCGAAGCGGCCGATCTGACCGTCATGGATGGCGTTGACCATCAGCTTCAGCGGGCGCGCGGCTTCGTCGCTGTTGGGTGCGAAACCGCCTCTGCCATCCAGCGCCGCCACGAACACCAGGTCCCAGTCGATGCCGGTGGTGGTCGATTCGGTCGCCAGCGCCTGGAAGCTGGGCACCTCGGCTGGCAGCTTGTCCACGCACAGCACCGGCGACAGGGTGCCGCCCTCGCGGCGGTCATGCCGGTCGCGCTGGTCACCGGTGGGCGATTCGGGCAGCTCGGCGCGCACGAATACGAACAGCAGGCGTTGCGGTTCAGCCTGCTCGCCGGCGGCATGCAGCAGTTGCTGGAAATCGTTCATCATCATGAGGGTTGTCACACGCCCGCTGCACGGAAAGCCGCATGCTGCCACAACGCCTGCCGCGCGGGGCCGAACGCGATTGATTTAAGTCATGCCCATGGAACTGAAGGCCGCGTACTCTGGCAATCGTTCCAGCAGGCGAGGGTATCCGGGCCGTTCCGGGCACAGGCAAGACGGTGGAGCAACAAGGTGGACCAGCCATGAGCCAACTCACCGACGGTTTCGGACGCAGCTTTCCGTACCTGCGCCTGTCGTTGACCGAAGCCTGCAACTTCCGGTGCAGCTACTGCCTGCCCGACGGGTACCAGGCCGACGGCCGCCCGCGTTTCCTGCAGGTGGATGAGATCGGCCGCCTGGTGCGGGCCTTCGCGGCGCTGGGCATGAGCAAGATCCGCCTGACCGGCGGTGAGCCCAGCCTGCGCAAGGACCTGGACGAGATCATCGCCACGGTTGCGGCGGTGCCGGGCATCCGCAAGGTGGCCATCACCACCAACGGCACGTTGCTGCCGCGGCGCCTGCCGGGGTGGCACCGGGCCGGCCTGACTGCGCTGAACGTGAGCATGGACAGCCTGCAGCGCGAACGCTTCAAGACCATCACCGGGCACGACCGCCTGCCGGAGATCGAACAGGGCCTGGCCCTGGCGCAGGCGTTGGGCCTGCCGGCGATCAAGCTCAACGCGGTGCTGCTGCGTGGCCTGAACGACGACGAGCTGCCGCAGTGGATGGACTACCTGCGTGACCGCCCCTTCAGCGTGCGCTTCATCGAACTGATGCGCACCGGCGACAACGAAGCCTATTTCCAGCGCCACCACCTGCGTGCCGACGTGGTGATCGAGCAGCTGCTGGCCGCTGGCTGGCACGAGCGGCCGCGCGCGGCCGACGCCGGCCCGGCGCGCGAGTTCGGCCACCCCGACCATCGCGGCAGCATCGGCATCATTGCCCCGTATTCGCGTGACTTCTGCAAGGGCTGCAACCGCCTGCGGGTGACCGCCAAGGGCGACTTGCGGCTGTGCCTGTTCGGCGAGTTCGGCGTACCGCTGCGCCCGCTGCTGCAGCGCGATGAGGACCACGACGCGCTGCTGGCACGCATCACCACACAGCTTGGCCTGAAAGCGGCCGGGCATGGACTGCACCAGGGCCAGACCGGGCTGACCCCGCACCTGGCCTCCATCGGAGGATGAGCAACACGATGAGTGGGGAATTGAATGCGGCCTTCCACATGGCCGATGTCCGTAACAAGCGCATCAGCCGCCGCCGTGCGGTGGCGGTGGGCGAGCTGCATGCCGGTCCAGTGGCCTATCCGCTGATCGTCGAGCGCCGCCTGCCCAAAGGCGATGCGCTGGTGATGGCCGAGATTGCCGGCCTGCAGGGCGCCAAGATGGCGTCGATGCTGATGCCGCTGTGCCATCCGCTGCCGCTGGAACTGGTGCAGGTGTTCTGCGCACCGGTGCCGGAGCGGCAGGCGATCCGCGTGTGGTGCGAGTGCGCCAGCGAGGCACGCACCGGCGTCGAGATGGAGGCGCTGGCTGGTGTCAACGCGGCGTTGCTGACCCTGTACGACCTGAGCAAGCCAGTGGAACCGGCACTGCGCATCGAAGGCATCCGCCTGCTGTTCAAGGAAGGCGGCAAGCGCGGGGTCTGGCTGCACCCGGATGGCATGGACGAGGCCGAGCGCGTGCGTTTCAACCCACGTGCACCTAAGGGGTTGGAGGGTGCGGCCTGCGCGGTGATTACGCTGAGCGATCGCGCCAGCGAAGGCACTTATGAGGATGTGTCCGGCCCGACCCTGGTGACCGGCCTGAGAAAGCTGGGTGGCGACGTAGTGGCCGCCGAAGTGCTGCCCGATGGCATCGAGCCGTTGGCGGGCCGCCTGCAGGCCTTGGCTGCCGAGGGCGTGCGCCTGTGCCTGTGTACCGGTGGTACCGGGCTGGGCCCGCGTGACCTGACCCCGGAGGCGCTGCGTTCCTTGAACGCGCGGCCCGTGCATGGCCTGGCGCAGATGGTGCGGGCCCTGAGTGCGCAGCACACGCCGATGGCCTGGCTGAGCCGCGCCGAGGTGGTACAGCTGGGCAACATGCTGGTGTTCGCATTGCCCGGCAGCCCGAAGGCGGCGGCGCAGTGCCTGGATATCCTGGCGCCGGTACTGGGCCATGCCCTGGCGATGGTCGAGGGGGATGGCCACTGATGATTGCCTACAGCGATGCCTTGCAGCACCTGCTGGACGCGGCCAAGCCGCTGCCGGCCGAGCATCTGCCGCTGCATGAGGCCGCGGGCCGCACGCTGGCCCGTGACATCCACAGCGCGCAGTCGCTGCCGCCGTTCGACAATTCGGCGATGGACGGCTTCGCGCTGCGCGCCAACGGCACGGCGTTCGAGGCCGGTACCGAATTTGCCGTGCAGGGTTGGCAGGCGGCCGGCGATGCTGGCGCCGAAGGCGGCGAGGGTGCCTGGGAAATCATGACCGGTGCGCGCATGCCGGTTGGGCTGGATACGGTGGTGCCGGTCGAGAATGTGGAGATCCTCGCCAGCGAGGACGGCCGCCCGGCCCGCATCGCCCTGAAGACATCGGTGAAGCCGGGCCAGAACGTGCGCCTGCGCGGCGAGGATGTGAGCGACGGCGAGCGCGTGCTGCGGGCCGGGCAGTTGCTGGACATCAACGCGCGCACCCTGCTGCATGCCATCGGCGTGGGCGAGGTGGCGGTGGTGGCACGGCCGAAGGCGGCGGTGATCGCCACCGGCAAGGAACTGGTGACCGAGGCGGCGCAGACGCTGGAATCCGGTCAGATCCGTGACAGCAACCGGCCGTACCTGGTCGGCCGCCTGCAGGCCGCCGGTGCCGAGGTGGTCTGGCAGGGCACGGTGGGCGACGACGTGGCCGCGTTCAACGCGGTACTGGATGCAGCGCTGGACGCGGGTGCGCAGCTGTTGATCAGCACCGGCGCGGTGTCGGCCGGCCGCTACGATTTCATTCCCGACGCGCTGCGCGGCCGGGGTGCGCGCATCGTGTTCCACAAGGTGGCGATCCGCCCCGGCAAGCCGCTGCTGTTTGCGGTGCTGCCCAATGGCGCGCTGTATTTCGGCCTGCCCGGCAACCCGGTGTCGGCTGCGGTGGGCCAGCGCTTCTTCGTTGAGCCGGTACTGCGCCGCCTGCTGGGGCTGGCGCCGGAGCTCATGTTGCAGCTGCCGCTGCAGGCCGACGTGCGCAAGCCGCCGGGCCTGCGCTTCCACGCGCGTGCGCGGGTGGAAATGGACGGACAGGGACGCCTGAGTGCGCGCGTGCTGTCCGGGCAGGAGTCGTTCCGTTTGATGTCCATGCTGCAGGCCAACGCCTGGGTGGTGCTGGAGGCCGAGGGAGACCTGGCCAGCGCTGGCACCTACGTGCGCGTGCAGGGCTGGGGTCACCACGAACCGGTGCAGCTGGTGAGCCAGGAGTCATGATGAAACAGGTGAATCTGCAGTTGTTCGGTGCGTTTTCCGATCTGGATGCCAGCCGCGAGATCGCCGTGGATGTGGCCGGTGGCACCGTGGCCGATCTGCGCCAGGCGCTGCGCGAGCTGCTGCCGCTGCGTTGGCCGGGTTTCCGTGCCGGCCTGCTGGACTACTCGGCGTTCGCCGACCAGCAACGCGTGCTGCGCGACCACGAGGCGCTGCCCGACGATGGCCGCGTGGCGATCCTGCCACCAGTGAGCGGGGGCTGAGCGATGAGCGAGAAGATCATCGCGAAGGTGGTGGACCGCGCGCAGGCGGCGATCGATCCAGCCGAGGGCATTGCTGCGGTCTCTGATCCGGGCTTCGGCGGCATCGACGTGTTCATCGGCAAGGTGCGCGACGTCAACATCGGCCGGCTGGTGACCGGGATCACCTACGACCTGTTCGAGCCGCTGGTGCTGAACGAGTTCAAGCGCCTGGCCGCCGAGGTCGAGGCGGCGTTCGGTCCGAAGCTGAAGCTGTATGTGGCCCACGCCAAGGGCCGGTTGGGCATCGGCGATGTGGCGGTGGTGGTGGCCGCGGGCAGCCCGCACCGCGACGAAGCGTTCCGCGCGTGCCGGCAGTTGATCGAGGTGGTCAAGCACCAGTGCCCGATCTGGAAGCAGGAGCACTACGAGGACGGCGACAGCGAGTGGAGCGAGGGTTGCAGCCTGTGCCATGCGGACAGCGAACCCGCCCATGCCCATGATCATGCGCACGACCACGGGCATTGACCCCACCCTTCAGGGCGGCGCGGGGTTCAGTAGATCCACGCCATGCGTGGATGAGGCCTTTCCCGAGCACCCGGCCGGCGCAGCCACGCATGGCGTGGCTCTACGGCGATGAGCGTCAACGGCATCGTGCTGGCCGGCGGCCTGTCCACCCGGATGGGCCGCGACAAGGCGCTGCTGCCGTGGCAGGGGCGGACCTTGCTGGAACACATGCGGGGCCTGTTGATGCAGGCTGGCGCACGCGAGGTCTGGGTCAGCGGAAATTACCCGGCGTTCGGCGGCGTGCCGGACCGCGTGGCACGTTGCGGGCCGCTGGGCGGGCTCTACAGCGTGGCGATGCGCATGCCCGATGGCCCGGCCTGGGTGGTGCCGGTGGATACGCCGCTGCTGCCGCCGCGATTGCTGCAGCAATTGCGTGACGGCCATCGCGGTCCATGCACGATCTTTGCCGGCCATCCCCTGCCCATGCTGGTGGATATAGACGATGCTTGTCGCAACGTACTTGAATCGATGCTGGGCGACCCGGACGGTCCGCGCTCGCTGCAGGCCCTGCAGCGTCGTCTTGGCGTGAATTCCGTGGCGCTGGCGCCGGTTGACGAGGCCGGGCTGGTCAACTGCAATACCCCCGAACAATGGGAGGATGTTGCGTCATGAAAGTGCAGTTGCAGGACCAATCGGTACGGCTTCGCCTGGACGAGGCCGAGCTGGCGCGCCTGCTGGCCGGTGAAACGGTCGAGAACATGACCCGCTTCGGCGGTATCGAAGGCTGGGGCATGGCGGTGTCGCTGCATGGCGGCGATCAACCGGTACTGCTCGACGGAGGCACCTTCTGCCGCCTGGTACTGCCGCGCTCGGCCGTCGAGGCCTTGGCGGCGCGGCTGCCGTGCCGCGATGGCCTGCCATTCGACATTGCCCTGGAAGATGGAAGCCAGCTTCAGCTGCAGTTCGATGTGGACGTGCGCGACAGCGTGCGCCAGCGCGGGGTGACCCGCCGCAGCACCGCTTCATCGGTTTGACATTTGTCAGGGGCAGGGTGGAAACCGGCCCTTGATTGATCCAGATCAACCCCGTCGTCCGTGCTGCACGGCCTAATGGCTGCATGACGACGGGTTACAACTTGAAACGCAGTACCCACGTCATTCCACAGCCTTGGAGCCATGTATGACCGTCGGTAGCGATCCTGTTGTCCGCAGCACTGCCAGTCCCGGTCGCGTCATCAGCGACTGGACGCCGGAGGACCCCGGCTATTGGGAGCGCACCGGCAAGCGGGTCGCCACCCGCAACCTGGTCATCTCGATCCCCTCGCTTCTGCTGGCCTTCTCGGTCTGGGTGCTGTTCTCGGCGGTGTCGATCAGCCTGCCGAAGATCGGTTTCAACTTCAGCACCGACCAGCTGTTCTGGCTGGTGGCGCTGCCCAGCCTGTCCGGCGCGACCCTGCGCATCTTCTATTCGTTCGTGATCCCGATCTTCGGCGGCCGCCGCTGGACCGCGCTGTCCACCGCCTCGCTGCTGGCGCCGACGCTCTGGCTCGGCTTTGCGGTGCAGGACCCGGCCACCCCGTACTGGGTGTTCGTGGCCATCGCGATCCTGTGTGGCTTCGGTGGCGCGAACTTCTCGTCGTCGATGTCCAACATCTCCTTCTTCTATCCCAAGCAGAAGCAGGGCCTGGCGCTGGGCCTGAACGCCGGCCTGGGCAATGTGGGCGTGTCGGTGGCGCAGGCGGTGATTCCGCTGGTCATCACCGTGGGCGTGTTCGGTGCGCTGGGTGGTGCACCGCAGCCTGCAGTGGAGGGGGGCGCGCCGCTGTTCCTGCAGAACGCCGGCTTCATCTGGGTGCCGGCCATCGCGCTGTGCGCCATCGCGGCCTGGTTCGGCATGAACGACCTGACCAGCGCCCGCTCGTCGTTCTCCGAGCAGGCGGTGATCTTCCGCCGCAAGCACAACTGGCTGATGTGCTGGTTGTACATCGGCACCTTCGGTTCCTACATCGGTTTCTCGGCCGGCTTCCCGATGCTGGTGAAGAGCCAGTTCCCGGACGTGAACCCGCTGGCCTACGCCTTCATCGGCCCGCTGCTGGGCGCACTGATGCGCTCGGTGGGTGGCAGCATGGCCGACCGCTGGGGCGGCGCACGCCTGACCTTCTGGGTGTTCGCGCTGATGATCGCGGCGGTGTTCGGCGTGCTGCACTTCCTGCCCAGCGATGGCCAGGCCGGCAACTTCTACGGCTTCCTGCTCAGCTTCATGGCGCTGTTCGTGCTCAGTGGCATCGGCAACGGCACCACCTTCCGCATGATCCCGGTGATCTTCCGCACCCTGCATGAGCGCTGGTCGGCCAACGACAACGCCGAGGGCAAGGCCACGGCCGCACACCAGGCCAGCATCGAATCGGCTGCGGTGGTCGGTTTCTCCGGTGCGATCGGTGCCTACGGCGGTTTCTTCATTCCCAAGAGCTACGGCTCGTCCATTACGTTGACCGGCAGCCCCGACATGGCGCTGTACGGGTTCGTTGTTTTCTATGTCACCTGCCTGGCCGTGACCTGGTGGTGGTACTACCGGCGCGGTGCCGAGACACCCTGCTGACGACATGAAAACGCACCGCAGCCAGATGACACACACAGCCACGATGCCGATGTCCGCAAAGGGAGATCCCCGATGAGTTATTTCCTCGATCGCTTGCAGTTCTTCAAGCGTGACCCCCAGACCTTTGCCGATGGCCATGGTTTTGCCAAGAGCGAGGGCCGCGACTGGGAAAACAGTTACCGCGCCCGCTGGCAGTACGACAAGATCGTACGATCCACCCACGGCGTGAACTGCACCGGCTCCTGCAGCTGGAAGATCTACGTCAAGAACGGCCTGGTCACCTGGGAAACCCAGCAGACCGACTACCCGCGCACGCGCCCGGACCTGCCCAACCATGAACCGCGTGGCTGCCCGCGTGGCGCCAGCTATTCCTGGTACCTGTACAGCGCCAACCGGCTGAAGTACCCGCTGATCCGCGGCACGCTGCTGCGCCTGTGGCGCGAAGCACGCAAGAGCAAGGCCCCGGTCGATGCCTGGGCCAGCATCGTGGAGGACAAGGAGAAGGCGCGTTCGTACAAGACCCGCCGCGGCATGGGTGGCTTCGTGCGCCTGCAGTGGGAAGAGGCCAACGAGATCATCGCCGCCTCCAACCTGTATACGGTGAAGCAGTACGGCCCGGACCGCGTGGTCGGGTTCTCGCCGATTCCGGCGATGTCGATGGTGTCCTACGCCGCCGGTGCGCGATATTTGTCGCTGCTGGGTGGCGCCTGCCTGTCCTTCTACGACTGGTACTGCGACCTGCCGCCGGCCTCGCCGCAGATCTGGGGCGAGCAGACCGACGTGCCCGAATCGGCCGACTGGTACAACAGTCGCTACATCATCGCCTGGGGCTCGAACGTGCCGCAGACGCGTACGCCCGATGCACATTTCTTCACCGAGGCGCGCTACAACGGCACCAAGACGGTGGCGATCTGCCCGGACTATTCCGAGCTGGCCAAGCTGACCGACCACTGGCTGCACCCCAAGCAGGGCACCGACGCGGCGCTGGCCTTTGCGTTCGGCCATGTGATCCTGCGCGAGTTCCATGTCGATTCGCCCTCGCAGTATTTCCAGGACTACTGCCGCCAGTACTCGGACATGCCGATGCTGGTGCGTCTGGAGCGTCGCGACGATGGCCGCCTGGTGGCGGGCCGCTTCCTGCGTGCCAGTGAGCTGGGCGGGCTGGGTGAAGCCAACAACCCGGACTGGAAGACCCTGGCCTACGACGAGAACAGCGGCCAGATCGTGGTGCCCAATGGCTCGATCGGTTTCCGCTGGGGTGAGAAGGGCCGCTGGAACATCGAAGAGAAGGCAAGCAATGGCGCCGACACACGCCTGCGCCTGAGCTTGTCCGATGCCAACGACGGCATCGAGGCGGTGAGCTTCCCGTACTTCGGTGGCATTGAAAGCGACGGCTGGACCGCTGCACCGGCCGAAGAAGTACTGGACCGCAACATTCCGGTGCGCCGGCTGGCCACGGCCGATGGCGGCGAGACGCTGGTGGCCACGGTCTACGACCTGCTGCTGGCCCAGTATGGCGTTGACCGTGGCTTTGGCGGCGGCAACGTGGCATCGAGCTTCGATGACATGGTGCCGGGCACGCCGGCGTGGCAGGAGCGCATCACCGGCGTGTCGCGCGCCGAGGTGATCGAGATCGCGCGAGAGTTCGCGCGTACCGCCGACAAGACCCACGGCCGATCGATGATCATCGTCGGCGCGGGCATGAACCACTGGTTCCACAACGACATGAACTACCGCGGCCTGATCAACATGCTGATCATGTGCGGTTGCGTGGGCCAGACCGGTGGCGGCTGGGCGCATTACGTGGGCCAGGAAAAGCTGCGCCCGCAGACCGGCTGGCAGCCGTTGGCGTTCGGCCTCGACTGGAGCAAGCCGCCGCGCCACATGAACGGCACCTCGTTCTTCTACTTCAACACCGGGCAGTGGCGCTACGAGAAGCTGCAGGTGGACGAGCTGCTGTCGCCGCTTGCCGATGCCAGCAAGTACGGCGGCAGCCTGGCCGACCTGAACCTGCGCGCGGTGCGCATGGGCTGGCTGCCGAGCACCCCGCAGCTGGACCGCAACCCGCTGCAGCTGGTACGCGAGGCCGAAGCGGCCGGCGTAGCCCCGGCTGACTACGCGCTGGGCAAGTTCAAGGACGGCTCGCTGGACTTCGCCTTCGCCGACCCCGACGCCAGCCAGAACCACCCGCGCATGATGTTCATCTGGCGCTCGAACCTGCTCGGTTCCTCGGGCAAGGGCCATGAGTACATGCTGCGGCACCTGCTGGGTACGCGCCACGGGCTGCAGGGCAAGGACCTGGGCGAAATGGGCGCAGTGAAACCGCAGGAGGTGAAGTGGCGCGACGAGGCGCCGGAAGGCAAGCTGGACCTGCTGGTCACGCTCGACTTCCGCATGTGCACCACCGCGCTGTACTCGGACATCGTGCTGCCGACGGCAACCTGGTACGAGAAGGACGACCTCAACACTTCGGACATGCACCCCTTCATCCACCCGCTGTCGAAGGCGGTGGACCCGGCCTGGGAATCGCGCAGTGACTGGGACATCTTCAAGGAGGTGGCCCGCACCGTGAGCGAGATGGCGCCGGGCGTGCTGGGTGTGGAGAAGGACCTGGTGCTGGTGCCGACCCTGCACGACACCCCCAACGAGCTGGGCATGCCGTTCGGCGTGGCCGACTGGAAGAAGGGCGAGTGCGAGGCCATTCCGGGCCAGACCATGCCGTCGATGACGGTGGTGGAGCGTGACTACCCGAACCTGTACCGCAAGTTCACCTCGCTCGGCCCGCTGCTGGACAAGCAGGGCAACGGCGGCAAGGGAATGAGCTGGGACACCAAGCACGAGGTGGAGTTCCTCGGCAAGTTGAACCACACCGTGCACGAAGAGGGTGTAAGCCAGGGCCGTCCGGCCATCTCGACCGCAATCGACGCGGCCGAAGTGATCCTGCACCTGGCGCCGGAAACCAACGGCCACGTGGCAGTGAAGGCGTGGGAATCGCTGGGCACCTTCACCGGTCGCGAGCATACGCATCTGGCGGTGGGCAAGGAACACGAGGCGATCCGCTTCCGTGACATCCAGGCGCAGCCGCGCAAGATCATCTCTTCGCCTATCTGGTCGGGCCTGGAAGACGACAACGTCAGCTACAACGCCGGCTATACCAACGTGCATGAGCTGATTCCGTGGCGCACGGTGACCGGTCGCCAGCAGTTCTACCAGGACCATGAGTGGATGATCGACTTCGGCGAGGCCTTCATGAGCTACCGGCCGCCGGTCAACACGCGCACGGTGGAGCCGCTGCTGAACCAGCGCCCGAACGGCAACAAGGAGATCGTGCTGAACTGGATCACCCCGCACCAGAAGTGGGGCATCCACAGCACCTACAGCGACAACCTGATCATGCAGACACTGTCGCGCGGTGGCCCGATCGTGTGGATCAGCGAGGACGACGCGCGCAGCGCCGGCATCGTCGACAACGACTGGATCGAGCTGTTCAACGTCAACGGTGCGATCGCCGCGCGTGCGGTGGTCAGCCAGCGCGTGATGCCGGGCATGGCGATGATGTACCACGCCCAGGAACGCATCATCAACGTGCCGGGCTCGGAGATTTCCGGCACCCGCGGCGGCATCCACAACTCGGTGACCCGCATCGTGCTCAAGCCGACCCACATGATCGGCGGCTACGCGCAGCTGGCCTATGGCTTCAACTACTACGGCACCTGCGGTACCAACCGCGACGAGTTCGTGATCGTACGCAAGATGGACAAGATCGATTGGTTGGACGATGAGCAGCCCGCTGGTGCTTCGGCATCGGCCAGCAAGGAGGTGGTGTGATGAAGGTCCGTGCACAGATCGCGATGGTGCTGAACCTGGACAAGTGCATCGGCTGCCATACCTGCTCGATCACCTGCAAGAACGTCTGGACTTCGCGCGAGGGCGTCGAGTACGCCTGGTTCAACAACGTGGAAACCAAGCCGGGCATCGGCTACCCGAAGGAATGGGAAAACCAGGAGAAGTGGAACGGTGGCTGGGTGCGCACCGGCAGCGGCAAGCTGGTGCCACGCGCGGGTGGCCGCTGGCGCATGCTGGCCAAGATCTTCGCCAACCCGGACCTGCCGCAGATCGACGACTACTACGAGCCGTTCGATTTCGACTACCAGAACCTGCACACCGCCAAGGACAGCCAGCACCAGCCCACCGCGCGGCCGCGTTCGCTGATCAGTGGCGAGCGCATGCAGAAGATCGAGTGGGGCCCGAACTGGGAGGAGATCCTCGGTTCGGAGTTCAGCAAGCGATCGCGCGACTACAACTTCGACCAGGTGCAGAAGGAGATCTACGGCGCCTTCGAGAAGACCTTCATGATGTACCTGCCGCGCCTGTGCGAGCATTGCCTGAACCCGGCGTGCGTGTCGGCGTGCCCCTCGGGCGCGATCTACAAGCGCGAGGAAGACGGCATCGTGCTGATCGACCAGGACAAGTGCCGCGGCTGGCGCATGTGCGTGTCGGCCTGCCCGTACAAGAAGATCTATTACAACTGGAAGAGCGGCAAGTCGGAGAAGTGCATCTTCTGCTACCCGCGCATCGAGATGGGTGAGCCGACCGTGTGCTCGGAAACCTGCGTGGGCCGCATCCGCTACCTGGGCGTGATGCTGTACGACGCCGACCGCATCGCCGAGGCCGCTTCGGTGGCCGCCGAGAAGGACCTGTACCAGGCCCACCTGAACATCTTCCTGGACCCGAACGATCCGGCGGTGATCGCCGCCGCGCGCAAGGAGGGCATTCCGGACAGCTGGTTGGATGCGGCCAAGCAGTCGCCGGTGTACAAGCTGGCGATCGACTGGAAGCTGGCGCTGCCGCTGCACCCGGAATACCGCACGCTGCCGATGGTCTGGTACGTACCGCCGCTGTCGCCGATCCAGTCCGCCGCCGAACGTGGCCGCGTGGGCATGAGCGGCGAGCTGCCGGACGTGGCGTCGCTGCGCATTCCGATGCGCTACCTGGCCAACCTGCTGACGGCCGGTGACGAGGCGCCGGTGGTACGCGCGCTGGAGCGGCTGATGGCCATGCGTGCCTGGCGCCGGGCCAGGAACGTGGACGGCGTGGAAGACACTGCGGTGCTGGAACAGACCGGGCTGAGCATCGCCCAGGTGGAAGAGATGTACCGCTACCTGGCCATCGCCAACTACGAGGACCGTTTCGTGATTCCGACCGGCCACCGCGAGTACGCCAACGACGCCTTCGGCGAGCGCGGCGGCTGCGGCTTCACCTTCGGCAACGGCTGCAATGGTGACAGCCCGGCCGACCTGTTCGGCCAGCGCAAGACCACCACCTTCGTGGTGGACAAGGGCCCGAACCACCGCCGCAAGGAGGTGGTGTGATGAGCGTGCTCAAGCTGGTCGGGGTATTGCTGGACTACCCCCGCGAAGAACTGTGGGAGCACGGCGAGGAACTGCTCGCCGCCTGTGACGACCCGGCGCTGAACGCCGCCCGCCGCCAGCAGCTGCGCAGCTTCGTGCAGCAGCTGCTGGCCACCGATGCGCTGGATGCGCAGGCGGCGTGGCTGGCCAGTTTCGACCGCGGCCGTTCGATGAGCCTGCTGCTGTTCGAACACATCCATGGCGAGTCGCGGGACCGTGGCCAGGCCATGGTCGATCTGGTCGAAACCTACCGCCGCAACGGCTTCGAACTGGATGCACGCGAGCTGCCGGATTACCTGCCGCTGCTGCTGGAGTTCCTGGCCCATCGCCCAGGCAGCGAGGCCCGCGAGTGGCTGCACCACATCGGCCATATCGCCGGGATGCTGGCGGCGCGTGCCGCCGAGCGGGAGCTGCCGCACCGGGTGCTGTTCGAGATCCTGGTCGAAGCCGGTGACGGCAAGGCCGATCTGCAGGCGCTGCGCCAGCGTGCCAGCGAGGAAGTCCGCGACGATACCGCCGAGGCCATGGACCGTTTGTGGGAGGAGGAGGCGGTGCGCTTCGGCGCCGAAGCTCCTGCCGAAGACTGCAAGCCGCCCGTGCGTTCGCCGGCCCGTCCTTCGCATCGAGAGGTCCAGCCATGAGTTACTCCCTGCATCAATTCGCCTTCCAGTACTACCCGTACATCGCCGTGGCGGTGCTGCTGATCGGCAGCTGGGCCCGCTATGACAGGGCCATGTATACCTGGCGCACCGGCTCCAGCCAGATGCTGTCGGACAAGGGCATGCGGATCGGCAGCAACTGCTTCCACATCGGCATCCTGGCCATCCTCGGTGGCCACCTGGTCGGCCTGCTGACCCCGCACGCGGTGTACGAGCACTTCATCACCTCCTCGCAGAAGCAGATGCTGGCGATGGTGGTCGGTGGTGTGTTCGGCGCACTGTGCTTCATCGGCATCAGCATCCTGCTGGTGCGCCGCCTGTTCAACGCGCGCGTGCGGGCCACCGGCAGCTTCGGTGATACCCTGGTGCTGGTGTTGCTGTTCGCCCAGCTGTGCCTGGGCCTGTACAGCATCCGCATCTCGTCCGGCCACCTGGACGGCGGGGTGATGGTGCAGCTGGCCGAGTGGGCACAGCACATCGTGACCTTCCGTGCCGGTGCCGCCGACTACATCGAGGGCGTCAGCTGGGTCTACAAGATGCATATCTTCCTGGGCCTGACCCTGTTCCTGATCGCGCCGTTCACGCGCCTGGTGCACGTGTGGAGCATTCCGATCAGCTACCTGTGGAGGCCGTACCAGGTGGTGCGCCGCCGCCAGGCCACGCTGCGCTACGGTCCGCGGGAGTAAGTCATGGGCAGCCTGCCGAAATTCCTGCCGATCACCGTGATCGACTCCGCTGCGCCGGTTCCCGCCGAGGCGCATTCGCACCACCATGACGCGGCAGCGCAGGGGCCGCGCTCGCTCGGGCAGCCGGCACCGTGCCGGCTGTTCGTGGACGAGACCGCGATCAGCGAGGCCGACATCGCCCGCGAGATGCAGCACCACCGGGCGATGCGCCCGGAGCAGTCTCGTGCCGAAGCGGCACGTGCACTGGTGGTGCGCGAGCTGCTGCGCCTGGAAGCGCAGCGGCTTGGGCTGCAGGCGCCGGAGGGCAACCGAGTAAGCGACGAGGAAGTGCTGATCCAACAGCTGCTGGAAGATGCGATCAAAGACCGCGTACCGAGTGATGAAGACTGCCGCCGGTACTTCGAGCAGAACCCGGAGCGCTTCCGCTCCCCCGACCGCGTGCGTCTGCGCCATATCCTGCTGGCCGCGCCGGCCGACGACGTGGCTGGGCGCTTCGCCGCACGTACCGAGGGCGAGCGGCTGGTCGGGCTGCTGAAAGAGTCGCCGCACCTGTTCGCCGATTTCGCCCTGCGCCATTCGCGTTGCCCATCCAGCAGCGAGGGCGGCGACCTGGGCTGGCTGCAGCGTGGGCAGACCACGCCGGAGTTCGACCGCCAGGTGTTCCGCCTGCGCGAGGGCCTGGCCGGTTTCCCGGTGGAATCGCGCTGGGGCTACCACGTGGTCTGCGTCGATGCACGCGAGGAAGGCCAGCCGCAGCCGTTCGAGGCGGTGCTGCCGCAGCTGCGTGACTACCTGGAGCTGCAGGTACGCCAGCGTGAAGTGCAGGCCTACCTGCTGCAGCTGCAGGAACGCTACCCGGTGCGCGGGCTGGATGAGATCGAAGCCGAAGCGGATATCGGCTGAACCCCCTTGAACGAGGAGAATTCATGCACCAGGCCCTTGCCCCCGCCAGTGCCGGGCAGCAGCAACGTGCGCTGTGGCTGAGCACGTTCGCCTTCACCGTGTGCTTTGCGGTGTGGATGATCTTTTCGATCATCGGCATCCAGATCAGTCAACAGCTCGGCTTGAATGACACCCAGTTCGGCCTGTTGATCGCCACGCCGGTACTGACCGGTTCGGTCAGCCGGGTCTTCCTCGGCATATGGTCCGACCAGTTCGGTGGCCGCAAGGTGATGGTGCTGGTGATGCTGTGTGGCGCAGTGGCCACCTGGATGCTGACCTATGCCCAGACCTACACCCAGTTCCTGATTGCCGCGCTGTGCGTGGGTATCGCCGGCGGCAACTTCTCGGTGGGCGTGGCCTACGTCTCGAAGTGGTTCCCGGCCAGCAAGCAGGGCACCGCACTGGGCATCTTCGGTGCTGGCAACATCGGCTCGGTGGTGACCAAGCTGCTGGCGCCGCTGGTGATGGTGGCGGCCGGCTGGACCATGGTCGCCAAGGTCTGGGCCGTCGCGCTGGCCGTCACGGCGGTGCTGTTCTTCCTCTTCAGCAAGGAAGATCCGTCGCTGGAGCAGCGCCGTCGCGAAGGCGTGAAGCCGGTGCCGTTCGCCGAGCAGATGGCGCCACTGAAGAACCTGCAGGTGTGGCGGTTCTCGCTGTACTACTTCTTCGTGTTCGGTGGCTTCGTGGCGCTGGCGCTGTGGCTGCCGCACTACCTGGTGGGCGCCTATGGCATGGACGTGGGCCACGCCGGCATGCTGGCGGCGTGCTATTCGATCCCGGCCAGCCTGTTCCGCGTGGTCGGTGGCTGGATGTCGGACCGGATGGGGGCGCGCCGGGTGATGTACTGGACCTTCGGCGTGTCGGCCATCTGCACCTTCCTGCTGGCCTACCCGGATACCGAGTATGTGGTGAAGGGCATCCATGGCCCGATCCACTTCCATCTGGCCATCGACGTGGTGATGTTCACCGTGCTGGTGTTCGTGCTGGGCTTCTTCATGTCGCTGGGCAAGGCCGCGGTCTACAAGCACATCCCGGTGTACTACCCCAAGCACGTGGGTGCCGTGGGCGGCGTGGTTGGCATGATCGGTGGCCTGGGTGGCTTCATCCTGCCGATCGTGTTCGGTGCATTGAACGATGCGGTGGGCATCTGGAGCAGCTGCTTCATGCTGCTGTTCGTGCTGGTGGCCGCTGCACTGGCCTGGATGCACTTCGCGATCCGCCGTATGGAACGCCGCCACTTCCCGCAGATCGACCGCGAAACCGACCTGCCCGAAGCCATCGATGCGGCCGCCGCCGAGCGGGTGCGCGGTGGGTGAAGGTGTTTGCCGGCCAGCGGCCGGCACTACCAGAACGGTGCGCGATGGGTGGAGGGTGCTGCCGGCCAGCGGCCGGCACTACCAAATGGTGGGTGAAGGGGTAGTGCCGGACGCTGGCCGGCAGCAACCGCCAGATGCGCCACGCTTGATTTCAATCAGGGCCACGCGAAGAGGAACGCCCGAAGATGTCTGCCATGAGCTTCCACGTTGACGAGAGCGAGGACACTGCGCTGCAGGCTGCATTGCTGCGGCAACCGCGGCACGTGCTGTTTCCGCCGGCTGACCAGTTCAGTACTGGTTTTGGCGAAAGCGGCTGGCGCGCTGCCATGCGCGCCAGCAATGAGCACCTGATCCCACGCGGCTTGACGCTCGGCTTCCAGGTCGGTCGTGGCGGGCGCGGTGTGCCGCCGCAGGCCTATCTGGACACCTTGCTGCTGGCGCTGCGGCTGCAGGCCGACGTGCTGGCCGAGGACCGTGAAGTGGTGGCGATGGTACTGCAGCTGGGGCTGGCCGAGACGTTGCCGCCGCCGCAGCTCGGCCAGCTGCTGGATGCGGTGCCGCAGCACCTGCGCACCGTGGCGCGGCCCCAGGTGGAGGTGCGGCTGGACGCAGGCAGCGCGCTGGCGCCGGCGCAGCTGCGTGCGGTGGGCTGCACCCGTTTGAACGTGATCGATCGCGCCGATGCACCGGGGCCGACCCTGCTGGCACAGGCGCGACAGGTGGGCTTCACCGCGCGCTACTACCAGTTGCGGGTACCCGGCAGCGAGGACGCTGGCTTCATTGAACGGCTGCACGAGGTGCTGGCCGAGGCACCGGAGCGCATCCTGCTGCCGGCGCCGTGTGCGCTGCCAGAATACCCCTCGGCCGTCCATTGGCTGCAGGCCTGGCGCCTGCTGCGCGCTGCGGGTTACGAACCGATTGGTGGCGATCACTATCAGCGCGGCGATCTGCCGAACCCGCACGGTCCGGGCGATGGCCAGCGCCATTGCGATCTTGCCAGCGTGCCACGCCGCGACCGCAGTGATTTCATCGGGCTTGGCCTGTCTGCCTGCAGCCAGATCGGCGAGGTGTTCTACCGGCTGGAGGACGAACTGGGCGAATGGCGTGCGCGGCTGCTGGCGGGTCACATGGGAGTCTCCGCCGGGCTGATCCTGTCCGAGGACGAGCGGTTGGTGGCCGAAGTGGCGCAGAGCATCGCCTGTGACCACGCCCTCGATGCGGCTGCCTTCGAGTGGCGCAACGATGAACCGTTCGAGGAATGTTTCGCCGAACAGCTGCCCGCGTTGTCGCCGCTGCTGGCACGCGGCTGGGCGCAGTGGGATGCGCGCGTGCTGCGCCTGGCCGAAGAAGGGCGCCTGCTGTGGCGTATGATGGCCGCATGCTTCCGGCCGGCGGCCGCCATCGCTTGAGTCTTGCCCCGATGTCTTCAATTCCGCCTTCGCAGGGCCGTCTCGGCCGGGCCACACCCAACCCCGCCGCCGCCGATGATGGCGACGCACTGCACTTCTGCAGCACCTGCGCGTTCTCCGACGCATGCATGTCGCAGGGTTACGACAAGACCGCACTGGGCGACCTGCACGTGCTGGTCGACCATGTCGGTCCGTTCCATGCAGGTGACTACATCTTCCGCGCCGGCGAATCGTTCGATTCGATTGCTGCGGTGCGCGCGGGCATGGTCAAGACCTTCGTCGATGACAGCCAGGGCAACGAGCAGGTGCTGGGCTTCAGCCTGCCGGGCGAAGTGATCGGCCTCAACGCGATCCACGGTTCGCGCTTCCCCTGCAATGCGGTGGCGCTGGACACCGTGCACCTGTGCCGCATCTCGTTCCCCAAGCTCAGCCTGTTGGCGACCCGCATGCCGGGGCTGCAGGCCAAGCTGTTCAGCCTGCTCAGTGCGGAGATCGGCAAGGTCGCGACCCTGGCCGCCAACCACCGTACCGAAGAACGCATGGCCGCGTTCCTGCTGGACATGTCCGAGCGCTACGCGCGGCGCGGTTTCTCCGCCACGCGCTTCAACCTGACGATGGCGCGTACCGAGATCGCCAATTACCTGCGGATGGCGCCGGAAACCGCCAGCCGCGTGCTGCGCCGCCTGAGCGATGATGGGATCATTGCGGTGAAGCAGCGCGAGATCCTGTTGCTGCAGCCCGAGCGCCTGGCAGCGCTGGCGGTGGCCGACGAATCCGATCCGAACTGAACCTGGCCGGGAGCCGACGATGAAGCGAGCTGGACTGTTGTTGCTGGGACTGCTGGCTACGGTGCCGGCCTGGGCGGCCGACCTGACGGTGTCGGCGGCTTCGAGCCTGACCGAGAGCTTCCGCGAGCTGGGCGCGGCGTATGAGAGGGCGCACCCGGGTGTCAGGGTCGATTTCAACTTCGCCGCATCCGGCGTGCTGCTGCAGCAGATCAGCCGTGGCGCACCGGTGGATGTGTTCGCGTCGGCCGATGAAACCACGATGGACCAGGCCCAGCAGCAGGACCTGCTGGCGGCCGGTACCCGCGAGGTGTTCGCGGTGAACGCGCTGTGGGTGGTGGTGCCACCGCAGGCCAAGGCCGCGCCGCGCACCTTGAAGGACCTGGCTGGTGCCGGTGTGCGGCGCGTTGCGCTGGGCAACCCGGACAGCGTGCCGGTCGGCCGCTATGCCAAGGGCGCGCTGGAAGCGGCGGGCCTGTGGCCGTCGGTGCAGGGCAGGATCATCACGACGCAGAACGTGCGCCAGTCGCTGGATTACGTGGCGCGCGGTGAAGTGGATGCGGGCTTCGTCTATGCCACAGATGCACAGGCGATGCCCGACCGGGTGCGCCGCGCCTTCGCGGTTCCGGTGGCGGGGCGCATTGCTTATCCGCTGGCGGTGACCAAGGCCAGCGCGCAGTCGGCCGAAGCCAGGCGCTTCACCGCCTTCGTGCGTTCGGCGCCGGGCCAGGCGATCCTGGCCAAGCACGGGTTCGGCAAGCCCTGACGCATGGATCTGGACTGGAGCGCACTGGGGTTGTCGCTGAAGGTGGCCGGCTGGGCCACCGCGATCAATCTGGTGCTGGGCGTGGCACTGGGCGCGCTGCTGGCGCGGCGGCGCTTTCCCGGCCGCGAGCTGCTGGATTCGCTGCTGACCCTGCCGATGGTGCTGCCACCGACGGTGCTGGGCTATTACCTGCTGGTGCTGATCGGCCGCAACGGCCCGATCGGCGCGTGGCTGCAGTCGTGGTTCGGCATCAACCTGGTGTTCACCTGGCAGGCCGCGGTGATCGCCGCGGCGGTGGCTTCGCTGCCGCTGGTGTTCAAGCCGGCACGCGCGGCGTTCGAAGAAGTGGACGGGCAGCTGGAGCAGGCCGCGCGCACGCTTGGAGTGTCCGAAGCAGCGGTGTTCTTCCGCGTCACGCTGCCGCTGGCGTGGCGCGGCATTCTTGCCGGCCTGCTGCTGGCCTTCGCACGCGCGATGGGTGAGTTTGGCGCGACATTGATGGTGGCCGGCAGCATTCCGGGACGCACGCAGACGCTGTCGATCGCCATCTACGAGGCGGTGCAGGCCGGCCAGGATGGCAAGGCCAATGCGCTGGTGATCCTGACTTCGGTGGTGTGCATCGTGATCCTGTTGCTGGCAGCGCGGCTGGTGGGCGGGCGTCGGCGGGAGCTGCGCGATGTGGCTTGACCTGCAGGTGCGGCGCCGCCTGCAGGCGGCCGGCCAGGATTTCGTGTTGGACGTATCGCTGCAGTGCACGCAGCGCCAGGTGGTGCTGTTCGGACCTTCAGGCGCCGGCAAGAGCCTGACCCTGAAGGCGGTGGCCGGGCTGCTGCGGCCGGGCCAGGGCCATGTGCGCCTGCAGGGGCAGACCCTGTTCGACGCGGCCACCGCTGTGGATCTGCCGCCGCAGCGCCGCCGGCTGGGCTACGTGTTCCAGGATTACGCGTTGTTCCCGCACCTGAGCGTGCGCCAGAACGTGGCGTTCGGGCTGCAGAAGGGCTGGTTGAATCCGCGGGTCGGCCAGCGTTTCGATGCGGTGGAGCAGTGGCTGCACGCATTCCGCATCGACACGGTGGGCGATCTGCTGCCGTCGCAGGTCTCCGGTGGCCAGCGCCAGCGCACTGCATTGGCGCGCGCCCTGGTGACGCAGCCGCAAGCGCTGCTGCTGGATGAGCCGTTCTCCGCACTGGACCATGACCTGCGCCAGCACCTGCGCCAGGAGCTGGAGACCGTGCTGGACAAGACCGGCATTCCGCTGCTGTTGATCAGCCACGATCCACAGGACGTGGCGATGTTCGGTCAGCAGGTGGCGCGCATGGTGGATGGTCGCATCGTCGGCGGTTGACCCGTGATGGACCCACCGGCGACGGTGGGTCACATCTGATGGTAGTGCCGGCCGCTGGCCGGCAACCAAGGGATACTGGGCAGCCGGCCAGCGGCCGGCTCTACCGTGATGCACGGGCGATGGTTGGCTACATATTCTGGTAATGCCGGCCAGCGGCCGGCTCTACCGTGATGCACAGGCGATGATTGGCTACATGTTCTGGTAGTGCCGGCCGCTGGCCGGCAACCAATGAGTACTGGGCAGCCGGCCAGCGGCCGGCTCTACCGGTCCAGGATTCGTGCAGTCCAGTGGTACCGATCAATACAGCTCACAGTGCGTGCGGCCTTCACCGCGCAGCGCGTCCCAGCGCCCTTCGCCACCAATGGCATCGATGGCCTCGCGCACCGCGCTTTCCAGATGGCGCTTGTTGCCGCACAGGTACAGGTGCCCGCCGCGGGCCAGGACGTCGCGCACTTCGCTGGCGCGCTGCTGCAGCACATGCTGCACATAGATCTTTTCAGCGCCATCGCGCGAGAACGCGGTATGCAGGCCGGCCAGCACGCCACGCGCGTGCCAGTCCTGCAGCTGGTCGCGATACAGGTAATCGTGCTGGCGGTGCTTCTCGCCAAACACCAGGTGCACCTCGCGTTCGCAGCCGTTGGCCTGCAGCTCCTGCATCAGGCCCATCAGCGGTGCGATGCCGGTGCCGGTGCCGACCAGCAGCAGCGGCGCCTGGCCGGTATCGGGCAGGTGGAAGCCAGGGTTGGAGCGGCAGTACACACGGGCGTGCTCGCCGCCATGCAGCAGGCTGCCGGTGGCGGTGCCGAAGCGCTCGCGGCCGCGCAGGGTGTAGCGTACTTCGCGCACGCACAGGCTCAGCTGGTCGTCGCACGGGTGCGAGGCGATGGAATAGGCACGCGGCAGCCGCGGTGACAGCAGTTCACGCAGTCGGGCCAGCGGCACGCTGTCCGGCGTGGCGTGGTCCTGCAGCACGTCCAGCAGGTCCAGGCCGTGCAGGTAGGCTTCCAGCTCGCGCTTCTGGCTGACCTTCAACAGGCCCTTCAGTACCTCACTACTGCCGAGCTTGGCCAGTTCGCGCAGCACGCCCTTGCTCAGCAGGCGCAGCTCGCGGTCGTGCAGGGCGGCCACGGCGGCGGTGTCGCCGTACCAGGTAGCCAATGCCTGCAGCAAGGCAGGGTCGTTCTCGGGTACCACGTGCAGGGTGTCACCCGCGCGGTAGGCCATGCCACTGCCGGCAATGTCCAACTGCAGGTGCCACGCCGCCGGGTCGCTGCTGTTCAAGCGGCGGCGTTCGAGGATGGGAGCGGCAAAGGCATTGTCTTCGCCATAAGCGGTGACCTGCAGGTGCAGATCCTGGCCAGCGCTGAGGTTGCCGTTCAGCACCTGGCCAAGCACCGGCTGCCATTGCTGGAAGAACTGCTCGTAGCCCAGGTCGGCATCCACGCGGCGCAGCAGTGGCTGCGCCTGGCGCTCGCTCAGCGCGGCATCCAGCGCCTTGGTGAAGCCGCAGAAGCTCGGGTAGCCGGTATCACCGAGCCCGAACACTGCATAGCGCAGGCCGCTCAGCGTCGGGATCCGGCGCAGCGTTTCGAAGAACTGCTCGCCATTGGCTGGCGGCTCGCCGTCACCGAAGGAACTGGAGATCGCCAGCAGCACATCGCCTTGGCCGAGACTGGCTACGTCGATGTCGTTGAACGGGAGCACCTGCGGCCCATGCGGCTGCAGTTCCGCGCCCAGGCGCTGGGCCAGGGCGCGGGCGTTGCCCGACTCGGACGCGAAACCCACCAGCAGACGGCTGAAGGGCGTACTGGTCGGGAGAGCGTTCACGCGGCCTCGTAGAAGTCGTCGAACTTTTCCTTGCTGAACTCAACCAGGTCATAGTTCTGCATCAGGTCGTTCACCACGCGGCGGATGCTGATGTAGGAGGTGATGTTGCCGTCTGCGTCGAACAGCGGCTGCACGGTGGTGTCGACCACGTAGAGCACGCCGCCCTTGCCGAGGTTGGGCACGATGCCGGTCCAGGTCTTGCCGGCCTTGATGGTGTCCCACATGTCCTTGTATACGGCCTTGGGCACGTCCGGGTGGCGCACGATGCTGTGCGGCTGGCCGATCAGCTCTTCGCGGGCGAAGCCGGTGAGCGTGCAGAACAGGTCATTGGCGTAGGTGATGTTGCCCTGCAGGTCGGTGGTGGAGATCACCATGACGTTCTGCATGGCGTTCAGCAGCTGGGCGTTGTCGGGGGTGTAGCTCATCGCAGGGTCCTTGTGGATGCCGGCCGCGCCGGCGTGTTCGGGTCCTGCATAGGAATACGCCCGGGCGGCGGCGGGCGGTTTGACATTGGTCAAGCGCGTAGCGCGAAGGCCTGCGACCGGGTGTCGCAGGGTGAGTCTCTTAAAGACCAATCCAGCTCGGCTCAGGCGGCACGTGGGATTGCCAACAGCCGGGCGTGGGCTCGGCCCCATCGCAGGAGACACGGGCAGGAGGCGGGCGCATGTCATGTGTACTGAGCTCATGACGTGTTGTCACAAAGAAATCGCCATGGCTTCACGGTTGATTGATCGCATGCAGGGCTATTGTCGTCCTGAGCCTCTCGCTGACGTCCCCCACGTCCTGCGTCGACTTCCTTCCCACCATCAGCGCCCATCCGGGCGCCGCTGGCGTCCGTCTGCCTGAAATACCCGAGAGACCCTCCCATGGCCCGCGCTGTCCAGTCCGCTTCATCTGTTGCGACCTCTCCCGGTTCGCTCGTGCCGATCGGCACCCGGCGTGGCCACTCGCAGCCACTGCAGCTGCCGGAGCTGGTACAGCGTGTGTTGTTCGTCGCGACCGAGATGGCCGACTTCATCAAGGCCGGGGGCCTGGGCGACGTGGCCGCAGCCCTGCCGCGTGCGGTACGCGGCGCCTGTGATTCGCGCGTGCTGCTGCCCGGCTACCCGGAGGTACTGCAGCGCCTGCCACAGCTGCAGCGGGTGGGACAGGTCAGCGCGAGGGCGGGCCTGCCTGCGTGCGGGATCGGCATGGCAGTGCAGGCAGACGGCCTTCCGATCTACGTGCTGCTCTCGCCAGAGCTGTACGAGCGCGAAGGTTCGCCATACGTCGATGGGCAGGGCCAGGAGTGGAAGGACAACGCGGTTCGCTTCGCCACGCTCTCACACGCGGCGGCGGAGATTGCGGCCGGGCGTGCCGGGCTGGACTGGTCGCCGCAGCTGCTGCACCTGAATGATTGGCCTGTGGCCATGGCGGCAGCCTACGTGCGTTGGGACCGGACCACCGTGCCGACCCTGCTGACCATCCACAACCTGGCTTACCAGGGGGTGTTTCCGTATGCGCTTGCACCTGTGCTGGGCGTACCGGTCGAACACCTGGATGAACTGCACTTCCATGGGCAGATGTCGTTCCTGCAGGGCGGGATCACCAATGCCACGCGCCTGAACACGGTCAGCCTGCGCTACGCGCAACAGATCACCGCACCGGATGACGGCTGCGGGCTGCATGACCTGTTGGCGCGCCGGGCGGCCGGCGGACACCTGAGTGGCATCGTCAACGGCATCGACGCCAGCTGGGATCCACGCCGCGACATCCACCTCAAGGCCCATTTCGGCATCGGCGAATGGACCGGGCGCGCCACCAATGCGCACGCGGTGCGCAGTGCATTCGGCCTGGCGCCCTCGGCCGGCCCGCTGTTCGCGGTGGTCTCCCGCCTGGTGCACCAGAAAGGTCTGGACATCACATGCGACGTGGCGCCGCAGATCGTGGCGGCCGGCGGCCAGCTGGTCATCATCGGTGGCGGCGAGCCGCAGGTGGAAGCGCAGGTGCAGGCGCTGGCCCGGCGCTACCCCGGACGGGTGGGCGCATTCATCGGCTTCGAAGAGGCGCTGGCCCGCCAGATGTTTGCTGGCGCCGATTTCCTGCTGATGCCTTCGCGTTTCGAACCCTGTGGGTTGAGCCAGATGTACGCGCAGCGCTTCGGCTGCCTGCCCATCGCGCACGCGACCGGCGGGCTGGTCGATACCGTCGAGGATGGCGTGACCGGATTCCTGTTCCACGGCGCCAATGCCGATGGCCTGCGCCGCTGCGTGGAACGGGCGATGCGCACCTTCCGCCTGCCCGGCCTGCTGCAGGCCATGCGCCGCGCGGCCATGCTGCGGCCGGGCGGTTGGGATGCGGCGGGGCGCGCATATCTGGCCCTGTACCAGCAGACCTGCCAGGTGGCCGCATGAGTCACGACAGCCTGCAGCCGGTCGCCCTCGAGGAAGAGCCCATGGCGACTGCCGGACGGGAGGAGGGCGTGGTGGCTCCGGCCCTGGACGACCTGGTTCATGCACGGCCGGCCGATGCGTTTGCCTGGCTCGGGCCGCACCAACAGCCCGATGGCCAGCGCCAGCTGCGCGTTCTGGTGCCCCACGCGCGTCGGGTGGAGGTGATTGCGGGCCCGGAGCGGCGCTGGGATCTGCAACCGGGCCCCTTGCCTGGCCTGTTCGAAGGTGCAGCAGGTGAAGCGCCCGTGCCGTTGCTCGCCCTGCATTTCGAGCAGGGTGTGGAGCAGGTGCACGATGCCTATTCCTTCGGTCCGCTGCTGGATGAGGCGCTGCTGCAGCATTTCCATGCCGGTGACGCTGATGCAGCGCGCCAGTTGGGCGCAGTAGCGATGCAGGTACAGGGTATCGACGGCGTGCGCTTCGCGGTGTGGGCCCCCAACGCACGAAGGGTTGCCGTGGTCGGCGATTTCAACGGGTGGGATGGCCGGCGCCACCCGATGCGGCTGCGCCACACCGCTGGCGTGTGGGAGCTGTTCCTGCCTGGCGTGCAGGCCGGTGCCCGCTACAAATTCCGCATCGTCGGCGCCGACGGCCGGGTGATGCCCGACAAGTTCGATCCGATGGCGCGCTGGGCCGAGCTGCCACCGGCCACCGCCTCGCGGGTGCCTTCGGCCGCGCCGATGCAGTGGCACGATGACGCATGGTTGGCGGCGCGGCGGCAGGCCGGAACCTGCACGCCGCTGTCCATCTACGAAGTGCATGCGGGCTCCTGGCAGCGCAGCGACGATGGTGCACCACTGGACTGGGATGCCTTGGCCGACCGGTTGATTCCGTACGTGGCAGGGCTTGGTTTCACCCACATCGAGCTGCTGCCGGTCAGCGAGCATCCCTTTGGCGGTTCCTGGGGCTATCAGCCACTGGGGATCTACGCGCCAACGGCGCGCCATGGCACGCCACAGGCCTTCGCACGCTTCGTGGACCGCTGCCATCAGGCCGGCGTAGGGGTGATCGTGGACTGGGTGAGCGCGCACTTCCCGAACGATGCGCATGGCCTGGCCGGGTTCGATGGCACCGCGCTGTACGAGCATGCCGACCCGCGTGAAGGGGTGCACGCCGACTGGGACACGCTGATCTACAACTATGGCCGCAACGAAGTGGCTGCCTACCTGATCGGCAGTGCGCTGGAGTGGGTGGAGCGCTTCCATATCGACGGCCTGCGCGTGGACGCCGTGGCGTCGATGCTGTACCGGGACTACAGCCGTGCCGAGGGGGAGTGGATACCCAACGAGCAGGGCGGACGCGAGAACCTGCAGGCGGTCGCTTTTCTACGGCGGATGAACCAGACGCTGAGGGAGCGCTTCCCGGACGTGCTGGTGATCGCCGAGGAATCCACCGCATGGCCAGGGGTGACCGCGCCGGTGGAGCAGGGCGGGCTTGGTTTCACCCACAAATGGAACATGGGCTGGATGCACGACACCCTGCAGTACCTCGGGCGCGATCCGGTTCATCGCCAGCATCACCATAGCGAGATCAGCTTCGGCCTGGTCTACGCCTTCTCCGAACGGTTCGTGCTTCCGCTTTCGCATGACGAGGTGGTGCACGGCAAGGGAGCGCTGCTGGCCAAGATGGCGGGCGAGCCGGCGCAGCGGCTGGCCCAGCTCCGCGCGTACTACGGTTTCATGTGGGCGCACCCGGGCAGCAAACTGCTGTTCATGGGCGGCGAGTTCGGCCAGGGACAGGAGTGGTCGCACGATGCGGCACTGGACTGGGTACAGGCGGCCAGCAACGAGGGCCAGGGCCTGTCGCGCCTGGTGGGCGACCTCAATGCCGTGCTCCGCGCCGAACCTGCGTTGCACCGCGACGAACGCGACGAACGCGGTTTCGACTGGAGCGTGGCCGACGACAGCCGCAACAGCGTCTACGCCTTCATCCGCCGGGATCCGGCCGGTAGCGGCCGCACCCTTCTGGTAGTGAGCAACTTCACTCCGGTACGTCGCGACGGCTACCGGGTCGGCGTGCCGCAACCGGGGTGTTGGACCGAACGGCTCAACACCGACAGCGGTTACTACGGTGGCGGCAACGCGGGAAACCTCGGCGCAGTGCATACCGAGCCGCGGCCGATGCATGGTCACGCGCAGTCGCTGCGGCTGACCCTGCCGCCGCTGTCCACGCTGTATCTGCAGGTTGATGCATGACCGCAGTGGCGCCGCGCCTGGGCGCATGGCCGGTGGCCGGTGAAGGTGTCGAGTTCCGCGTGTGGGCACCGGACGCAGGCACCGTGGCGCTGTGCCTGCAGGGCGTGCTGCGGCCGATGCACCGCGACCCGGACGGCTGCCACTGGCTGCGGACACAGGCGTCGCATGGTGACCGCTACCGGTTCCGCCTGCCGTCCGGCCAGGACGTGCCCGACCCCGCCTCGCGCTGGCAACCGGACGGCGTCGATGGTGACAGCGCGGTGGTGCTTGGCACGGATGGAGCACATCCCACGTGGCAGGGGCATGCCTGGCAGGACCTGGTGATCTATGAAGTGCACATCGAGGCCGGCGGCGGGTTCGCGGCGTTGACCGCGCAGCTGCCGATGCTGGCGGCCCTGGGCATCACCGCCATTGAACTGATGCCGGTCGCGCAGTTTCCCGGTGGCCGCAACTGGGGCTACGACGGCGTGTTCCCGTATGCACCCGCGCTGGCCTATGGCGGTCCGTCCGCGCTGAAGGCCTTTGTCGACGCGGCGCACGATGCAGGGCTCTCGGTGCTGCTGGATGTGGTCTACAACCACTTCGGGCCGCAGGGGAACCGTCTGCGCGACTATGCACGGGGGTTCTTCCGTGACGATCGCAGCACGCCGTGGGGCGGGGCCATCGACTTCCGCCAGCCCTGGGTGCGGCGGTTCTTCATCGACAACGCGCTGATGTGGCTGCGCGACTATGGCTTCGACGGATTGCGCCTGGACGCGGTGCACGCCATTGATGATGACCGGTTCCTGCAGCAGCTGGCCGATGAGGTGCGCTCGGCGGTGCCGCAGGCGCACCTGGTGCTGGAGAACGAACGCAACCAGGCGCGGTGGCTGCGCGGCGCCTATCAGGGGCAGTGGAACGACGACTTCCACAACGCGCTGCACGTGATGCTGACCGGCGAGCAGGAAGGCTATTACGCGGCCTATGCCGGGCGCGCCGAAGCACTGCTGGCCCGCTGCCTGGCCGAGGGATTCGCCTGGCAGGGCGAACCGGACCTGCGCGGCGATCCCCGCGGCGAACCCAGCGCCGACCTGTCGCCCGCGCGTTTTGTGGTATTCGCGCAGAACCATGACCAGGTGGGCAACCGCGCTTTCGGCGAGCGCCTGTCGATGCTGACCGATCCTGCGCCGCTGCGCGCGGCGCTGGCACTGACCCTGCTGACGCCGATGATCCCGCTGCTGTTCATGGGCGAACCGTGGCAGGCGCAATCGCCCTTCCTGTTCTTCACCGACTACGCGCCACCGCTGGACGAGGCGGTGCGTGAAGGGCGTCGCCGTGAGTTCTCCGGTTTCAGTGTCTTTGCCGACGCCGCCGCGCGCGCGCGTATTCCGGACCCGAACGATGCGGCGACCCTGCAGGCGTCGTACACGCCGCCGCCCGGCGATGATCCCTGGTCGCAGCACTGGCTGCGCTGCACGGGTGAGTTCCTCGGCCTGCGCAGGCGCTATCTGCAGCCTGGCCTGCTGCAGGCGCGGTCGCTGGGCGCGCGCGTGCTGGGCCAGGGCGCGGTGCAGGCGGGCTGGCAGTTGCCATCGGGCCAGTGGTGGATCGCGATCAACGTGGGTCCGTCGCCGGTGGCCCACGCGATGCCGGCCGGCGAGTGCGTCGTGGGGCCGGATGCGGCCGCGATGCTGCCGGCAGGCGGCGGTGCGCTTGCGCGCTGGATCGCCGCATGAATACGGATGCGGCGGTGCGGGAGGCGGCTCGCCGTGCGGGCCTGCTGGTCCGCTGGACCGACGTGGCCGGAGCAGAGCGCGAGGTTGCGCCCGACGTGCTGCGCGCCGTGCTGTCGGAGTTCGCGTGCGACGGTGCGCCGGTGGTCCACCCGTTGCTCACCGCCTGCTGTGGTCAGCTCCTGGCCATGCCTGAGGCAACGGGCGCGGCGTGCTGGGTGGACGAGCAGGGCACAGCGTTGCCTGCACGTGCGGATGCGCAAGGGCGCTGGCGGGTTCCGGATCAGCCAGGCTATTGGCAGTGGCGCCAGGGCGGGCAGCAACAGGCGGTTGCGGTGGCACCGCAGCGTGCCTGGTGGCCGCAGGGCCTGCTGCGCGGTTGGGGTCTGTCGGCGCAGGTCTACAGCCTGCGCGCGCCCGATGATGCCGGCATCGGTGACAGCGCCGGCTGTGCGCGGTGGCGCGCGCTGCTGCACCGTCACGGCGGCGATGCACTGGCGTTGAGTCCGCTGCACGCCGGCCTGCCACCGGGTCCGGGCTACAGTCCTTACTCGCCCAGCGACCGGCGCTGGCTTGACCCGCTGCAGGTGTCGCTGCCGCAGGTTTTGCCGGAGGCCGCCAGCAGCGTGTTGCGCGAGGACGAAGCACTGGCGATGGCCGTTGAAGCGGCTGCCGCAGCACGCCGCATCGACTGGCCGCACTCGGCGGCAGTGAAGTGGCGCTGGCTGCGCCAAGGGCGCCAATGGCTGCGGCAGCAGGCGCCGGCACAGTACGAACAGTTGCAGACGTGGTGCGATGCGCAGGGCGAACCCCTGCTGCAGTATTGCCAGCACGCCGCCGACCGCTTCACTGGAAGCGCCGACGACCATGCGTTTGCGCAGTGGTTGGCGCGGCAAGGCTGGGCGCAGGTGCAGGCGGGACTGCGCAACGACGGCGCGTCGATCGGACTCATCGCGGATCTGGCAGTGGGTTGTGCACCGCAGGGCGTCGAGGCCCGGACCGGCGGCGACCGCCTGCTGCAGGGCCTCGAGCTGGGCGCGCCGCCGGATGCGTTCAATCCGCTGGGCCAGGCCTGGGGTATCACCAGCTGGTCACCCTCTGCGTTGCAGCGCGAAGGGTTTGAACCGTTCATCCGCGTGTTGCGCGCCGTGATGGCGGGTCGCGGTGGATTGCGCATCGACCACATCCTGGGCCTGCAGCGGCTGTGGGTGCTGCCTCGTGGCGCAGGCGCCGGGCAGGGGGTGTACCTGCGCTATCCGTTCGATGATCTGATCAACCTGCTGGTGCTGGAATCGTGGCGCCATCGCTGCGTGCTGATCGGTGAGGACCTTGGGGTGGTTCCTCCGGGTATCCGCCAGCGACTGGCAGCCCGTGGCGTGCTGGGGCTGGAGGTGCTGCCGTTCGCCCGCAACGGTGAGCGCTTCCTGCCGGCGCCACGGTGGCGCCGCGATGCGGTGGCCATGCCCTCCACCCATGATCTGCCGCCGCTGGCCGGCTGGCTGCGTGGGCGCGACCTGCGCTGGCGTGCACGCCTGGGTGAGCTGACCGAGCTTGCCGCGGCGCTGCACGCGCGTGCCAGCGAGGTACAGGCGCTGTCCGCAGTCGCCCGGGGCGAGGGCGCGACGCTGGAAGCGCGTGCGCTGTCACTGGTGGCGCACGCACCTTCACGGCTGGCGCTGCTCCCGCTGGAAGACGCGCTGGGCAGCCGCGCGCAGGTGAACCTGCCGGGTACCGTCAACGGTCACCCGAACTGGCGCCGACGCTTGCCGCTTGCGTGGGATCCGGACGCGGCCGACGCGCGCATTGCCCGGTTCAGCGCCACCCGACGCAAGGCGGGACGATGACCCGGTTGCGTGCCACCGCACGCCTGCAGCTACATGCAGGCTTCAACTTCGATGCCGCTGCGGCGCAGCTGCCGTACTACGCCGCGCTGGGCGTCAGCCACCTTTACCTGTCGCCGATCAGCGCTGCGATGCCAGGGTCCATGCATGGCTACGATGGCATCGACCCGGCCCGCATCAATCCGGAACTGGGCGGCGAAGATGCCTTCCAGCGATTGGCGACAGCGGCGTGCGCGCATGGCATGGGCCTGATCCTGGACATCGTACCCAACCATCTTGCGGCATCCCCGCAGACGCCCTGGTGGAACGATGTGCTGCTGCACGGGTGCAGAAGTCCCCATGCCGGATGGTTCGACATTGACTGGGAGGCGCCGGGCTGCGAGGGCCGGCTCTGGCTGCCTGTGCTGGACCGGCCACTGCACGAGGCCGTGCGCGATGGCGTGTTGCGCGTAGCAGTGGACGATGAGCGGCCGATACTGCGTCATCACGGGCTGGCATTGCCGTTGTCTCCGCGCAGCCATCCGCTGGTACCCGCGCAGTGGCCGGCATGGGCGGAACGCTGCAACCGCAGCGTCGAACGATTGCACACGCTGCTGCAGCGGCAGCACTACCGGCTGGCCTGGTGGCGCACGGCGGGCGATCAGGTGAACTACCGGCGCTTCTTCGACATCAACGAACTGGCCGCACTGCGGGTGGAGCGCGACGATGTGTTCGCGGCGGTGCATGTGCTGCCGTTGCGGCTGGTGCGTGAGGGCTGGGTGGATGGCCTGCGCATTGACCATGTGGATGGCCTGTCGTCGCCCGGAGCCTACCTGCAACATCTGCGTGCGTCGCTCGACGAGGCCTGCGCGGCAGGCGGTCGCGACCCACAGGCAGTGAGCGTGCATGTGGAGAAGATACTGGCGGAGGACGAACAGCTGCCCGATGGCTGGGCCTGCGACGGCACGACGGGCTATGACTTCATGGACCAGGTTGGCGCGTGGCTGCATGATCCGGCAGCTGCACCCGCGCTCTCCCGCACCTGGCAAGCGGCGAGTGCCGACGCGCGCAGCTTTGACGACCTGCAGCAGGATGCCCGCGGCATGCTGCTGCGCACGTCGCTTCACACCGACTTCCAGCGACTGCTGCGCAGCGCGCAGCGGGTCCTGCAGCCCCGGCTGGCCGAAGCCGATATCGGAGCCGCGGCGCTTGCCCGTGCATTGGCCGCGCTGCTGCGGCACTACCGTACCTACCGCCCCTATTCGCTGCAGGATGCGGGTGAACGGAAGGCCTTGGTGGACGCTGCCGTGGCAGCACGCGAGGCACTGGACGGTACGGCACACGCGGCACTGGATCTGCTGCTGCGGGCACTTCCCGGCGAGGCGGAGGTCGAGCGCGCGCTGCGGGTGAGATTCGGGCAATTGGCCGCGCCGTTGAATGCCAAGTCGGTGGAGGACACAGCCTTCTATCGTTACTTCAGGCTGCTGTCGCGCAACGAAGTCGGAAGTGATCCGCAGCGGCTGGGCATGGAGGGACGGGAGCTGCTGGAACACGCAGTGAGACGCCTGCAGCGCCATCCGCGGGCATTGCTTGCGCTGGCGACCCACGATCACAAGCGCGGGGCCGACAGCCGGGCGCGGCTGGCGGTTCTCAGCACCTGCACGGTCGAGTGGCGGGACGCCGTGCGGCGCTGGAGCCGGATGTCGACCCGCGCGGGCGCGCCAATGCCGTTGCCGGGTGCCGAGGCCTATGCGCTGTGGCAGGCGCTCGTGGCCGCGTGGCCGATGCACGGTAACCCGGGCGCCGACTTCGCATCGAGGATGGTGCAATGGCTGACCAAGGCGTTGCGCGAGGGCAAACGGGTCAGCAGCTGGTCCGATCCCAATGTGGCGGTGGAGGAGGCCGCCGCGCAGTGGCTGCACGCACTGCTGGATGGAGCGCCATTGCAGCCGGTGCGGGAGGCGCTGGCGACGTTCGTGGCGCGCATTGCGCCGGCCGGCGCCTGCAACGGCCTGGCACAGCTGTGCCTGCAGCACTGCCTGCCCGGCGTGCCCGACCTCTACCAGGGCGGAGAAGGCTGGGACCTGAGCCTGGTGGACCCGGACAACCGGCGTGCCGTGGACTATCCAGTGCGGCAGGCGTGGCTGCGCGATACGCGCGGTTGGCCCGCCCTGCTGGAGGACTGGCGGGACGGTGGCATCAAGGCATTTCTGCTCAGGCGCTTGCTGGAGTGCCGCCGCAGGCACCCGCAGCTGTTCCTGCACGGCCAACTGCAGCCGCTGTCCGTACCGGCGCGTTCGCACTGGCTGGCATTCGCGCGCAGGCATCAGGCGCAGGTGCTGCTCGTGATCGTGCGGCGTGGTTCGCCCACCGCCGTGCCCGGGCCCGGCCTGCACGCAGCACACGACGTCGGCACTGGCGTGATGCTGCACGGGCTGCCGACAGGTCCCATGCGCAACCTGCTGGACGGACGCATCGAACATTTCAAGGCAACCGAGGACGCGGCACGGCTTCTCGCTGGCAGCCCGTTGGCGGTATGGATCAACGAGGAGACGGACAGGAATGGACAGCAGGGAACGACGGCAGCGGATTGAGGCACTGGCCCACCAGATATGGGAAGCGGAAGGGCGGCCGGACGACCAGCAGCAGCGGCATTGGCACATGGCCGAGCGCCTGGTGGAAGCTGAGATTGCCGCTGCGCGCGACGAGGAGGGAACCGATGGCCAGCCGTAAGTGGACGCAGACCTCGCGGGTGCGCGAAGGCCGGCCGTTCCCGCTGGGGGCGACCTGGGACGGATTGGGTGTGAACTTCGCGCTGTACTCGCGGCACGCCACCCGGGTGGAACTCTGCCTGTTCGACGCGCGCAACCGTGAAGTCGAGCGTATCGCGCTGCCCGAGTACACCAACGAGATCTGGCACGGCTACCTGCCGGACGTGCGGCCCGGGCAGCGTTACGGCTACCGGGTGCACGGCCCGTATGCGCCGGAAGAGGGCCATCGCTTCAATCCCAACAAGCTGCTGCTGGACCCCTACGCCAAGCAGATCGTCGGCGAACTGAAGTGGGCCCCACACCTGTTCGGCTACACCCTGGGTCACCGCGATGGCGATCTCAGTTTCGACCGCCGCGACAGCGCCGGTTACATGCCACGCTGTGCCGTGATCGATCCGGCCTTCAGCTGGGGCGTCGAACGTGCACCTGCCACGCCCTGGGACCGGACCGTGATCTACGAAGCCCACGTGCGCGGACTGACCATGCAGCATCCCGACGTCCCGCAGGCCGAGCGCGGTACCTTCTCCGCGTTGCGGCACGATGCGGTGGTCGACCACCTCAGCCATCTGGGGGTGACCGCCATCGAGCTGCTGCCGGTGCATGCCTACGTGGATGACCAGCAGCTGCTCGAGCGCGGGCTGCGCAACTACTGGGGATACAACACCATCGGCTTCTTCGCGCCGCAGGCACGCTATCTGTCGCTGGGCACCGTGGCCGAGTTCAAGCAGATGGTCGCGCGCCTGCACAACGCGGGCATCGAGGTCATCCTGGACGTGGTCTACAACCACACGGCCGAAGGCAACGAGCTGGGCCCTACGCTGTCGTTCAAGGGCATCGACAACGCCAGCTACTACCGTTTGGCCGATGATCGCCGCTATTACATCAACGATACGGGTACCGGCAATACGTTCGACCTGACCAATGCCGGTGCGCTGCGCATGGTCATGGACTCCCTGCGCTACTGGGTGACCGAGATGCGGGTGGATGGGTTCCGCTTCGACCTGGCAACCATCCTCGGCCGCGAACGGCATGGCTTTGACGCCTCGGGCAGCTTCCTCGATGCGGTACGCCAGGACCCGATCCTCAGCCAGGTGAAGCTGATTGCCGAGCCATGGGACATCGGCCCGGGCGGCTACCAGCTGGGCCAGTTTCCGCCGGGCTGGGCCGAGTGGAACGACCGCTTCCGCGACACGGTGCGCGCGCTGTGGCGTGGCGATGGCGGGCAGCTGGCGGAGTTTGCCACGCGCTTCACCGGCTCGGCCGACCTGTTCGAACACCACGGCAGGCGACCGTCGGCCAGCATCAATCTGGTGACCGCGCATGATGGATTCACCCTGCACGATCTGGTCAGCTACAACGATCGCCACAACGAGGCCAACGGCGAGGACAACCGTGACGGCCACTCGCACAACCTCTCCAGCAACCACGGCGTGGAGGGAGACACCGATGATGCGGCGATCCTTTCGTTGCGTGCGCGGCAGATGCGCAACCTGCTGGCCACGCTGCTGCTGGCGCAGGGGACGCCGATGCTGCTGGCAGGCGATGAGTTCGGCCATTCGCAGCAGGGCAACAACAACGCCTACTGCCAGGACAATCCACTGAGCTGGATCGACTGGGAGCGCGCAGCATTGCCGGCTGCACAGGCGCAGGTGGCGTTCGTGCGGCGGGCGCTGTCGCTGCGCCGGCGCTACGGCCTGCTGCGCCGGAACCGGTTCCTGCGCGGCGAGTACGATGAGGCGCTGGGCCTGCGCGATATCGACTGGCGGCATCCCGATGGTCGCGGCATGGAGGAAGCGGACTGGCATGACGCAGGGCTGCGTGCGCTGCTGATCGTGCTGGACGGTCGCAGTCCGGACAGTGGCCTGCGCGAGCCCGGGCGGCATGTCAGCCTGGCCCTGCTGTTGAACGCCGGGGAGCAGCCGCAGCGGTTCTGTGTGTCAGACGACGCCCTGTCGTTCCGGCGCGTACTCCTGCAGACCGACGAAACGCCGTTGGAGCCGGATGAGGAAGGCGCCTGGACGCTGCCGCCGCGCAGCCTGTGCCTGCTGGCGGCAAGCAGCAGCGCGTGATTGCACTGCTGCGCCACTACGGTACGCCGGGCATTGCCCGGCGTACCGGTAGCTACCCCATCAGATAGCGCAACACACCCGCCGAGACCACGCCGATCAGCACGGTCGGCAGCATCGACAGCCGCGTGGCGGCCAGCAGGGTGATCGCCAGCGCGGCCAGGTCGGCCGGCTTGTCGGCGACGAAGTCCGGGGCGATCACCGAGATCAGCACGCAGCCCGGCGCGGCTTCCATCACCGTCACTGCGCGTTTGCTCAGTGTGCGGTTGCGCAGCGCGAGGAAGCCGACGATGCGGGTCAGGTAGGTGGCGGCGGCCATCAGCACGATGGTCAGTACCGAGGTCCAGTGGATCAGGCCATTGAAGATCATGCTGCGTCCTCCGCCAGCAGCCAGGCTGCGGCCAGGCCGGCCAGTGCGCCGCTGGCCACGTACCACGCACCTGGCACCAGCAGGTAGGTAGCAGCGGCTACAGCCAGGCTGACCAGCCACGGTCGCGCGGCCTTCATGCCCTGCCACATGCCACGCAGCAGCACCAGGAACACGGCAGGGAAGGCCATGTCGAAACCATAGGCGTGGATGTCGCCCAGCATCGGGCCAACGATCGCGCCCAGCGTGGTGCAGGCCACCCAGACCGTGTACAGGCCTGCCGATACGCCCAGGTAGTAGGCCAGGCTGAAGCCAAGCGCGCGTCTGCGCGCATCGGCCACGCCCATCGCCCAGCTTTCGTCGCACATGAAGAACAGCGCCGGCAGCACCCGGCGGCGCGGCAGGTGCTGGAGCAGCGGGGCCAGGCTGGCGCCCATCAGCAGGTGACGGCTGTTGACCAGCGCGGTGATCGCCACGATCAGTGCAATGTGCGGTGGCGAGGTCCACAGTTCGACGGCGGCGAACTCCGAGCCGCCAGCGAAGTTGAGGCCGGTCATCAGCGGTACTTCCAGTGCGCTCAGGCCCTTCTGGGCTGCCTGCGCGCCGAGCACCAAGGCGAAGGGAATGAAGCCGATCATCACCGGCACGGCGGCGCGCAGGCCGCGCAAGAATTCGGCACGCGGCGCGGTATCGCAGGTGTCAGGCAGGGGGAGGGTGGTACGGGCGTCCATCGAACGGCACAACAAGGTGGGGGTGGCCCATGCTAGCGGTCCAATCGCGAAATCGGGTTGCGTTGATACCACTTGATTCTGGATGATTGATATTTCATGCGGCCAGAAGTGAAAGAGGTGAAATTCCATGCAGTACCAGCTGGACAACCTCGATCGGCGCATCCTCGACGCCCTGCAGCGCGACGGCCGCCTGCAGAACCTGGAGCTGGCACGCCTGGTCGGGCTGTCGCCGTCGGCCTGCCTGCGCCGGGTGCGTCTGCTGGAGGAGGGCGGCTACATCGACCGCTATGTGGCCTTGTTGAACGAGGCCAAGGTGGGCCGTGGCTTCACGGTGTTCGTGCGGGTGTGGCTGCGCGGGCAGGACGAGGACACCACCAATCATTTCATCAACAGCATCAAGTCTTTCCCGGAAGTGCTTGAATGCCATCTGATGGCCGGTGACTGCGATTTCCTGTTGCGGGTGGCGGTGGCCGACCTGGATGCCTACCGGCAGTTCCAGATGCAGCACCTGAACCGGATTGCCGGGGTGCAGAACACCAAGACCGAGATTCCGATGCAGCGGATCAAGCAGACGACCCAGCTGCCGCTTTGAGGGATGGGGTTTGCGGCCGGGTTGCACCCGGCACCCGCGGGTAGTGCCGGCCGCTGGCCGGCAACCTCTGGAGCAACAGCAACAGCAACAGCGGGCCTGCTGAGGGATGGCGGGGTGGGTCCGGTTGCGGGGGACGCTGCAAGTACGTCCATGTAAGCTCGGTCGCCGCATCCATGCGGCTCACGCCCCCGCAACCGGACCCACCCCGCCTTCGACAGATTTCCACGATCTGCCGGAACGGCATGAGCTGCTCCTGGTGGGTGTCGACCTTGGTCGACACGTCTGGGTCGGCACGGGGTCGGATCCCGTTGCTGCGCAACGGGCTCTGACCCCAGGCGTGGATGAGGTGGTCTGTTCAATTCATTGATTCCTGATGGGTGACTGGCTTCGCGTCGGCTGTAGGCAGCGGTCATCGCAATGACATGTGGCGCCGGTACGGTTTGAGCCCGCTTGCGGGTCGCGCGCGGGCCGGGGTTCCGGTGGTGGCGCGCGTCCACTGCAGCTGCTGTCGCTGCCGAGGGTCATGTGTTCTACGTCAGGGGGCTGAATGGACACCATGCGGTCAGAACTTGGAAGGTGGCCATCGCCACATGGCTGCTGCTGTCCTTTGCCGCTGCCGCGCAGGACGCTGTTCATGCCTACGACATCCCTGCGCAGCCGCTGGAACAGGCGGTCGAGCGCTTCAGCGTCATCAGTGGGTGGTCAGTGATGTACCCGGGTGACCTGGCCGCGGGCCGCAGCAGCCATGCGCTGCGCGGCAGCCTGGCGCCGTTGCCTGCCTTGCAGGTGCTGTTGCAGGACTCCGGTATCGAGGCCGAGGTGATCGGCGAGCAGCGCGTGGTGCTGCGCCGGGGTGCGCCCTCGGCCGCCGCATCGGGAGTTGGCGCCGAACTTCCCGAGGCCGAACGTCGGCGTCGCTACGGCGGCCTGCAGCAGCGGCTGCGTGCGGCGTTCTGTGACGACCCGGAGATCGCGCCCGGCCGCTATGCCGCGACGCTGCGCTTCCGCATCGACGGCGCGGGCCAGGTGAGCGAGCCCGAGCTGCTGTCAGGCAGTGGCAGCGCCCGCCGCGATGCGCGCCTGCTGCAGGCGCTGCAGGGCCTGGTGCTGGCGCCCGATGCCGCTGCGCTGCCGCAGCCGGTGACGCTGCAGATCCGTCCTTCCGGCACCGACCATGACTGTGGCCGGCGCGCGCCCCTTCCATGACTTCAAGGATTCGAACATGAGCAACGGTACGGCTGGGGCAATTGACCTGATGGACCACCTTCTGGGTGCCTACGATGAGCTGAAGCGCCGGCTGGTGCGCAAGCTGGGCTCGGAGGAGCTGGCCGGCGACGCGCTGCAGGACACGTGGATGCGCCTGAGCGCGCGGCGTGACCGCCTGGATGCCGTGCAGAACCCCGCGGCCTACCTGCTGCGCATGGCAATGAATACCGTGATCGACCGCCAGCGTGCAGACCACCGCCTGCTGAGCCTGGAGGAGGTGGATACGCTGATGGACATGGCCGACCCTGCACCCGGCCCGGCGCAGGCGGCCGAACTGGACTTCGCGCTGGAAGACATGGTCGGCCTGCTGCAGCGCATGCCCGAGCGCCGTCGCCGCATCCTGCTGGCGATCCGCGTCGATGGCCTGCAGCAGCGCGACGTGGCCGATCGCCTCGGTGTGTCGCTGCGGCTGGTGCAGCGTGAGCTGAAGGCGGCCCAGGACTACCTGGCCGAGCGCAGCGGGCAGGGGCGCCAGGTGCGGTTCTGAACGGCGGCATCCGTCTACACTTTGACGCCGAGCAGAACCCCGCAGCGTGCGGGTCCGGCATGAGCCCCCATGGATCCTGACGATCGCCCGCAACGCCCGCTGGATGCCGTCGAGCGTCAGGCGCACGCGTGGGTGGTGCGGCTGACCTCGGGCGAGGCAACCGCCGCCGACGGGCGCAGGTTCCGTGCGTGGTGCGAGTCGGATCCGCGTCATCGTGAGGCGTTCGGCCGTGCGCGCCGGCAATGGGAGCAGGTACGCCTGGCCGGCGAGCAGCTGCCCGCCGCCGCGCGCCAACCGGTGGCGCCGACGCCGGCCCAGCGCTGGAGCCGGCGCGCCTTCCTGGGCGCGGCGATTGCCGCCCCGGCCAGCCTGGTGGTGGTGGCGGCAATCCGCCCGCCGCTGGGGCTGTGGCCTTCGGTGACGGCGATGACGGCTGATTTCCACACCGGCACCGGTGAACGTCTGCAGATCGCACCCTTGCCACAGCTGAAGATCGAACTGGATACGCAGAGCAGCCTGCGCCGCCGCGCCGACGCGCAGGGCGAAGGCTTCGAGCTGGTGCAGGGCCAGGCCGCGATCGAGACCCTGGCCGGCCTGCGCCTGGCGTTGTTCGCGGGCCCGGGTTGCGTGATTGCCGATGAAGGCGCAGTGCGCCTGGATGTGCGCAACACCCACGGCCAGGTACGGGTGACCTGCCTGCAGGGCAGCGCCCGCATCGAGCATCCGCAGGGCCGGCTGCAGATGCAGGCGGGTCAGCAGACCCAGTACGACGAGCGCCTCAGTGGCGTGGTGGCCGAAGCCGTGGCTTCTGAAGTGAGCGCCTGGACCGAAGGCATGCTGGTGTTCCGCCGCGCACCGCTGCGCGAGGTGGTGGACGAGATCAACCGTTATCGTCGTGGCAAGGTTCTGTTGGGTGAATCGGCGTTGGCGCGCGCGCCGGTCAGCGGTCGCTTCCGTATTGATGATCCAGACGCGGCACTGGAGCAGCTGCGACTGACGATGTCGCTGGATCTGCGTCGCTTTCCGGGTGGCATTGCCGTCCTTGGATAGATGAAGACGCTGGCCCTGCGCGCCGCGCAGGGCTGTTGCAAGCGAGGAGAGGCCAAGGATGCGCAACGAGACCATCGGTGTGCTGGATCTGCGTCGCAATCTGTCGGCGCTGCTGGAAACCACGCAGCGACGGCCATTGATGGTGCATCGCTATGGCTCACCTTGGGTGTGCGTGGTGTCCGATGCGCAGTGGCAGCAACAGGCGGTGCTGCTGGACTTTGATCCGCAGTCGCACCCGCTGGCGATGCTGCTGCGCCTGCAGCAGCAGTCGCTTCCGCTGTCTGAAGCCGGTGCGTTGCCGCCCGCGGCGGTTGCACGCGCACTGCTGTTGATGGACGTGCATCGCATTGAGGATCTCGCACAGCTGCACGACCAGGTGCTTCACCATCGCCTCTGGCATTGGTTCGTAGCAGGCACCCATGGTGTGATGGACGGCTGGCAGCTGCCGGCGCTGCGCGTTGCGATGGCGTCATGGTTCGATGACGTGGACATGTCCAATGCGCTGGCAACATTCGCCGCGCGCAGCGACGTGGCGATACTGGCACGGCGTTGTGGAGGCGAAGCGCCGCGGCTGGAACGCGAAGCCTGCAGGCAGATGACGCTGCGATGACGTTGTCGATGAAGCGCCACGCAGTGCACAGAGCTACATGCGCGCTGTCGCTTCACCTGCCTTGCTGACGTCTTCTCCAGAGTACGACGCACCACGCGTCGTGGAGCACGGGCGGCGCCGATGGCAGACAGTCGCAGGATCAGCATGCTGGAGCTGGATCGTCACCTGAGCCAGTCACTGGAGCAGGCACGGCATGCACCATTGAACGTGCAGCGCTATGGGCGCTCGTGGGTCTGGGTGCTGTCCAGCGACGCCTGGGCGGATGCGGCGCGCTGGGCGGCACTGGATGGTAGTGCGCACCCACTGGCGGCGCTGCGAAAAGCCCTCGACCTGCAGCTGCGGCCCTGGCCCGAGGCGGCGATGAGCCCGCTACCGCTTGATGCAGGCGATGCGCGGCTGCTGCAGCGCGCGGCTCTGCTGGTGGTCGTGCGCGATCTGAACAGTGCCCAGCGCGTGTACGACGACCTGCGCTATCACCAGGCCTATCGGATGTTCATCGGCCTCGATCATGGAACGGCATGGTCGCCGATGCAGTGCGTGCGCCTGCTGCAGGCCTGCGCGCACCCGTTGCTGCGCGGCTGCATCGACGATGCGCTGGCCAGCGTGCCGCAGCACCTGTTCGAGTCTGCATGTGCCCCGGCTGCACGTATTGCGCCTGCACAGGGACACGCGCAGCGGATTTCCAGCGGATGTTTATCGTACTGACACATGCACCGCTGACCATGGCGCAGCGGTCTCTTCCAGGATGACGAGGGCGGAACAATGGCAAGGCAGGTTCGTGGTCGCAGGGCTCGGCAGCAGGGTTTCAGCCTGATCGAGATCATGGTGGTGGTGGTGATCATCGGCATCCTCGCCGCATTGATCGTGCCGCGGTTGATGGACCGCCCCGACCAGGCGCGCGTAGTGGCCGCGCGCCAGGACATCGCTGCATTGATGCAGGCGTTGAAACTGTTCAAGCTGGACAACGGGCGCTATCCCAGTGCCGAGCAGGGGCTGCAGGCGCTGGTGAAGCCACCGCAGGGTGGTGGCGCGATGCCGGTCACGCCCTATCTGGATCGCCTGCCCAATGATCCATGGGGCCATCCGTACCAGTACCAGATTCCCGGAACCCATGGCGACATCGATGTGTTCTCGCTGGGCGCGGACAGCAAGCCCGGTGGCGACGCCGGGAACGCGGACATCGGCTCCTGGCAGCTGTGAGGCAGGCCGATGTCAGCCCGGATGCGTTCTGTTTCGAGTGTCCGCCAACGTGGCATGGCGGTGATCGTCGCCCTGATGGTGGTGGCGCTGGTGGCGGTGATTGCCACGGCACTGCTGACCCGGCAGTCGGCCCAGCTGCGTGCGCTGCGTGGCGACCAGCTGCGCGCACAGGTACGCATGGCGGTGGACGCAACGCTGGAGCGTGCGGCGCAACAGCTGCGTGAGGATGTAAAGGAACAGCTGACCACGGTGCGCAGCGGGCGCTGGGCGCGCCCATTGGAGCTGCAGGCGCCGTTGCCGGTGCAGCTGCAGCTGGTCGATGCGCAGTCGATGTTCAACCTGCGCAACCTTCTTGCGCATGGCAGGCCGGACCCCGAGGCGCGGCGCGCGTTCATCGCGTTGTGTGCCGGGCAGGGGCTGGGCCAGGGCGCCTGCGCATCCGCCGCCGACCACATCCAGGCGCGCCTGCGCGATGGCGACATGCAGGCGCAGGCGCCGCTGCCGCGCGAATCACTGATCGAACAAGCGCTACCTGGTGCCGATCCGGTGGCGTTGCAGGCGCTGGCGCGGCGCACCGTGGTGTTGCCGGCGCAGACCCTGGTCAACGCCAACACCAGCGACCTGCGCGTTCTGCAGGCGGTGACGCCCGTGGTCGAGCCGGCACGGCTGCAGGCGCTGCTCGGTGAGCGCGATGCTGGCCATTGGCTGCTCAATCGCGGCGACATCGCCAACCGACTCCAACTGAGCAACGAACAGATGGCCGTGCTTCCCCTGGGTATCCATAGCGAATGGTTCCTGGCCGTCGGCCAGGTGCAGGCTGACGGCAGTGCGGTCGATTTTCGCGCGCTGTTGTGGCGCGAATACCGCGACGATGGGGTGCGTGTGCAACGGGTGTGGACGAGGATCGGCGCATGAACGTGCAGCTTCGGGTGCGCCTGCCGGCGCTGGAGCGCCTGCGCGCCGACAGCGCGGTGGACTGGGCGCAACTGCACAAGGGCGATGTACTTGCTCACGGTCGCGACACGCTGGCGGCGCTGGGCCTGCGGCATCCGCAGGCCGCGGTGCATGCCTGCCTCGATCCGAACGACCTGATCCTGCTGGAACTGCAGCTGCCGCCATTGTCCGGGCGCCGCCTGCAGTCGGCGCTGCAGGGTGAGGTGGAGGCGATGCTGCTGGATGACCTGCAGGAGGTGGCGCTGGCCCACGGCGCGCAGGCGGCAGACGGCACGGTTCCGGTGGCCTGGCTTGGCCAGCAGGCCATCGCGCAGGTGCAGCAGATGCTGGCCTCGTGTGCGCTGCAGCTGCAGGCGCTGTATCCGACGCCACTGCTGCTGCCCTGGCAGGAAAGCCATGCCACGCTGCAGGTCAGCGGCGAGCACCTGCTGGTACGCCGCGGGCGCGATCGGGGTTTCGTTCAATGGTATGGCGGACGTGACGCCTGTGCGGTGATGCAGGCGCTGGCCGTGCGCCTGCAACAGGCCGGCGTGCAGGCCGTGCAGTGGATCGATAGTGTGCCGCCGACGTGGCCGGACAGCCTGCCGGCCACCGCCGTCACGCATGAACGGCAGACCTCTGGACCCTTGCCAGGCTGGTCATTGCCGCTGCCCGGCGCAGGCCGGCAAGCACCGCGACTGGCGATCGGCCTGGCACTGGCAGCAGTGCTGCTGGCTGCACTCGGCCTGCAGCTGCAGGTCTCGCGTTGGCGGATCGAGGGCGAGGCCCTGCAACAGGACATGGCGCGCCAGTTCAGCGCGCGCTTCCCGGAGATCACCGATGTGGTGGACCCGGTGCTGCAGGCAAGGCGAGCACTTGCCGTGCCGCTGCCGGCGCCGCCGTTGCCGGCGCTGCAGCGTCAGGTTGCCAGCACGCTGCAGGCTGTTCCGGAGCTGGCCGGGCAAGTGCGCGGCCTGCATTACCAACCCGGGCAGCTGGACATGGAGCTGGATGCCGATGCCCAGGCATTGGCCGACGATCCGCAGCGGCTTGAGCACTGGCAGCAAGCAGTTCAGGCACAGGGCCTGCAGCTGGCGCGCCAAGCCGGTGGACACCTGCGAGTGAGCGGAGCTGGGCAGTGACGACCCGCACCCTATGGCTGGGCGAGGGGCTGGTGGGCCTGCAGCACCGCTGGCAACGCCTGCCACCGCGCGACCGGCTGATGCTGTGGGTGATGGTGGTGGCGCTGCTGGTGGCGGGCCTGTGGTCGTTGTGGCTGGAGCCACTGCTGAAGCAGCGCACGTATTGGCAGGCCGAGCTGCCGCGGCTGCAGGCGCAGTCCCGCGCACTGGCACCGCTGCTGCGCGCCCGTGAGCGCCAGCAGCTGGCGCAGAGCCAGCACCCGACACTGGCCGGGCTGCGCGATGGCATCAAGACCGCCGGCCTTGCCGCCGGCCTGCATATCGAAGCGCGCGACGGGCGTTGGCACCTGCAGGTGCAGGCAGTGCCCGCCGACGCGCTGTGGAACTGGCTGCTGCCCGTGCTGGCCGATCCGGCCATCGAACTGCAGCAGCTGCAACTGACACGCACAGGGGATGCGAACATGCCGGCGGCACGGATTTCCGGAAACATCGTGATGGTGGCCACCGCGGGTGCCCATCCATGAGGGCGATGCGTAGCTTTGCCTGCAGTACCGCACTGGCCCTGATCGTGTGCATGGCCCACGCACCGGCGCTGGTACTGGCGCAGGACGCCCGTGATGAGCCGGTGCAGTTGAACCTGGTCGACACCGATATCGGTGGCGTACTGCGCATGGCAGCGCGCTTCACCGGGCGCCAGTTCCTGGTCGATCCACGGGTGACCGGCAAGATGACAGTGGTTTCCGATGGCCCGGTCAGCCGTACCCAGGCCTACCAGTTGCTGCTGGGCGCACTGCGCATGCGCGGCTTCGCCGTGGTCGAGAACAGCGGCGTCAGCCGGGTGGTGCCGCAGGCCGATGCCAAGCTGCTCGGTGGCCGCGTTGGCAGCGGCGGTGCGGGGGGCGAGGTTGCCACGCGCACCTTCGCGCTGCGCTACGAGAACGCGGCCGCGCTGGTGGCGGTGCTGCGGCCGATGATCAGCCCGGACAATCCGATCACTGCCAATCCGGGCAACAACACGCTGGTGATCACCGACTATGCCGACAACCTGGAGCGCATCGCGCGGGTGATCGCCAGCGTGGATACACCGGCCGGCATGGACACCGATGTGGTGAAGCTGCAGCAGGGCATTGCCGTTGACGTCGCGGCGATGGTCGCGCCGCTGCTGGATGCGCAGGGCGCCGAGCCCACCCAGAAGGTGGTGGTGATGGCCGACCCGCGCAGCAACAGCGTGCTGCTGCGGTCGAGCAGTCCCGGGCGCACCCGCCTGGCTAGGCAGCTGGTGGAGAAGCTGGACCGTGCCCAGGATGAATCCGGCAACCTGCATGTGGTCTACCTGCGCAATGCCCAGGCCAACCAGCTCGCGGGTGTGCTGCGTGGCGTGGTGGCCGGGCAGAGCGATGCACCGGCGATGGGCAGCAACGAAGGCATCACACCACTGCCCGGCGACGCCAGCCGCTCCACCCCCGCGCAGCCGTCGCAGCCGCAGCAGGCCAAGCCCGGAGGCAATGCGCTGGAATCGCAGCGCCTGGACCCGAGCCGCCGTGACCCGATCGATGCAGGAAGCACCGGCTTCAGCCAGAACGGCATCTCGGTACAGGCGGACGTGGCCACCAACACGCTGCTGATCTCCGCCCCCGAGCCGGTGTACCGCAACCTGCGCCGGGTGATCGACCAGCTCGACCAGCGCCGTGCACAGGTGCTGGTGGAAAGCCTGATCGTGGAGGTCAACCAGACCGACGCGGCCGAACTGGGCGTGCAGTGGATGCTGGGCAATGGCCGCACCTTCGGCGGCACCCACTTCGGCGGCACCACCGGTGGCAGCGGGTTGAACACCAACGCACGCACCACCCTGGACGTGCTGCCCAAGGATGGCCTGAAGATCGGTGTGATCGACGGCACCATCAACCTGCCCGGCGTCGGCCAGATCCTCAACATGAAGGCGTTGGCCAACGCGCTGCAGAGCAAGGGCGGTGCCAACATCCTGTCCACGCCGAACCTGATGACGCTGGACAACGAAGCGGCCAGCATCATGGTCGGCCAGACCGTGCCGTTCGTCAGTGGCCGCTACGTGACCGACGGCGGCGGCGGCAGCAACAACCCGTTCCAGACCATCGTGCGCGAGGACGTCGGCCTGAAGCTGCGGGTGCGCCCGCAGATCTCCGAGGGCGGCACGGTGAAGCTGGACATCTACCAGGAAGTCAGCAGCATCGACGCGCAGAGCGCGAACAGCACGGCCGGCATCATCACCAACAAGCGCGCCCTGGATACCAGCGTGCTGCTGGACGATGGCCAGATCATGGTGCTGGGTGGCCTGCTGGAAGACAGCGTCAGCCATGGCCGTGATGCGGTGCCGGGGCTGGGAAAGATCCCGGTCCTGGGCGCCTTGTTCCGCAGCGACACGCGCAAGCGCGCCAAGACCAACCTGATGGTGTTCCTGCGCCCGCACGTGGTGCGTGACCCGGCCGCCGGCCAGCGCCTGACCCGCGACCGCTACGACTACATGCGCAACGCGCAGGCGGGCGCGCAGCCGGCACAGAGCTGGGCCTTGCCGGCGCTGTCGGCACCGCAGCTGCCACCGCAGGACCTGTCTGTGCTCGGGCACGGCAATGCGCGCGATGGCCAGGGCCAGCCGCTGCAGAACAGCAGCCTGGCGGCGCTGTACCCGTCCGGTGACGGCGATGCGCAGCTGGTGCAGTTCGCGCAGGGGCTGGACCCGGCGCGTGCCAGCCAGGGCGTGGCGCAGGTGCGTGCACTGGGCCTGCAGGCCTATGCCGAAGCGACGCCCGGCGAGAGCGGGCAACGCCTGCGCGTGCGATTGCCGCGCGATCCCGCGACGCTGGACCCTGCGCTGCAGCAGCTGCGCGGGCTGGGCTACACGCCGGAACTGGTGATCGGGCCGTGAGCGCTTCCGCGCCGCTGCCGTACGCCTGGGTGCGCAGCCATGGCGTGATGCTGTCCGAAGTTGGCGGCGAGCCCGTGTTGCTGGGCACCGCCGACACCGCAGCGTGGGCTGTGGCCGAGCTGCGCCGCCGGCATGGCCCGCTGCCGTTCCAGGCGCTGGATGCTGCGACGTGGCAACAGCGGTTGGGTGAGCAGTACCGTGACGGCGGCGATGCCGCTGCCGTGGTGGGTGCCGCCGAAAGCGAAGTCGATCTGGACCGGCTGATGCAGGACATGCCGGAGGTCACCGATCTGCTGGATGCTCAGGACGATGCGCCGGTGATCCGCATGATCAACGCGCTGCTGGCACAGGCCGCACGCGATGGCGCCAGCGATCTGCATATCGAGCCGTTCGAGACTCATTCGGTGGTGCGCTACCGCGTGGACGGCACGCTGCGCGACATGGTGAAGCCACGGCGCGCACTGCATGCGGCGCTGGTATCACGCATCAAGATCATGGCGCACCTGGATATTGCCGAGAAGCGCCTGCCGCAGGACGGGCGCATCGCCATCCGCGTGGGCGGGCGGCCGCTGGATATCCGTGTCTCCACGGTGCCGACCGCTCATGGCGAGCGTGCTGTGCTGCGCCTGTTGGAAAAGGATGCCGGTCGCCTGCAGCTGCAGCGCCTCGGCATGGCCGATGACACGCTGGCCACGTTCACCGGGTTGATCCGTCAGCCGCACGGCATCGTGCTGGTCACCGGGCCGACCGGCAGCGGCAAGACCACGTCGCTGTACGCCGCACTGGGCCAGCTCGACAGCAGCACCAGCAACATCCTCACCGTGGAAGACCCGGTGGAGTACGACTTCGCCGGCATCGGCCAGATCCAGGTCAACGCGCGCATCGGCATGAGCTTTGGCACCGCGCTGCGTGCGATTCTGCGCCAGGACCCGGACACCATCATGATCGGCGAGATCCGCGACCTGGAAACCGCGCAGATTGCGGTGCAGTCGTCGCTGACCGGGCATGGCGTGCTCGCCTCGCTGCATACCAACGATGCGATCTCGGCGGTGACCCGCCTGGCCGACATGGGCGTGGAGCCGTTCCTGCTGGCCTCGTCGTTGCGCGGCGTGCTGGCGCAGCGGCTGGTGCGGCGGCTGTGCACGCAGTGCCGACGTGCCGAGGTGGACGGCGAGGGCCGTGCCGTGTGGCGTGCGGTGGGCTGCGCAGCCTGCGCCAACAGCGGCTATCGGGGACGAACCGGCATCCATGAACTGTTTGTGGTCGACGACCGCGTGCGCGCACTGATCCATGAAGGGCAGGGCGAGCCTGCGCTACGCGAGGCGGCCCGGCGGGCCGGCATGCGGACCCTGCGGCAGGACGGCCAGCGCTGGGTCGACAGCGGGGTAACCACGCTGGAAGAGATCCTGCGCGTCACCGGCGACGATTGAGGCCTGCATGGCACTGTTCGACTACCAGGCTGCCAACGCGCAGGGCCGCATCGAAAAGGGCCAGTTGGATGCCGACAGCCCGCGCGGTGCTCGCCAGCTGCTGCGCGGGCGCGGGCTGACCCCTGTGCAGGTAAGCGCCGCGCGCAGTGCCGGCGGTGGCTGGGGCGCTCGCCGGCTGTCTGCCAGCGAGCTGGCCTGGGCTACGCGCCAGCTGGCCAGCCTGTTGGCGGCCAGCCTGCCGCTGGAAGGCGCATTGAGTGCGGTGATCGAGCAGGCAGAACGCCCGCACGTGGCCCAGGCGCTTACCGCCGTGCGCGCCGACGTGCGTGCCGGCCAGCGCTTGACCGTGGCGCTGGCAGCGCGGCCACGCGATTTTCCGCCGATCTATCGGGCGCTGGTTGGAGCAGGCGAAGACTCCGGCGATCTGGCACGGGTGATGGAGCGCCTGGCCGACTACATCGAAGAACGCAACGCGCTGCAGGCCAAGGTACTGACCGCCTTCATCTATCCAGCGGCGATCAGCCTGGTATCGGTGGCGATCGTGATCTTCCTGCTCAGCTACGTGGTGCCGCAGGTGGTGACCGCGTTCGTGCAGGCGCGGCAGACGCTGCCGATGCTCACGCAGGTGATGCTGGGCGCCAGCGCGTTCGTGCGCAGCCGGGGCGTGTGGGTGGGGCTGGGCATCGCTGCGCTGGTGGTGACCTGGCGGTTGGCCCTGCGCAAGCCCGAGCTGCGCCTGCGTTGGGATGCGATGCTGTTGCGGCTGCCGATGGTCGGGCGCTTCGTGCTGGGTGTGAACAGCGCGCGTTTCGCCTCGACACTGGCGATCCTGCTGGATGCCGGCGTGCCGCTGCTGCGTGCACTGGAGGCGGCGCGGCAGACCCTGGGCAATGCGCTGCTGGCGCGCTGTGCCGATGACGTGTCCGCGCGCGTGCGCGAAGGTGCCGCGCTGGGTGCTGCGTTGAAGGTACAGAAGGTGTATCCGCCGATCCTGGTGCATCTGGTGGCCAGTGGCGAGAAGACCGGTTCGCTGGCGCCGCTGCTGGATCGCGCCGCGCAGACCATCTCGCGCGAGATCGAGCGTCGCGCGATGGCACTGACTGCGTTGCTGGAGCCGACCATGATCCTGGTGATGGGCGGCGTGGTGTTGACGATCGTGTTGGCGGTGCTGATGCCGATCATGGAAATGAACCAGTTGGTGCAGTGATGCGCAACGCGCATCACAGGTAGAGTCGACTGTTAGTCGACCAGCGCGGAGATCGAGTGCATTCAGATCGTTTCCGCGTGCGAAAAGCAGTCGACTAACAGTCGACTCTCCCCAGTCGATCCCATCGGGTCGATCCCATCAGGTCGATTCAATTCAGTCGATTCAATTCAGTCGATTCAATTCAGTTGATCGGGCGGCGTCGTTGGAATGTGGCATGGGTCGATTCTCCACACAATCCTCCACACCTTTTTTCGATCTTCCACAGGTTTCTTAAGCGGCCTGTCATCGGCGCGGACCAGCATGGACACGTCGCCGCAGAGTGGGCTGGGAGGCCCTCGGCGGCAGCAGGCGTGTAGTGACCGTTCCTCCCTTGGCGTTTCCCTTCGCAGTAAACCCTTCAGGAGAAGATCATGATCAAGTACAAGACCCTGGCCGCGCTGGTTGCCACCGCGCTGCTCGCTACCGTTGGCGCCGCCTCCGCGCAGACCGTTACCGGCGGCGGCGCTTCGCTGCCGGCCGACCTCTACAAGGGTTCGTCCGACAGCATCCTGCCAGCGAACTTCACCTACGCCGTGACCGGTTCGGGCACCGGCAAGAAGGCCTTCCTGGAAAACAACTCGCTGCTGTTCTCGACCACCGGCACCGTGCACTTCGCCGGCAGCGATTCGGTGCTGAGCAGCACCGAGCTGAGCACCTACACTACCAACTTCAACCAGCCGACCAACGCCAACCGCTACGGCGCGCTGATCCAGGTGCCGTCGGTGGCCACCTCGGTCACCATTCCGTTCAACAAGGCCGGTTCGGCGGTGGACCTGAGCGTGGCGCAGATCTGCGGCGTGTTCTCGGGTGCGATCAGCGACTGGTCGACCATCGATGCCAACCGCAGCGGCCCGATCCAGGTGGTGTACCGCCCGGAAAGCAGCGGCACCAGCGAAATGTTCAGCCGCTTCCTGACTGCGGCCTGTGCGGCTGAGAACGCTGGCACCTCGAACCTGGTGGGTGGCAAGTTCGCCATCAAGTCGACCTTCGCCGACCTGTACAAGCGCGATGCCAACGGCAACCTGCCGGCGTTCCTGGTGGCCGCGCCGGCCACCGGTGGCACCTCGCTGTACAACGCTGTCTACGCTGCTGAAGGCCGTATCGGTTACGTTGGCCCGGACGTGATCCCGAGCGTGACCGATGCGACCAAGGTCGCCAAGGTCAAGGGCTTCTCGCCGGATCAGGTGAGTGTGCAGGCCACCCTGGACACCGTCGCTCCGCCGACCGGCACCGCTGCCGAGGACCCCGCCAACTGGGTGCCGGTGTTCGGCAACCCGTCGGCCGGCTATCCGATCGCCGGCTACACCAACCTGGTGATCGGCCAGTGCTACAAGGATTCGAGCGTCGCCACCAGCCTGCGCGGCTTCCTGGCCCGCCACTATCCGGCGACCTACACCGTCGCGTATGAGAAGTCGATCACCGACCACGGCTTCATCCCGCTGACCAAGGCCTGGCGCGATGCGATCCGCAACCGTTTCGTGCTGGCCAGCAGCACTGCCGGCCTGAACAATCCCAGCACCTGCGCCGGCATCGGTCGTCCGCTGTAATCCGCAGCACGGGTTGAATCCTGCTTGACCCGACGCCGGCCCCTGGGCCGGCGTCGCCATTTCCGCGACGGTGCCGCCGCCGCAGTGTTTCGCTGTCGGCTTCGTGTCACGTGAACCGTCTATCAGTGGCAGGGCATGCGTTGCGCGTGCCTCCCCGATCGTCGCCGCAGCCGCGGCCCACCAGGTTGATGAGGTTCCGATGTCGCACCCGCTCCCGTCCGCTGTTCGTCCGGCCGCGCCGATGCGCCGCAATCATCCGATGGCGTGGGCCATCGCGGTCGCCCTGGGCAGCATGGTGGCCCCGGCCAGCCAGGCGCAGCAGGCGTTCAGCCCGGGCTGGTTCGCCGAGCGGGGCGCGGCCCAGGGCAGCGCGGCACAGAGTGGCCGGATGCCCAACGGGGTGCCGATCCAGTTCCAGTTGCCTGCCCAGCAGCAGGATGCAGCACGGCAGAAGCTGCAGCAGTCGATCGACAACCTCGGTACGGCGGCGCAGGCGATTGCCCTGCAGCAGCGCCTGCAGGAACAGGCGCGGCAGGCGCGCCGCGAGGCTGGCTTCATCGTTGCGGATGGCCTGGGCAAGGATGGCCTGAGCGTCGACCAGAACCCGCTGACCCGCGGCTGGCTCAATGCGCGCGACGCGATCCAGTCGCAGGGCAGCGACGGGCGGGTGCAGGTTACGGTCGAGCAGACCGCGGACAAGGCGATCCTGAACTGGGAGACCTTCAATATCGGCGGCAACACCACGCTGAACTTCCTGCAGAACCCTGACTGGGCAGTCCTGAACCGCGTCAATGATCCGCAGGCGCGGCCCAGCCAGATCCTGGGCCAGCTGAAGGCCAATGGCACGGTGTTCGTGGCCAACCGCAACGGGGTGGTGTTCGGCAACAACAGCCAGGTCAATGTACGCAATCTGCTGGCGGCTGCAGCACGGATCAGCGATGCGCAGTTCCGTGACAACGGCCTGTACAGCCCCGACGCCAGCAGCAGCGCGCTCAGCGATGCATTTGGCAAGGTGATGGTGGAGCAGGGTGCACGCATCGCGACCCATGAGCCGACCAGCGCGACGCGCGGCGGTGGCTACGTGCTGCTGGCCGGGCACAGCGTGGAGAATGCTGGCCATATCGAGGCGCGCAAGGGCCAGGTGCAGCTCGCTGCCGGCGACAGTTTCGTGATCCGGCGCGGCGTGGGTACGGCGACCAATACCAGCTCCACTACCCGCGGCAATGAAATCGCGCCGCGCTTCGTCGCTGGCAGCACGGCGGGCAGCGTGCGCAACACCGGTCTGCTGCGCGCCCGCGAGGGTGACGTGACCCTGGCCGGGCGCAACGTCGAGCAGGCCGGTGTGGCCGTGGCCAGCACCACGCTGGCGCAGCGCGGCACCGTGCATCTTCTGGCTTCGGCCAGTGATGCCGGCAGCAGCGTCACGCTTGCCGATGGAGCCACCACGGCGGTGCTGGTCGAGGACGATGGCAAGGCCACGGTGCTGGATACGCAGCGCAACAGCCTCATCAAGGAGTCGGCAGAGCAGGACGCGATCCGCGCCGGCGCGCGCTCGGCAACCTTCGACAATCTGTCCCAGCACAATGATCGCCGGGACCAGTCGCGGGTGGAGATCGTCTCGGGTGGCAACATCCATTTCAGTGCGGATTCGCTGACGGTTGCCACGGGCGGCCAGATCATCGCCGACGCGGCAGCCCGCAGCTACGTAGACGACGCGGCACGCGTGGATGTTTCCGGCGCAGTGGGCGTACAGGTGTCGATGGAAAGCAACAATGTCCAGGTCAAGGTGCAGGGCAACGAACTGCGCGATGCCCTGGACAACCGCGACAGCGGCAAGCTGACCAGCAGCGAGGTCTGGGTCGACCGCCGCAGGCTGGTCCACGTTCCGGCCGGTACCGGGGGCTACGCGGGTGAGCGCTGGTACGCGGCGGGTGGCCTGCTGGAAGTGGGCGGCTACCTTGACAATCAGGGGCACTCGATCGGCGAATGGGCCGCGCAGGGAGGCACCGTCCTGCTGGGCGGCAGGGAAGTGATCACGCATGGCGGCTCACGCATCAACCTTGCCGGTGGCAGCCTGGATGTGCAGAGCGGCGTGATCCGGCAGAGCTGGGTGCGCGGCGTCGATGGCCAGGTCTACCGCCTTGATGACGCGCCGGCGGAGATGCTCTTCGATGGCCTGTACAGCGGCCATGAAGTAAAGCAGGAGCGCTGGGGCATCACCGAGACCTTCCGTGATCCGATTGTATTCGCGGCGCAGCGTGTCGATAACGGATACACGGTCGGCCGCGATGCAGGACGCCTGATCATCTCCGCACCGACCGCGGTGCTGGATGGAAAGGTTGAGACGGCTACCTTCCAGGGCGCGCAGCAGAACCGCAGGCCGGATACCGCGCTGGAGGGTTATGCGCAGGCGCAGACGGCGGTCGCGCGCAATGCGCAGCTGTACCTGGGGCGCTACGACGGCCAGGGCCGCAGCGGTGTGTTCGGCTCGGATGTGCGCCTGGATGACAAGGCTCGGACGAAGGCCGCGTGGTCGCTGCTGGCCCCGGTCAACGAAGTGCGGCGTGGCACCGTGTGGCTGGATATCGCAGAGCTGAGTGCCCAGCAGTGGGGACGGATCGACCTGGCGACCGCTGATCGCATCCGCATCGACGGCAGCCTTCGGCTTCAGGCAGGCGGACAGCTCAACCTGACCGGCAGCGAGGTGGAACTGGCAGGCGACATCGGCATCGCCGGCGGCCAGCTGTCGGCGGGCAACCTGCTGGATGTGCAGGGCCGGCCGACGGCGCTGCTGCATGATGGCCGCGCGCGCACCGCCATCGCCGACGGCACGCGGATCGATCTCTCCGGTGAATGGAGCAATGCGTCACTGGCGACGCCGCGCGACGCGAGCGGTGCCTGGACGGATGGCGGCCGCCTGAGCCTGGGCAGCAGTCATGACGTGGTCGTGGGCGCCAAGGCAACGGTTGACGTCGAGGCCGGTGCTGCGCTGGACCTGCGCGGCAAGGCCCATATCGGCAAAGGCGGCAGCGTCAGCCTGCAGGCGAACAGCAGTACGGTGACGACCGACGGCAGTGGCCGGGTGCAACTGGGCGACGGAAGCCGGTTCAGTGGTCGAGGACAGGGCGGTGGTTCCTTCTCGCTGGGGACCGGTGGCCAGGTGCGGCTGGGCGATGCGGACCTGGCGGGCACATCGCTGCGACTGGACCCCGGCCTGTTCGGCAGTGGCTTCGCGCAGTACGACATCAATGGCCACCACGGTGTGGAGGTGGCCGATGGCGCGCGGCTGGTCGCTGCCCTGCCAGGCCTGCGCCTGACCCAGGACGCGCGGATGGCGACCGACCGGGCGTCCGCACTGGCAGCGTGGGACGCGCCGCTGTACAGCGCCGATCCGTCGAGCGGGCGCGTCAGCCAGCGCGCGGGTGCGAGCATCAGCCTGCGTTCGGAGCGCAACAGCGTGGGCGGTGACCTGCGGGTTGGCAAGGATGCACTGGTGGCGGTTGATCCAGGGCAGACGATCTCGCTGCTCGGTGCAGGCAACATCGATGTTGAAGGCACGCTGCGCGCGAAGGGCGGCCGCATCCTGATCGACGATGTGCGCCCGGAAAACGCGCTGTACGCCGGGCAGCGCACCGAACGCACCTGGCGTTTCGCCGAGGGCGCGCTGCTGGATGCCGATGCAGACGCGATGTCGCTGCCCGATCCCAGCGGCCGCCTGCGCGGGCAGGTGCGCGCAGGTGGCCGCATCGAGATTGGCGGGGCGCTGGACTGGGAGACCACCGCATTCGTCGACAACCGACCGCCGGAAGCCTTCGTGGTGGTCGAACGCGGTGCGCGCCTGCAGGCGCGCGGCGCGTCGGCCGAACTGGACATCGATGGCCAGGGCCGCGTGCGCGTGGACAGCGACGGCGGGCAGATCGTGCTGCGTTCGGCCAACGCGCTGTACCTGGAGGGCGGGATGGACGCGGCCGCCGGTGGTGCCGGCGCACGCGGCGGCACGCTTGGCCTGGCCTTTGGCGGGAGCATCCATGCACGTGGTGCCAGCGACGAGGTACTGCGAGCGCGTGCGATCAGCCTCAGCCAGCACAGCGCACCGGCGCAGCCACTGCCGGCCGCATTGGAATATGGCCACGCCGCGTTGTCGGTCGAGCAGCTGCAGGCCGGCGGTTTCGACAACCTGTCCGTGTTCGGTGACATCCGCGCGGTCGGCGACGTCGACCTGCGCCTGGCCCAGAGCCTGCGCATCCATGGCCAGGGCACTTCGAGCCTGGGCATGGCCGTGGATGCCGGGCTATCGTCTGGGCTGCGACTGAGTGCGCCCTATGCTCGCCTGGCGCAGGCACGCTGGCGCCAGATGCCGGGCGAGAACCTGCAGGGCACCGCCGCGGTCGCTTCGTCCGGGCCGGAAGATCACGCGCTGGCGGTGCAGGCCGAGCTGATCGACATCCGCGACGTCACCTGGCTGCCGGGTTTCAAGCATGTGGCGCTGGAAAGCCGCAGTGACGTGCGCCTGACCAACGGCATTGCCAGCAGTGGCAACACCAGCGCGTTGATGACGGCTGGTTCGATGGACGTGACCGCTGCGCGCCTGTACCCCACCACAGGCGCGGTCGGCACGCTGGTGGCCGGCGCGTCGGCGCAGACCGTGCAGACCGCTGATTACTGGGCCGATCCGGATGCCGTGCTGCGCATCCACGGCACCGGTGCGGACACGAAGCCGGCGCCGGAATCGGCGCTGGGTACGCTTCGCCTGGTGGCCGCCACGGTGCAGCAGGGCGGCAACGTACAGGCGCCGATGGGCACGCTGCAGCTGGGTGGCCTTATCCAGAACGGAACCGTCGGTAGCCGGGTGGAACTGCTGCCAGGCAGCGTCACCTCGACCAGTGGCGCCGGCTTGTCGCTACCCTATGGTGGCACCGTCGATGGTGTCGACTGGCGGGTCGGTACGCGCAGCCTGGGTTCGCTGACGCCGGCCGGCATCTCCTCGATGGGGGTGACCCTGAAGGCGAATGAGATCGAGGTGGCGCCGGGGGCCCTGCTGGACATGTCCGGCGGTGGTGAGTTGACCGGTGCCGCCTTTGTGTCAGGACGCGGTGGCTCTGTCGACGTGCTGCGAACGGCGTTGGCCGACGCCAATCCGCGCTATGGATTCAGTGCGTCGGGCAACCCGGTGTATGCGATCGTGCCGGGACGCGCCGGGACATTTGCCCCCAGCGGCGAGGAAGGATTCGCCGCACCGGCCGTGGGCCAGCAGATCACCGTGCCGGCGGGCGTGCCCGGCCTGGCAGCAGGCACCTACACGCTGATGCCGGCCAGCTATGCGCTGCAGCCCGGTGCATTCCGGGTTGAGCTGGGCGCCACCGGCACCTCGGGCATCGCGCAACCCATCGCGACCGGTACCGGCACCTGGCGTGTGTCCGGGCAGCAGCGCACGGCGCTGGGCACGGCAATCTCGCCGTTGCTCACCGACATCCTGCTGACCCCCGCCGCAGTAGTACGCCGGCACTCGGGCTACAACGAAGCCTCCTACAACAGCTTCGCGCAATCGGTGGCCGACCGCCGCGGCGAGTCGCGTGGCTGGCAGACCATCGATGCGCTCGGGTTGACCCTTGCGTTGGGCGAAGGCGCAGGTCGTGCAGACACGCCTGCCATCCGCTTCGCCGGCACCGCGCGGTTCGGCGCCGCCACCGACAACGGGCGAGGCGGCACGCTGACAGCCACGTTGGCCAGCCCGGCGGTCGGTTCACTGGAGATCGTCGACGGCGGTGCGCAATCGCAGGCGCGTGATCGCGGTGCCACCTTCAGCGACGTCGCGCTCAATGCCTTCCTGCCGGCGCGGATGATGATCGGCGGGCAGTTCAACCAGGAGGCCTCGCAGGTGGCGGTGACCGGCCAGGCGCGCAGCGTGGCGATCCGTTCCGGCGTCACCTTGAACGCACCGGAAGTGCTGGTGGCAGCGGCCTCCGGTGGCAGCGGCGTGCTGGTCGAGGCCGGTGCGACCCTCGATACACTGTCGTTCGCATCCGCCAACGCGAATGCCAGCGCGACCCTGCCTTACCAGGTCTCCGGCGGCCTGCTGGCGGTGTCCAACCAGCGCCTGAACCTGATCACCGGCACCACCGGGGTGGAGGCCGGTCCAGTGGCGATCGACATTGGGGGGTGCCAGACGGCGTGCGACGGCCAGACCCGGCTGGTTTCCGATGGCAGCATCGCGGTAGCGACCGATGGCGCGCTGCAGATGCGCGACTCGGCCAGCTATGGCACCCGTCAGCTCGGCCTGAGCATGGCGGCGCTGAACCTCGGCAGTGCCGAAGCGATCGCCCTGGCCGCTGCGGCAGGGGCGCTGCCCAGTGGCATGACCATGAACCAGTCCGTGCTCCAGCAACTGCTGCGCGGCAATGATGCCACCGGCGCGCCGGCGCTGGACACGCTGAGCCTGGTCGCGCGGGACTCTGTCAACGTGTTCGGCAGCGTCGACCTGGACGCGCGCGACAGTGCCATCGGCCGCAGTGGCCTGCAGACGCTCGTGCTTGGTGCGCAGGCCATCCGCGGCTACGGTGCGGCGACCGACCGTGCGCGCATCCTGGTGGACACGCTGGTCTGGGACGGCTCATTGGCGGCGAGCCAGGCGCCGGGCAGTGACGCGTCGGTGCCGCCGGCCGATCCGATGGTGAACCGGCTCGGCGCCGGGCAGCTGGACATCTTTACCCGCCAGCTGCAGCTGGGGCGGGCGCCATTCAGCCGTCCCAGTTCTGAAGTACCTGCGAACCGGCAGGTGCTCGGATTCAGTGCGCTGAACCTGAGTGCTTCGGAGCAGCTGTCGTTCTCCGCGCAGGGCACGCTGGACGTGTTCCAGCAGCGCGGCGACTATCTGGCCGACAAGGGCTGGCAGTACAGCGGAGGCAGCCTGGGTATCGATACACCGCTGTTGACGGCCGATCCCGCCGCGCGGCTGCGCGTGCGCACCGGCGGCGACTTCCGCCTGCAGGGGGGCACCGGCAAGGCGGGTGGCGATGCACTGGGCAGTGAGCTGAGCATCGACGCCAACCGGATCACGCTGGACAGCACGATCGCGCTGGCGTCCGGACGGCTGTCGGCGAACGCACGCCAGGGCATCACGCTTGGCAGCCGGGCCGCGTTGGATCTGGCCGGACGCAAGGTCTCGCTGTACGACGTGGACAAGTTCAGCTGGGGCGGCGATGTCCTGCTGTCCAGCGACACGGGTGACATCCGCGCCGATGCGGCCTCCCGCATCGATGTTTCCGCCCGCAACAACCGAGGCGGACGCCTGACGGTCACCGCAATGGCCGGCCGAGCCGATCTGGCCGGTGTTCTGCAGGGTGCCGCCACTGGTCGCTACGATGCCGGTGGCACGCTGGTGCCCTACGACGGTGGTGAACTGGTGGTGCGGGCACGCCAGCTGCAGGACTTCGCCGGCCTCAACCAGCGATTGACCGCCGGCGGCGTCGTCGGCGATCGCAGCTTCCAGATCGGTGAGGGCGATCTGCGGATCGGCGACGAAGTGAAGGCGCGCCGGGTCGATATCAGCGTCGATGCGGGCAGCCTGACCGTGGCCGGCCGCATCGATGCCAGCGGCGAGCAGGTCGGCAGCATCCGCCTGTACGCCCGCGATCAGTTGCAGGTGGACGGCACGCTGGACGCGCACGGTACCGGCCTGCGCGTGGACAGCCATGGCAAGATCATCGACAGTCCAAACCGGGCCACCATCACGCTGGGCAGCGCCGAAGGTGCCGTCGGCCTGGGCAGCGCGGCGCAGCTGGACCTGCGTGCGGGCAGCGATGTTACCGTCGGTGGACGTCCTGGCCAGAACGATGGCACCCCGCGCGGCACGCTGAAGATCGATGTGCCGCGGCTGGGCAGCAACGACGCGGCGATTGCCGCGGCCACCGGCCTGCGCATCGATGGCGCGGCCGACATCCAGCTCAATGGTGTTCGCCGCTACGACGATGCGCCCCTGGCAGCCACCGCTGACGTGCGCGGCAACCGCGCGCAGCTGGTCACCCAGCAGTGGCTGGACCAGGTGGTCGATCCGCACAGCGTGGCCTGGATCGATGCTGCGCTGGACAACGCGGATCTGCAGCAGCGCACGCGGGCGCTGGGCGATGTCCGCCTTCGTCCCGGCGTGCAGGTGCTGGCGCGGCGCAGCGACGCCAACCCGGACGGCGACCTGACCATTGCCGGCGACATCGATCTGTCCGGCTACCGCTACGGGCCCGAAGCCAACCGCGCCGATCCATCGCGGCGTGGCTTCGGCGAATCGGCCTCGCTGGTGCTGCGGGCCGAAGGCAACATCAACGTCTACGGCAGCATCAACGATGGGTTCGCACCGCCGCCGTCCACGCCGGATGAGGGTGGCTGGCAGCTGTATGAGGGTCGCAATGGCAGCGCGGGGCAAACCCCCTTTGGCGGCGGCCTGGTGGTGCCGGTGGACGGAGTGAAGCTGCTGCCCGGCACCGAGTTCCAGGCCGGCACCCGCCTGAACTATGACGTGCCGGTCGAATCGGTAACGCTTCCGGTCGGTACCGTGCTGCCCGCGCCGATGGTGATCTCGCAGAACCTGCGCCTGCCAGCGGGCACGGTGCTGGGTGCGGCGGTGACCACCGACTCCGGGCAGACGCTGGCGGCGGGCACCGTGCTGCAGCAGCCGCTGGTGCTGGCGGCCGGTGCGCGCCTGGGGGCCGGCTTCCGCCTGCGCAGTGCCGTACAGATGGCGGCACAGGAATGGCCCGCCGGCGCGACGCTGCCGGTTGCGTTGCGCTTGGCACGGGAAGTCGAGCTCAAGGTGGGCGCGTACATCCCATCGTTGACCAAGGTGGAGTTGCCCGGCAACGGGCCGGTGAATCTGCGGCCGGCCGATGCCGGCGGCAACCAGGGGCGCAACTGGGCGCTGGCGCCGATGCTGGCCGAGGGCACCACCTCCTGGGACCTGACCGTTGTTGCCGGTGCCGATACCGGGGCAGCCGACCCACGCAGCCGGCGCTGGGGCAGTGAAGGCAGCGTGGTGCTGGCCGACACCCACCAGGGCTCGATCGGTACGGTCAAGACCGAAATCATCTGGGTGGGTGATCGTGCGTTGACTGAGCGGGCATCGCTGGACTGGATCGGCGACACCTCCTATGCAGGCCGTCCGATTGCGGAGTTGGCCGACATGTTCGGCTTCACCGAAGACGAGTTCTGCGCGATGTCGGCCGACTACTGCGGCCCGGCCCCCCGCCAGGTGGCCGCGCAGGGCTCGCTGGATTACTGGGGCGACGAGTCCTACGTAGGCACCCCTGCGAAGGACTTCGCCGCGATGTTTGGCATGACCGAAGACGAGTTCTGCAGCACGGCGCCCACCTACTGCGCCGGCGGCGGCACGCAGACCGAAGTGACCACTTACGGCAAGCGCGCAGGCACGCCGGCGTGGAGCGTGCTGCGCACCGGCAAGGGGGACCTCGAACTGCTCGCTGCCGGTGATGTCGTGATGAAGTCCGGCTTCGGTGTGTACACGGCGGGCGCTCCCACCACGCTGGGCGAGGGCCGCGACGCTGCCTTCAATTCGCCCCGTGCAGCAGCCCCCAGGAACACCGCACTGCTGGGTCCGAACCTGGTGCCGGGCAGCTATGATGCCGCGTTGGCCGGCTACCAGGCCTGGTATCCCGATCATGGCGGCAACCTGCGCGTCGAAGCCGGGCGAGATATCGTCGGTGACGTCTGGACCGGGCGCGCAGAGTCGGGCACCAGCGAGCGCGACTGGGCGCTGTACTCCAGTGCCGCGGTCGGCAATTGGCTGTGGCGGCAGGGAACCGGCAGCACCACCGGTGTGGAGCCGGTGCCGACCAGCTGGTGGGTGAACTTTGGCGCCTACACCAACGTGTCCGCTGCTGCTGGCGCCTCTCCGCGGATGGTCGGCTTCACCGGCTTCGGTACATTGGGCGGCGGCAACTTGACGCTGGAGGCCGGGCGTGACGCCGGCGTGCGCGATGCGATAGGTGACGCGCTGGACTCGACGATCGCACCGCGCTCGGGTGCGATCATCGCGGCGGTGGGATCGACCGGCCGGGTCAGCGATGGCCAGCTGCACCTGACCGGCGGCGGCGACCTGCAACTGCGTATCGGTGGCGCACTGAATCCGAATCTGCGGGCGACGTTCTCCAGCCTCAATGCCTCCAGGGCGGGACAGAATCTCGATCTCAACGGTACCTTCAGCAATCTGCGTGGCAGCCTGCAGCTGGATGCGGGACGCATCGGTGCAATGGGCGTCACCCTGGAAAGCTACGCGACGCTGGGCCAGCTGCGTGCGGCCGATCTGTTCGCCGCCGACGCCGCTCGCCCGATGGGCGGGCCGGTGCTGGTGCTGGGCGATGCGGTCGCGCAGCTGCAGGCGCGGGGCGATGTGGTGCTCGGCGGCGTCGCCGATGCCGGCCGGGTTCCGCTGGCCAACTACAGCGCGGTGCTGCTGGATGATGGCGCGCGCGCTGCTGGCAGTACGTGGTTCTCCCTGTGGACCGCCAACACGGCCGTGGATCTGTTCAGTGCCGGTGGTGACCTCGCGCCAGGCCTCGCCGGGCCGGAAAACGTGACGGGCAGCAATCTGTGGCGCGAGCAGGTCCAGCTTGTTGTGCGTGGCGGTGATGATCTGCTGAATTACTGGCTCTATCCTTCGCGCTTCAGCGCGATTGCTGCGCAGGGTGACATCAAGCTGGACCGGATCAGCACCACGCCGGGGACGCAGGATGTGATCCTGCTGGCACCCTCGGCGACAGGACGGCTGGACGTCCTGGCCGGTGGCGGCATCTTCGCCCAGCCTGGCGCGACCCAGATCGCGCGCTCGGCCAGTGACGCGCGCCTGCCGGGACCCTTCGACCCGGCATTCATGGCCGAGCAGGGTGATTCCGCAGGCAATGTGACCCGCACGCGGCACAACCTTTCGGTCGACGGCAACATTGCATCGCCGGACGCGTCGCTTCCGCTGTTTGCGTTCGGTCCGAATACTCCGCTGTCCTCCGTGTCTGCGGCCCTGGCGCCGAGCCGTTTCTACGCGGTGCAGGGGGACATTATCGGCCTGGCCACCGGCGCCCGGCGCACGCTGAATCCCAACGCGGGGCAGCGCACGCAGTTGAACTGGTTCGAAGCCGCCGGCGCCGTGCAACTGCGGGCAGGCCGGGACATCCTCGGGGTGTCGATGACCGCGTTGAACACCGCGCCCACCGACATCACGGTGGCGGCGGCAGGCCGCGACATCGTGCATCTGAACGCGACCATCGCTGGCCCCGGCAACACCGAGATCAGTGCCGGCCGCCAGCTGCGCCAGGAGGATGCGGGCAGCATCGTCAGCCTCGGTGGCATCGTGCAGGGCGACACCCGTCCCGGCGCCAGCATCGCGCTGACGGCCGGCAACCAGCAGATCGACTTCGCGGCCCTGCGTGCCCGTTATCTGGACCCAGTCAACCTTGCCGATCCCGCGCAATCGCTTGCATCGCAGCCGGGCAAGGCAGTCAAGGTCTACAACCAGGAGCTGAAGCAGTGGCTGCAGCAGCGCTTCGGCGTGGCTGCCGACGGCGACGGGGCGCTGGCCGCGTTCGATGCGCTGCCGCAGGAACAGCAGCGCATCTTCCTGCGCCAGGTCTATTACGCCGAGCTGCGCGAAGGTGGAAGGGAATATACCGATGTAGAAGGGCCCCGCTTCGGCTCCTACCTGCGTGGGCGCGAAGCCATCGCCACGCTGATGCCGGACAGGAATGCGGCCGGTGCGACGATCGACCGTACCGGCGACATCGTGATGTACGGTGGCTCCGGCGTGCGTACCGAGGCGGGCGGCAACATCGAGCTGATGGCACCGGGTGGGCAGATCGTGATCGGTGTGCAGGGCGTGGTGCCACCTGCCAGCGCCGGCCTTGTCACCCAGGGGCAGGGCGATATCCGCCTGTTCAGCCAGGACAGCGTGCTGCTGGGCCTGTCGCGGGTGATGACCACGTTCGGCGGCGACATCCTGGCGTGGTCGGAGCAGGGTGACATCAATGCCGGTCGCGGTTCGCAGACGACGCTGCTGTACACGCCACCGCGTCGCGTCTATGACGGCTGGGGCAATGTGATCCTGTCGCCGCAGGCTCCCGCCAGTGGCGCCGGCATCGCGACCTTGAACCCCATCGCCGAAGTACGACCGGGCGACGTCGACCTGATCGCACCGCTTGGCACCATCGACGCGGGCGAGGCCGGTATCCGCGTCTCGGGCAACATCAACCTGGCGGCGCTGCAGGTGCTCAATGCCGCCAACATCCAGGTACAGGGCGAGAGCAAGGGCCTGCCGGTGCTGGCATCGGTGAACGTCAATGCGCTGGCCTCGGCCAGTGCGGCAGCCAACAGCGCCAGCCAGGCGGCACAGGATGTGATGCGCAAGAGCCAGGACGAGGCACGGCGCAACCAGCCGTCGGTGATCAGCGTGCAGATCCTCGGCTTCGGCAGTGGCACCAGCGCCATCAATCCGCCGGCGCGTGGCAACACTGCCAACAGCGGCTATGACGCCAACAGTGCCTTCCAGTTCCCGCAGGCAAGTCGCGACGAGGGCACGCAGCGCCGGTAGGTGCCGTCCTTGGTCGGCACACGTTGCTGCCCACCAAGGTCGGCAGTAGATCCACGCCATGCGTGGATGCGACCGGGCCGAAAGAACGAACAGCATCGGGCCAGCCGCCACGGAACGGCAGCGGCCCCAGCCAGGACGGCACCGAAGGCAGGGAGCGGCCATCAGCGGTGAGGACCACCGACACGGCGCCGCCGGGTGCAGGAGAGCACCCGGCGGCAGGCTCGGCAGTAGATCCACGCAATGCGTGGATGGCTGGGCCAGCCTCAGTGCCGACCAACGGTCGGCACCCACAAGGGCAGGCCGGGCAGTAGAAGCCGCTCGGCAGTAGATCCACGCAATGCGTGGATGGCTGGGCCAGCTTCAGTGCCGACCAAGGTCGGCACCCACCAGAGCGGGCTTGGCAGTAGATCCACGCCATGCGTGGATGCTTTGCCTGGAAGAAATCCTAAAGCTCCAGCACGCGCCGGTAACTCAACGGCCCACGCCCATCGCGCAGGCCCAACCGCAGTTCCAGCCCGGTGGCCGGCAGCACCTCGCCTTTGCTCGGTAGCAGCGCCCACCCGGCGCCCGGCTGCCAGGCGCGTACCTCGAATCGCTGCACATCCTGCGCCACCGCGATCCCCTTTGACGGATCCGGTGCGGGCAAAGGGTAGCGATCCGTCGCAGCGCCACTGGCCCGCCACAGCGTGCTTCCCTGTCGCCACCAGCGAACACGTTGCCAGCGCAACCCGTCGCTGCCCAAGCTGCGGGTGATCTCCAGCGCGAAGCTTCCATCCGGATGCCGTTCGCTCACCAGTGAAGGGGGTAGCAGGCGCTGAGGCTGATCCGCCGGGCGCACTGCGCCGTTCATCAGCGCGTCGTCGGCACGCATCTCGATGTCGCGCTGGAACTGCTGCAGCACGCGCAGCGCCGTCGTGGTCTCGGCATCGGCCCGGCGCAGGCGTTGGTCGCTGCTGGCCACGCTGTCCAGCGCACGCCAGCAGATCAGTGCCAGCACGCCCATGATGGTGATCGCGATCATCACCTCGATCAGTGTGAAACCTGCTGCGGTACGCTTCATTGCGCCGCCGTCCACGGCAGCTGCATCCGCGCCAGCGATTGCCGCGGTGCATCTTCGGCCACCACGCTGAGTTCCAGTTGCGGCTGTCCGTCACTCCCTGTGCCGATATGCTGCAGCACCAGGAAACTGCTGCGCCCCTGCACGCAGCGCTGCCGTGCATTCTGCGGCGGCTGCCCGGCCAGGCGCAGCTCCTGCCAGCGGTCCTGCGCACACATCAGTGCCAGCCGACGGTCGCGCAGGCGCGATTGATCATCGGTCGCCACCGCCACCGAACGCATCACCGCCGCCAGCGCAATCGAAACGATCGCCAATGCGATCAGCACTTCGATCAGGGTGAACCCGCGCATGTTCCGCTTCACTGCACGACCTGCAACTGTCCGCTGCCATCATCACGAAGACGCAGCTGGCGGCCCTGCAACGACAACCTCAGCTCCCACGCCACGCCGATCCACTCCGGGCTCAGTTCAATCGGCGTGGTCGGTTGCACCGCGATGCCCGCCGGTTGCCATTGCTGCGGACGCAGAAGGTCATCGCGCTGCACGTCAACCCAGCGGGTGCCTTCGCGGCGGCTGAAGCGGTAGCCGGCGGCGTCGGCCTGCCAGCGCAGGGGGCGGCCATCGATGCGCGCCTCGTCGCGCGCCACCTGCAGGCGCTGCGCCAGCCGTTCAGCTTCCTGCCGCAGCTGGCGCGCGGGGTCGAGCAGGCTGCCCAGGCCCAGGCCGATGCCCGCCGTGCAGATGCCGATGATCACCAGCACCACCATCAGTTCCAGCAGGGTGAAACCACGCGGCACGTGCTGCATCGACGTTGCCTCCTGTCCGGGTCGATACCCGCCAGCGTAGGCCGGCATGATGAAACAAAAGCGTCAGCCACAGCTGCTAGCGTAGGCGGACACGAACGTGGCGATGGTGCGGAACATGGATGGCAGGCGCTGGGGTCGCAATCGCATACTGACCCTGCTGGCGGCGACGCTGCTGCTGGCGGTGGCGGCCTATTGGGGCGTGACCCTGTCTGCGGTGGCGCCGACGGCGGCGGCCAGCGAAACGCACGCAGAGGCCCCTGCACGCCCCCTGTTCGATGCAGTGGCCAGCCTGCCGCTGGTGCGGTTGCTGTCCCCCGGTGCGGTGCAGACCGAGGTGGTCGTGCTGGGCGTGATGGCCGGCGACCACGCGCCGCTGGCGCTGCTTTCGGTGGATGGACGCCCGGCGGAAGCGTATGCGCCCGGCCAACGACTCGGACCCTGCACGGTGCTGGCCAGCATCAGTGCCAGCGCGGTCGAATTGAACCAGGCCGGGCAATCGCGCAGCCTGCCGGTGCCTGAGCTGCCGCCGGTGCCGAGCGATGGCATCGTGCCCGCGGCACCGTAGTGCCGAGCCTACGCTCGGCTGCGTCTGGAAGAACAGTCGAGCCTGGCTCGACTCTACAGAATCCTGCCGAGCGATAGCTCGACCCTTCAAATCCTGCCAGGCGTGGGCTCGGCCCTACGGCCGCGCAGGCTCATCGCGCCGGACGCTGCGGTACCACCGAACGACCAAAGGCATCGCCCATGCGCTGTCGCGTGCCTTCCAGGTTGTACTGCATCAGCTGGTTGCCCGGCTGCCGCATCAGCCGCTCGGCCTCCGGCAGTGCCGGTGACTTCGCCGCTTTCGATGCCGGCGCCAACTTGCGCTGCAGGCAGTCCCAGGCCGGAATGCGCTCGCCATTGACCTGTACTTCGATGCAGGGCGCGGCGTCTTCCTGCTTCTTCGCCTCGTCGGCGCGCACCGGGGCCAGCACCAGCAGCAACGCAAGGATGAGGGCAGCGCGCAGTTCCACCATCAGTGATTCACGCATCTCGAATCTTCCGCAGCAATCGACGTTCTGCAATGAAGACGTGTGGAGAAGGCAGGGTCCGCCTGCGTGCGTTGCGGTGCCGTCAAAAGATGACAGTGCTGTCACAAAACTGTTGGCGGTTTTGACGCGACGTACACGTCCTGTTGGTAGACCCACGCGCCGCTCCATGGCCCTTTCCTTCGATACGACGCGATGCCTTCGATGACTCCTGTTCCGTGCCGAGCCGTCCGCCTCCCGCTGCGCCTGCATCCGCTGGTGCTGGCCCTGGCGGCGCTGCCGCTGCCGCTGTTCGCGCAGGAGGCGGCGCCCGCGCCCAGCGTGAACATCAATGAGTACATCGTGCGCGGCAATACCGTGCTCGATCCGCGCCAGATCGAACGCGCGGTCGAGCCCTTCCTCGGACCGGGAAAGACCCTGGCCGATGTCGAGAAGGCACGCGATGCGGTCAATGCGCTGTACCAGCAGGCGGGCTACCAGTCGGTCTACGTGGAGCTGCCCGAGCAGCAGGTCAGCGGCGGCGTGGTGCTGCTGAAGGTACAGCAGACACCGATTGGCCAGCTGCGGGTCGTGGGAACGAAGCACGAATCGCCCGAGCGCATCCGCGAACGCGTGCCGGCACTGGCGGAAGGCAAGGTGCCGGACTTCGACCAGGCGCAGAAGGAACTGACCGCACTGAATGAGGGCGGGCGTCGCCAGGTGATGCCGCTGGTGCGCGAAGGCCAGGTGCCGGGCACGATGGATGTGGACCTGCAGGTCGAAGAGAAGTCGCCGTGGCGTGCCAGCGCGTCACTCAACAACGATCACAGCGCAGACACCGAGAAGCTGCGGCTGAGTGCGTCGCTGGCCTACGACAACCTGTGGAAGCGGGGGCACAGCGCCAACATCGGCGTGTACCTGGCGCCGGAAGATACAAAGCAGGCCAAGGTGTTCTCGGCCTCGTACACGATGCCGTTCGAAGGCACGCCGTGGAGCCTGGAAGCCTCCGGCTACAAGTCCGACAGCCGCGTGCTGAACGCGGGCGGACAGGTCGGTACCGGCACCGGAACCAATGTGATCGGCAACGGCCATTCGATCGGTCTCAAGCTCAACTATCGACTGGCCGGCAGCAGCCAGTGGTGGCGCCAGCTCAGCCTCGGCGTGGACTTCAAGGACACCGAGGAAGACACGCAGATGGGCAAGGAGAGTCTGAAGACGCCGCTGAAGTACGCGCCGATCACCCTGGGGTTTGTCGGTGTGCGCCAGGGCGAGAAGGATCAGTTGAGTATCAACACGCAGCTGGTGGCCGGTACCCGTCGTCTGTTCGGCTATGGCAGTGATGCCATCGGGTTCGGGCAGAAGCGCTACTGGGCAGACCCCAGTTTCGTCGCGTTCAAGGCGGACGTCGCCAACACGCACACGTTCAGCAGCGACTGGCAGTGGTATGCACGCGGCTCGTTGCAGGTGACCGATGCGCCGCTGGTGTCGGCCGAGCAGTTCGCCGCCGGTGGCATGTACACCGTGCGCGGCTATCTGTCGGCCGAGGCGATCGGCGATTACGGCGGCCTGGCCAGCCTGGAATGGCGCACCCCGGCATGGTCGCCGTGGAGCGGCACCGACCTGCGTGTCTACAGCTTTGCCGACGCGGCCTACCTGCGCCTGCGCCAGCCGCTGCCCGAACAGCGCGACAAGTACAACCTGGCCGCGGTCGGCCTGGGCGCGCAGCTGCGCCTGGGTGAACACCTGCAACTGCGCCTGGACTACGCCTGGCCCTACGCCGATGGCCCGGTCACGCGCAAGGACGACCCACGCCTGCATTTCAACATCAGCACCAGTTACTGACCCTTCCCTTGAACATGCGTTCTCCGGAGACCCTTCGCATGGACCGTTTGCTTTCCCGAGTGTTGTTGCTGCTGGCCGCGCTGGTTGCGCTGCCGGCCGCTGCGGCCGATGCCAATTGGTGGCAGGCCGAATGGAAGTACCGCAAGCCGATCACCATCGACGCCGGCCCGCAGGGCGCGGGCCTGGCCGGTGATCCGGGTCGCACGCCGCTGCTGCTGCGCCTGCACACCGGCAACTTCGGCTTCGACGGCACCCAGGATGCGGGCAACGACCTGCGCTTTGTCTCGGGTGATGGCCGCACCGTGCTGGCCCACCAGATCGAACAGTTCGATCCCAAGCTGGGCCTGGCCCTGGTCTGGGTGGACGTGCCGGCGGTCAGCGCTGCGGCACCGCAGACGATCTGGATGTACTACGGCAATGAAAAGGCCCCCGCCAGCGGCAACGGCCAGCAGGTGTTCGATCCGGACTATACGCTGGTCTACCACTTCGCCGAGGCCAATGCGCCGGCACGCGACACCACCGCTTATGGCAACAATGCCGGTGCCGTGGTGCCGCCATCGGAAGGCTCGGTGATCGGCCGCGGCGTTCAGTTGGGTGCAGCCCCGCTGCCGCTGCCGGCCAGCGCATCGCTTGCGCAGGAGGCGGGCGCGCCGCTCACTGTTTCGGCCTGGATCAAGCCAGGCAGCAACAACGCTGCACAGGCGATCTACGCGCGTCGCGACGGTGCGTCCGAACTGGTGCTGGGCATCGAAAACCGGGTGCCGTTCGTGCAGCTCAATGGCCAGCGCAGCACGCCGGCGCAGCCGATTCCGGAAGGGCAGTGGGCGCATGTGGCGCTGACCGCAGAGAAGGGCGCACTGCAGTTGTACCTCAATGGCCGCGTGGTCGCCCAGCTGAGCGGCGAGCTGCCGGCGCTGACCACCGCGCCGGTGGTGGGCGCCGATGCGCCGGGCGCGGTGCAGCCGCTGGCCAGCTTCGAAGGCGCGCTGGATGAGCTGCGTATCTCGCGCGTGGCACGTCCGGCCGCGCTGCTGCTGGCCGATGCCACCGCGCAGGGCGCCGACTCGCGCCTGATCAGCTACGGCGCCGACGAGCAGTCCGCCGGGCAGAGCCACTTCGCCTTCATTCTCAAGGCGATGCCGTTCGACGCCTGGGTGGTGGTCGCCATCCTGGGCCTGATGATGCTGCTGTCGTGGGCGATCATGATCGCCAAGGGGCGGCACTTCGGCCGTACCAGCAAGGCCAATGCAGTGTTCACCGAGAGCTTCGGCAAGCTGTCGGGTGTGCCGCTGCGCACCCTGTCCGACATGGACCGCCAGGGAAAGGCACCCACCGCGATGCACGACGGTTCGCTGTGGCGCATCTACCAGGTGGCCATCGATGAAATGCAGCAGCGCCACCAGCGCGACGGCAATAGTGGTTATCTCAGTGGCGCCACCATTGCGGCGATCCGCGCCTCGATGGATGCGGTGATGGTGCGCGAGCAGGAAGCGATGGCGCGGCGGATGAACTGGCTGTCGACCACCATCGAAGGCGCGCCGTACGTGGGCCTGTTCGGTACCGTGATCGGCATCATGCTGGTGTTCGTGGTGGCGGCGATGGCTGGCGCGGTGGACATCAATTCGGTGGCGCCCGGCATGGCGGCGGCGCTGCTGTGTACCGCTGCCGGCCTCGGCGTCGCGATCCCGGCGCTGTTCGGCTACAACTACCTGGGCGCGCGTGCCGAAGCGATCGGCGCGGACATGGCGGTGTTCATCGACGAGTTCGCCGCACGCCTGGCCGAAGAGCAGGACGGGCGCGGCCCGGCCGCGGTCCAGGGCTGAGGGGCACGCCATGGGCCAGAAGGCGAAGTTCGGCATCAAGAAGCGCGAGAAGGGCATCAACGTGACGCCCTTCGTCGACGTGCTGCTGGTGGTGCTGGTGATCTTCATCCTGACCAGCAACGCCTCCATCCCCGGCATCGAGGTCAACCTGCCGAAGGCCAGCAACAGCGTCGCGCTGGAGAAGCCGAAGACCAAGGCGATCACTATCGACCCCAGTGGACAGGTGTTCCTGGATGCCTACCCGGTGACGATGGCCGAACTGGAAGACCGGCTGCGCACCGAGCGCGCGACCACGCCGGATTTCCCGGTGATCGTGCGCGGTGATGCGCAGGTTCAGTACGCCCGCGTGGTCGAGGTGCTGGACCTGCTGCGGCGGCTGGAGCTGGCCCAGGTCGGCCTGGTCACCGGCAAGGCGCAGGGCTGAGGCATGACGGCCCATCAACCCCCTCGGCCGGAGCCCGGCATGCGCGGCCGCCAGTTGCTGGTGACCGTCGCGCTGGTGCTGGCCGCGTTGCTGGTGCTCGGCATCGCCGTGTGGTGGATGCTGTTCAGGGACACTGCCAGTACCCGTCGGCCGGTGGTGCAGCCGCCGATGCTGGCGCTGCCGCCGCCCCCTCCGCCGCCGCCGCCACCGCCGGAAAAGCCGCCGGAACCCGAAACGCCGCCGGAAGAGACCATTCCCGAGCCGGAGCCGCTGGATCAGCCGACGCCGGCCGAAGAGCCGACCCCGACTCCGGACAATGCCGACCCGGTAACGATGAATGCCGATGCGCAGGCCGGTGGTGACAACTTCGGTATCCAGTCCGGCAGTGGCGGCGGTTCGTCCGGCGTTGGCCGTGGTGGCGCCGGCAACGCTACCTACGGCCGCTACCTGGGCTACCTGATGCAGCAGGCGATCTCGCGCGATGACAAGGTCAAGCGCCTGGCGTTCCAGCTGCAGGTGAATGTGTGGCTGGCCAACGATGGCCGCCTGGAAAAGGTCGAGCTGGTGCGCGGCAGTGGCAACGAGGAGGCCGACGCGGCCGTGCTCGATGCGCTGCGACGCATCGGCAAGGTCGACCAGGCACCGCCGCCGTCGCTCGATTTCCCCGCCCGCGTGCTGATCCAGGGCCGCCGGCCCGGGGCCTGATTCCCGACCTCCGTGATTTCCCTTCTTTCGATGAGAACCGTGATGAACGACCACGTCCGCGCACGAACCGACTCCCGCCGCCTGCGGCCGGCCCGACGGGCGCTGCTGTGCTGCGCCGTGCTGCTCAGCCTGGCCGCCCCGGCCGGTGCGATGGCCGCCGAAACCACCATGGTCAAGCTGATCAAGGGCCTGATCGCCAGCGGTGCGCTGAAGCCCGAAGACGGCCAGGCATTGCTGGTGCAGGCCGAGGCCGAAGCAGCGGCCGCCCAGCGCGGTACAGTCGCCGCGCCCTCGGCCGCCAGTGGTGGCGTGGCCCTGGAGGCCGGTGACGTGCGCGTGCCCTACGTGCCGCAGAGCGTGCGCGACGGCATCCGTGATGAGGTGCGCCAGGACGTGATGGCGCAGGCGAAATCGGAGGGCTGGGCGGCACCCAACGAAGTGGCCGAGTGGACCAAGCGCATCAAGGTCACCGGTGACATGCGTGTGCGCAGCGAGTCGCGCTTCTACTCCGAGCGCAACAGCGACATCGTGAGCAACTGGTCGTCGATCAATTCCGGCAACGGCTTCGACACCAACACCAACACCAACCTGCAGCTGCCGCCGCTGCTGAACACCCGCCAGGACCGCCGCAACCTGTGGCGCATCCGCGCCCGCCTGGGCATCGAGGCGACCATCGGTCAGCACACCACGGCCGGCGTGCGCCTGGCTAGCGGCAGCAACAATGGCCCGGTGTCGACCACCGAGCAGCTGGGTGGCGGCCTGAGCAAGAAGGACGTGTGGCTGGACCAGGCCTGGCTGGCCTACAGCCCGGCGGACTGGGTGACCGTGCGCGGTGGCCGCTTCGGCAATCCGTTCTGGACCAGTGACACGCTGTTCTCCAACGACCTCAACTTCGATGGCCTGGCCGCCAACCTGAAGTACGACTTCAACGGGGGGGATCTCGATCTGTTCGGCAACCTCGCGGTGGTGCCGCTGGAGTACACCTCCGACAGCTCGCCCAGCCAGAGCCGGGTCAAGACCCCGAATGAGAACAAGTGGCTGTCCGGTGCGCAGGTAGGTGTGAACTGGCGCTTCAATGACGAGAATACGTTGCGCGCTGCATTGGGCTACTACGACTTCAAGAACATCAGCGGCCGCCTGTCCTCACCGTGCGCCCTGTACGCGGGTGCGGTGGGCTGTGACACCGACTGGTCGCGCCCGGCGTTCATGCAGAAGGGCAACACCCTGATGCTGATCCGCGACATCGCGCGCAATCCGCTGGACCCGGCCAACACGCCGACCCCGCAGTATGTCGGCCTGGCCTCGGCCTTCCGCCTGGCTACCTTGAACCTGCGTTGGGACACGCAGCTGGCACAGGGCGTCGGTCTGCGCCTGGACGGCGATTACATCCGCAACCTGGCCTACGACAAGCAGGCCATGTTCAGCCGCGCCCAGAACGGCATCGTCAACAACTACGGCGCCGGCGATACTGTCGGCATCGATACCTTCCGTAGCGGCGACACCGCGTGGATGGTGCAGGCCACCTTCGGTGCCACCGAGCTGAAGGAGAAGGGTCAGTGGCAGGCGCTGCTGGGCTACAAGCACATCGAGGCCGATGCGCTGCCCGACGCCTACAACGATCCGAACTTCCACCTGGGCGGCACCAACGCCCGCGGCTACTACGTGGGCGGCGCCTACGCGCTGGATGCACGCAGCTGGATCAGCGGCAAGTGGATGGCGGCCAAGGAAGTGTCCGGCGCGCCGCTGTCGATCGACGTGTTCCAGCTGGAGTTCAATACCGGCTTCTGAGTGGCGGCGTGATGCGGATCACGTAGTGCGTGGCGGGGGCGCAGCGATGCGCCCGTCTAAGGAAAGGAGACCACGCGTTGTTCAAAAGGAGGAGTGGATGAGCCGTCGCAAGCTGTTCGAGAGTCCCGAACCGTCCAGCCAGATGCTGGGTGTTGGGCCGGCCTATGTTTCCGTCGAGGGCCTGCGCCAGCACCTGGCCGAGTTCCTGCTGTATGCAGGCCGGCCGGTGGTGATCATGCGCGGGCGCAGCGAGGTGGGCTATTTCCTGCCGGCGCGCTGCTGGCGCCAGCGTGACGATGATCCGCTGGCCGCCGCTGCCGCCGACCAGCTGCTGGATGCGGCCGGTTTCCAGGCCGAAGACATCCAGCAGGTGGAGCAGGAATTCAACGCGATGCGCCAGCGCACCGTGCTGCATTCACGGCGCTGAGCTTTCGCCTCTACAGTAGATCCACGCCATGCGTGGATGGGATTACGCTGCAGCCCCACGCTCACTGGTGATGCGCGCACCCTCGCGCATCACCAGGGTCACCGGGGTCTTTTCCACCACCTCCAGCAACCGCTGCCACTGCGCATCGCTCAGCTCGGCGCTGGCATGCAGCACGCGGTGCACATGGAAGCGACCATCCGCGTCACGTTCCGAACGCAGCTCGGCATGGAACTCGCCCAGTTCCCACCCCTTGCGCTGCGCGTACATGCGCAGGGTGATGGCGGTGCACGCCGCCAGCGAGGCCAGGTACAGGTCGAACGGTGCGAAGCCCTTGCCCTGGCCGCCCAGTGAGGCGGGCTCGTCCGCATCCACGGCGAATGTGCCATTGCTGATGTGGTGCAGGTAGTTGTCGGCGGTTGAAACAATGCGTGCGTAGGCCATCACGTTCTCCATCTGTCTGTGGCGTCGAGCCATGTTCGACTGCTCCAAAAGGCGGCGCCGGCCAGGACCGGCGCCGCCATCCAATCACGCGGTACGATCGTACGAGAACTGGATGCCTGCCGTACCACCGGTTTCAATGAAGAGGTTCATGAAGGCCGGCACCGTTTCCGAACGGGCCCAGTCGCGCTGCAGCTCGCAGAACAGCTGTGGCACGCTGATCAGCTGGCCACCGGCCTGTTCGATGCGGCGCAGCGCCGCATCGTGCGCGGCCAGCGAGGTGCCGCCGACGGCGTCGACCACCACATACACCTCATAGCCTTCCTTCAACGCATCCAGGGCCGGGAAAGTCAGGCACGCCTCGGTCCACAGCGCGGTCATGATCAGCTTGCGGCGGCCGGTGGCTTCCACCGCCTTGCGGAACTCGACGTCCTCCCAGGAGTTGATGGTGGTGCGGTCGTAGGTGGGGTAGTCACCCAGCACCTTGCGCAGCTGCGGAATCGGCGGCTTGTTCAGGCCGGTCTTGACGTTCACCGTCGAATGCACGATCGGCAAACCATAGGCGACGGCGGCTTTGGCGGTGCCGACGATGTTGTTGACCAGCAGCTGGCGGTCCATCGAGGCGATGGAGTTCACCTGCACCGGCTGGTAGTCGATGATGATGAAGGCGGAATTCTGTGGGGTCAGCAGATGATCGCTGGCCGGGTCGCGGATCGGTTCACTGGACATGGTGGGTCTCCGGTTGAGAGGCGTGCCGACAGCGGGCCGGCACCCCGGGCGTAGGTCAGCTGCGCTGCGAATCCAGCTGTTCGTGGTTCTTCTGCGCGTCCTGCGCCTTCAGGTAGCTTTCGATCAGCAGCTGGTAGTTCGGGAAGATCTTCGTGTAGACCTCGGCCCACTGCTGGGCATCGTCGCGGTTCCAGGTGCGCTGGATCTCCGAGGCCACCGCGGCGGTGTCCATCGGCACCACGCCGGCCTGCACCACGCGGGCCAGGGTGATCTCCTCGGCCATCTTCGAGTAGGTGCCAGACGCGTCGATGACCGCGAACACCTGGTAGCCATCGGCAACGGCGGCGATCGACGGGAAGGCCATGCACACGCTGGTGATGGTGCCGGCAATGATCAGCTGCTTGCGGCCGGTGGCCTTCACCGCGGCAACGAATTCCGGGTTGTCCCAGGCGTTGATCTCACCCTTGCGTGCCACGTACTGGGCATGCGGGGCCGCGTCGTGGATCTCCGGGATCAGCGGGCCGTTCGGGCCCTGCGGAACAGAGGCGGTGGTGATCACTGGCATCTTTGCCAGCGTGGCCATCTTCGCCAGCGCGGTGGCGTGGGCGCGCACGCTGGTGAACGGCATGTCACCGATGGTCTGGAACAGGCCGCTCTGATGGTCGATCAGCAGCATCGCAGCGTTGTCCGGATCGATCACCGGGCGGGCACCGTTGAAGTTGGCGGGGGTACTCATGGTCAGTCTCCTGGAGAAGGTGGGCGATGGCCCGGAAGGTGCGGCGGGCCAATGCCCGCCGCATTGAAACGATCAGTGCGCGATCTGGCCGAAGCGGCCGCTGTTGAAGTCGTTGACCGCCTGCGCGATCTCGGCCTGGCTGTTCATCACGAACGGGCCATAGCCCACCACCGGCTCGTCGATCGGTTCACCGCTGAGCAGCAGCACGGTGGCGTCGCTGTCGGCGTCGACGAACACGTCCTCGCCGCTGCGGTCGAAGGTGACCAGCTGTGCCTCGCCGACCGGCTGGCCGCCGTTGATCCGCACCGTGCCCTTCAGCACCACCAGCGCCAGCGTGCGGCCATCGGCCACCGGCAGTTCGGCGTGGTGGCCCTGCCGCAGGCGGATGTCCCAGACATCCATCGGCGTGTGGGTGCGGGCCGGGCCGGCATGACCGTCGAAGCGGCCTGCGATGACACGCACCCGGCCGGCGCCTTCAGGCAGTTCAACCGAGGGGATCTGTGCGTCGAGCAGGGTCTGGTAGCCCGGTGCACCCATCTTGTCCTGCGCCGGCAGGTTCACCCACAGCTGCACCATGTCCAGCGTGCCGCCGCGCTTGCTGAACTCCGGTGTGTGGAACTCCTCGTGGAGGATGCCGGAGGCCGCGGTCATCCACTGCACGTCACCCGGGCCGATGGTGCCGCCGGCGCCGGTTGAATCGCGGTGGGCGACCTCGCCCTCATAGACGATGGTGACGGTCTCGAAACCGCGATGCGGATGCTGGCCGACCCCGCGCGGGGTATCGCTGGGGGCGAAGGTATAAGGGCCGGCGTAGTCCAGCAGCAGGAACGGGCTCAGGTGCTGGCCGTGGGTGTTGTAGGAAAACATCGAGCGGGCGGGGAATCCGTCGCCCACCCAGTGCGGGCGCGGGGCGCTGTAGGTACCGGTGACACGCTTCATGGCGATCTCCTGGCCGGGGCTGCCGGCCGCTGTTCTTCGTTGCAGGAGACGATATCGCCGCGACAATTGGGCCGGTAGACGCCAATATTTGCCGTCATAGTCCTATCTGGTGAACAATGGGTGCGCGCCTTGCGCCACAGGAGATCGCCCCGTGTTCATCGCTGATATCCGCCGTTGCGACCTCAACGACCTGTTCTACTTCGCCATGGTGGTCGAGCACGGCGGCTTCTCGCAGGCCGGTCGGGCGCTGGCCATGCCGAAGTCGAAACTGAGCCGGCGCATCGCGCTGCTGGAGGAACGGTTGGGCGTGCGCCTGATCCAGCGCTCGACCCGGCGTTTCTCGGTCACCGAGTTCGGCCAGGACTACTACCGCCACTGCAAGGCGATGCTGGTCGAAGCCGAAGCAGCCGAAGAAGCGATTGCGATGTCGCGCGCCGAGCCGCGCGGCACGATCCGCCTGGCGTGCCCGATCGCGATCCTGCACGCGCGCATCGGCCCGATGCTGGCCGACTTCCTGGCCCAGCACCCGCAGGTGACGGTGCAGCTGGACGCCACCAACCGGCGCGTCGACGTGGTGGGCGAGGGTGTGGACGTGGCGATTCGGGTGCGGCCGCCGCCACTGGAGGACAGCGACCTGGTGGTACGCGTGCTGGCGCGTCGCGTCTGGTGTACCAGTGCCAGTCCGGCGCTGCTGCAGCGGCTGGGCACGCCGCAGGTGCCGGCCGACCTGGCGATGATGCCGACCGTCGATCTGGCATCGCCCAGCCAGCAGCATGTATGGGAATACACCGGGCCGGGCGACGTGCTGGCCAGCGTGCATCATCGCCCGCGGCTGGTCAGCGATGACATGATTGCGTTGCGCACCGCTGCGGTGGCCGGGGTGGGGTTGCTGATGCTGCCGCGGATGATGATCAGTGACGAACTGGCCAGTGGCGCGCTGGTGCCGGTGCTGCCGGAGTGGGTGCCCAAGCACGGCATCGTGCACGCGGTGTTCCCGTCGCGACGCGGCCTGTTGCCGGCGGTGCGTGCACTGATCGATTACCTCGCCGAACGCTTCGAGGCGCTGGAGGAACCCTAGCTCTTCCATCCACGCATGGCGTGGATCTACTGGATCCGCCACCGCCTGGTAGATCCACGCCATGCGTGGATGATCCTGGTGCCGCGCGACGGGCCTTCGCTTGCCGCCTGCGGCCGTGCAGCCCACAATCCACGTCCGGACCGTCGCCATCACGCCCATCATTCCCCGGTCCGGCCTTGGCACCTATGTCTCCCAATGCCCTGGCGCTGGTCGAGCTGCTGATCCGCGAGCGCCGTGCGTTGTCTCGCTTCATCGCGCGCTATCTCGACCCGGCCAGTACCGAGGACACCCTGCAGAACCTGTACCTGAAGGCCAGCAGCGTGCCCGGCGACCCGCCCATCCTGGAACCGCGCGGCTATCTGTACCGGATGGCCTACCATCACGCGCTCAACCGCAGCCAGTCCGACGCCCGCGAGCGGCGTGGGATGGCCGAGTACGCCCTCGACATGGCCGAGGCCAGCCGCGATGGCGAGGCGCAGGCGCTGGACCAGGCACAACTGCGCGAGATCACCCGGACCATCCTCGCGCTGCCGGCGCAGGTGCGTGAGTGCTTCGTGCTCAACCGCTACCTGGGCCTGAGTGAGCGCGAAATCGCCGCCCGGCTGGGTATTTCCAAGAGCCTGGTGGGCAAGCATGTGCTGCGCGCGGCGCTGTTGATCCAGCAGCACCAGCAGGGAATGCATCGATGAGCGGCGATTGCCGTGGGCAGATCGCGCCCGCCGTTGTCACAACAGGAAGGCGCACCCGTTCGTGGTGCGGCAGGCCACAACCATGACCACGTCCGAACCCTCGCCGCGTCAGGCCAGGCAGGCGTTGCGCTGGGTGATCCAGTGCAGTGCAGGCCCGCTGCCGGAACGCCAGCAACGAACCCTGCAGCGCTGGCTGCAGGCCGACCCTCGCCATGCGCTGGCCTGGCGCCAGCAGCAGGCCTTCTGGCAAGGGTTGGATGCCGCCGGGCCCGACGTGCTGGCCGCGCTGCCCGGGTTGACGGCTGATCGCCAAGGGTTGCGCCCGATCGCGCCTCAGCGCCGCCTGCCGTGGCTGCTGGCCAGCGCAGCTGCGGTGGTGCTGATGGTTGCCGCTGCGCCGCACGCGCTGCTGCTGGCACGCAGTGACCTGCGCAGCAGCGATGCACCGCGCGTGGTGCAACTGGAGGACGGCAGCACCGCCGTACTCGACGCCGGTACCGCACTGGCGGTTGAGTTCGATGGCCAGCGGCGGCACCTGCGCCTGCTGCGCGGGCAGGCCTGGTTCCAGGTAGCACACGAGGCGCGCCCGTTCCAGGTCGAGGCGGCGGGCGGCCAGGTGCGTGACATCGGCACCGCCTTCAGCGTGTCGATGCAGGACACCACGGTCGTGACCCAGGTCAGTGAGGGCGTAGTGGATGTGCGCCCTGGCGATGGCAGCGTACAGCGCCTGCATGCCGGGCAGGCACGGGTGTTCCGTGACGGTCGCTGGCTGCAGCCGCTGCGGCAGGCCGATCCGGATGCCGTGGCGCCGTGGCGTCGGGGCGAGGTGGTGATCGACGATCAGCCAGCCGCGCAGGCCATCGCCGATCTGGCGCGCTACCGCCGTGCTCCGGTCTGGGTACTGGGCGGGCAGGGCGCAAGCGTACGGGTCAGTGGCCTGTTCCACCTGCAGCAACCGGAGACGGCCATCGATGCGGTGGCCGCGCAGGCAGGACTGCGCGTGCAGCGCTTGCCCGGCGGCGCGCTGGTGCTGTGGTGAGGTGCCTGCGGCGCAGCGCACGGCCCGCCAGATGAAAAAAACATGAAAGAACCGTGGGCAACTGCAGTGCCCCGGTGTCTATAGAGGTATAGCCAGAGCGAAACACCGTTTCTCCTCAAGCCAGACACGCCACCGGCACCGGATGTGCCCGTGGTCCCGCCACGCTTGAGGAGTTCCCGTCCATGCCGTCCACGGCATCCGCCTGTCATCGTCGCGCCACCGCTCTGGCCCTGGCTGTTTCCACCGCATTGCTGCCGCTGGCCTGGGTGCCGGCCGTGCAGGCGCAGCCGGCGATCGTCGCGCCGGTGCGCCAGTACACCATTCCGGAGCAGCCGCTGGCTGATGCCGTACGCGCTTTTGGCCGCCAGGCCGATGTGCAGGTGGTGTTCCGCAGCGACCTGGTGGACGGCCGCCGCTCCAGCGCAGTGAAGGGTGAGTACAGCCAGATGCAGGCGCTGCAGCAGCTGTTGCGCGGCAGCGGCGTGCGTGCACAGCGCGGCATGGACGGTACCTGGAGCCTGCGGGCCGCAGCGGAGGCGGGTGAAGGGGAAGGGGTGCGGGTGACCGAAACACTGGACGTGGCCGGTCGCCTTCAGTCGGAAGGGGGTGAGGCCCGCGATCGGCGTGGCTACGACGATGTGTTCGCGCTGGACATGACCACGGCGTATTCGGGGCGCGACCGGGTGGAGCGTTACCGAGGCTCCAATCCGGCCGACGTGGTCAAGGATCTGGTCGGCGTGTTCAGTGGCGATGCGCGCAACAGTGGCGCGCTGGACGTCAACATCCGTGGCATCCAGGGGCCCGGGCGGGTGCCGGTCAGCATCGACGGCGGCGAACAGGCGCTCACGGTCTGGCGTGGCTACAACGGCGTCAGCAACCGCAACTACATCGATCCCAACCTGATTGGTGGCATCCAGGTCATCAAGGGGCCAGGGCTGGTGCGCGATGTGCACAGCGGGATCGGTGGCGCGCTGGTGATCAAGACCATCGACGTCGATGACATCGTCGCTGCCGGCGAGCGCTTCGGCGGGGAGCTGAAGATCGAAGGCAGCAGCAATGCGGTGGCACCGCGCCTGCCGCGGCTGCACACCGGCGAGGACTACCGCACCGTGCTGGGTTTCCCGCAGGGCTCGCCGAACTCACCCTACGACGACCGCACCCTGGTGGTGCCGGTGAAGTCGCGCAGTGGCAACAATCCCTTCGATGGCGAGGACCAGGCCTGGCGCCTGGCGCTGGGCGTGCGTGGCGACAACGTCGACCTGATGGCCGCCTACGCCTGGCGCAAGCGCGGCAACTACTTCTCCGGGACCCAGGGCAGCGCCTACTACGAACAGGACCAGCGCGAGCAGTTCGAGTACCAGGGCATCGACTACATCACCACGCTGGCGCGCTACTTCAAGCCCGGCGATGAAGTGCCCAATACCTCCAGCGAACAGGATTCCTGGCTGGTCAAAGGCAGCTGGCAGATCAACGATGACCAGCAGTTGAAGGCGACCTGGCGGCGCACGCTGTCGCACTACGGCGAGATCATGCCGTCTCGCATCCTGTCGGCCCCCGACTACGGCCGCATCCAGTGGCCGCTCAGCCGGGTCGATTCGGATGCGTGGAACCTGGAATACCGTTTCCAGCCCGCCGGCAGTCGTTGGCTGGACCTGTACGCCAACCTGTGGCGCACGGAAACGGAAAGCGATACCTACAGCGCTGGCGGCTTCCCGAACTTCGCAGTGGGTAATCCGGCATGGAATCCGGACGCCAGCCCGATCCTGCGCAATACCGCGCTGGCCAACGCGCGCAATGACCGCACCGGCCTGATCCTGAGCAACCGCTTCGCGCTGCATTCGACCCTGGACCTGACCGTGGGCGGCAACTGGCAGTACGAGAAGCTGGGGTCCCGCGATCCGTACTTCGGCACCACCGATGGCTGGCGCATGTTCCCGCGTGCCGGGCGCCGCCAGGAGGGTGAAGGCTACCTGACCCTGGAGTGGCGGCCGGTCGAATTCCTCACCCTCAATGCAGGCGTGCGCTACAGCCGCTACTGGGCCTTCGATGATTTCCTCGAGGCGCACCCCGAGCTGCTGACCAAGGGCGTAGGTGGCAAGGAAGCGCAGTACACCGTGAACGAATTGCCGCCCCGTCCCGCCAATCTGCAGGCCCGCATCGACGCGTTGGAAGCACGCCGCGCCGTATGGGAAAAGCGCGGCATGGGCTGGTTCATCGACGACAGCATCCGTGCGTTGCTGGCACCGTACGAGACGCCGCGTCCGGTCCGGTACACGCGGCCCTGGCTGCCCGATGCCGATGGCAACTACACCCGCGCCGGCAATCCCTGCCTCAATGGCGAAGTGGCGGCCATTCCCGGCGTGCAGCCGGTGTTCGCCGGCAGCGACCAGGTCTGCAACATCGGCAACAGCGTACAGTCGCAGCCGGTCGATGGACGCAACAGCCGCCGCCGCGACCATGCCTGGCTGCCGACCTTCTCGGCCACTGCACACCTGTCCCCGGCCGCCCGTGCCTACGTGCGTTACAGCGAAGCGGTGCGCTTCCCGAGCATGTTCGAAAGCACCATCGCCTTCTCCGGCAGCCTCAATCCGCTGCATGCGCTCAAGCCCGAGCACGCCTACAACTACGAGGTGGGCTACGTGCACAACCTGTCGGCCCTGTTCGGCAACACCGCCGATGCCGACGTCAAGCTGGCGTACTACGTGCACAAGACCCGTGACGTGATCGAACGCGATGGCAACTTCCTGTTCGACAACATCGACAAGCAGACCATCCGTGGTATCGAACTGCAGGCCCGCTTCGACAACCGGCGCTTCTTCACCGATCTTGGCATCACCCGCACGCTGGAAAACGAGGTGTGTGACGAGAGCACGGCGGTGCTCCTGGACGCGAACCGCGGCCTGGTTCCGAACTGCGTGCAGGATGGTTTCGTCGGTGGCTACCTGCTGACCCAGGCCATTCCAAAGCTGTCGATCAACGGGTCGCTGGGCACGCGCCTGTTCGATGAGCGCCTGGAGCTGGGCAGCCGCATCGTGCACTACCAGCGGCACGAGAACCCTGACCTGCAGGCCTACCGTGACCGCCTGCTGAGCGGGGGCAGCGGCCTGCTCTGGCAGAACGTGCCGTTCACCTGGGGAAACATCACCACCGTCGATGCCTATGCGCGCTGGCGCTTCAACGAGCATGCCAGCGTCGAACTGGTCGGCAGCAACCTCGGCAACCGCTACTACGTCGATCCAGCCACGCGGTCCACGCTGCCAGCCCCGGGTCGCACCCTGAAGCTCGGCGTCACCGCGCGCTTCTGATCTCCCACCTTCAAGCGTTGTACCCGTAGTTCCCTCAACCAAGGAGCAATACCATGAAAATGATCTCCCGTTCGGTGCTCGCCGTTGCCGCCTCGCTGGCTCTGGTCGGTGCCGCGCATGCTGCCGATATCGTCGGTGCCGCCAGTGCCAGGACCGATGCCGAGCTGTACGTGGCGGTTGGCGAATCGCAGGTCAATGGCGGCCCGCACCGCGCTGGCAAGGCCGGCATCGGTGTCGGTACCGTGTCCCAGGCCAAGCCGGTGGACTTCCAGGGCCTGAGCGCCTACTCGGCACCCACCACCGTCAATGGCGTGACGGTACGTACCCTGGCCATGCCGATCACCGGCGCACCGGGCAGCCACGCCGGCATGGGCCACTTCAACTTCGTCAAGGTCGGCAGTGGTGATGTCTGGTTCGGCGAATGGTCCAAGGATGGCGCCGCCGGTGGCTTCAACAACCGCCAGGTCTACTTCGTTGGCGACCGCGCCGGCACCACGCTGCCCGCCGGCGTGGCGTCCTACACCGTGGCCGGCCTGAACAAGTTCAACGGCAGCAACCTGCTGAGCGGCACCTTCGACGCCGACTTCGGCGCCGGCACCCTGGATGGTGCGCTGTCCGGCAATGGCCTGACCCTGGCCATCGTTGCCAACATCAACAGTGCCGATGCATCGTTCGCCGGTTCGGCCAACGTCAATGGCAGCGTCAACGGCACCACCCAGGGCCAGTTCTTCGGCGCCAACGCCGCCACCCTGGCCGGCATCGCCACCTTCGCCGGCAACAGCCAGTACGACACCGCCTTCGGCGGCAGCAAGAACTGATTGCCACGCCCCTGACGGGGCAGGGCAGGGACAAGCCGCGATCCGCCAGTCCCTGCTTCGGCCCGCTGCATGCACCGCCACGGATCGACCATGCGCCATCCCATCTTCCTTGTGATCCTGTTGCTGGCGGCTGCCGATGTGCGCGCCCAGCAGGATGATCTTCGTCGTGTGCTGGAGCAGGGCAGCGAGCTGCGCCACCAGCAGCAGGACCAGCAGCGCCTGCAGCAGGCCGAGTCGGCGCGACCGACCATCACCATCGACGGCCAGACCCTGCGCGTGGAGCGCACGGTCGACGATCTGGGCCAGGCGCTGTACCTGTCGCTGCAGCATCAGCAATGGGGCGCAGCGCAGCGCTTCCTGGACGAATACATCGAACTGCCCGGCCACGACCCGCTGCTGCGCCACTACGCGCAGGGCGGCCTGGCGCGGGTGGCCGGCAATCACCGCCGCGCGGCCAACGAGTACGAAGCACTGCTGGCGGCGCAGCCGGATTTCCTGCCGGCCCGCCTTGAGCTTGCACGTGTCCATGCCGAGGACCAGCGCGACCGCGATGCGGAGGCGTTGTTCACGGCCATCGCCGGTGGCATCAATGCCGACGACCCCACTACCGCAGGTGTACGCGGACGGGTGGACGCCTACCTGGCCGCACTGCAGGCGCGCAGGCGTTGGAAAGGAGCGCTGGCAGCCGGCCCGGCATGGAGCGACAACATCAACCGCAGCTCGGCCAGCCGCACCTGCCTGTTCGGAGTGGGCGACACCTGCATCATCCAGCGCAATCTTCCCGATGCCCAGCGCGCCATGGGCCTGGACTACGACGGCAACCTGGAGCGTCGCTGGGCACTGGCCGGTCATCACGGCGTCTATGTGCGCGGGCTTGCGTTCGGCCAGGCATGGCGCGGGCACAGCGCCTACAACGAGCTCAATGCGAGCGTGCAGGCGGGCTATAGCTGGCGCAGCGCTCGGCATACCCTGCAGATCGCGCCGAGCTATGACTACCAGGGCCTGGGCAACCGGGCCCTGCAGGGCGGCAGCGGGCTGCATGGCGAATGGCAATATGCATTGGATGCGCGCAGCCTGCTCAGGCTGGAGGCCGACTGGAAGCGCCAGCGCTATCGCCAGCGCGGCCTGGCCAGCAATTACGACGGTGAGCTGGCCGCGGTGTATGCCACCTGGTTCCGTGCGCTCAATCCGCGCTGGACCCTCTTTGCCGGGCTGGACCTGAGTGACAGCCGCGCCGCCAATCCGCCCAACGGCTACCGCCAGCGTGGACTGCGCCTGGGGGCGGCGCGCCAGTGGACGGGCACCACCGCCACCGTGTTCGTGTCGTTGCGCGAGCGCGACTACGAGGCGTGGAGCCCGCTGCTGGAGGCGCGGCGCGAGGACAGCGAACAGAACCTGATTGCTGTCGTGCGCAGCGAGCGCCTGGCGGTGGCCGGGCTGGTGCCCAGCCTGAGCCTGCGCTACGCGCGCATCGACAGCAACGTCGGCTGGCTGTACAGCCACGACCGCAGCCTGCTCAGCCTGAAATGGGAACGGGCCTTCTGAACGCGCCGCTGCGCTGCACGGTGAACGCGCCGTCGCCGCGATCTTCATTCATCATCACGCGCTCTTGTAGCCCGTTTCGCGCATCCTTCGGGTGTTGCGGCAGAGCTGGGCCGCGTGTATCGAGGAGCGCCGGTCGTGCTGGAAGCGGGCAACAAACCAGAGGGCCTGAAAGGGCTGCGTGTACTGGTGGCGGAGGATGAATTCGCCATCGCGATGTTTCTGGTCGACTATCTGGAGCTGAAAGGCGCACAGGTGGTGGGGCCTGCCGGTGACCTGCAGGCGCTGGGGCGGCTGGTCGATACCCATCCCATCGATGTGGCATTGCTGGATATCAACCTGGGCGGTGAGCAGGTCTATCCGCTGGCCGATCGGCTGGCCGAGACGGGTATCCCCTTCCTGCTGACCTCCGGTTACGACGACAACCTGCCCAGCCGCTTTGCCAGCGCGCCGCGCTGTACCAAGCCTTATCACATCGAAGCGCTGGTGCAGCAGCTGGCCGCGCTGGTGGCGGCGCCGCAGGTCTCTGCGGGCATTGCCTGATTGCGCGGCATGTCGCGCCGTCCTGAAGACATCCACGCCGCCAAGCTGCGTGGCCAGATGCCACCTGCACCGCAGCTGCATGTGCGCCACGATGGCATGGCCGCGCGCATCGCCCGCCACGACTGGTCATCCACGCCGTTGGGTGCCTGCGAGCAGTGGCCGCCCCACCTGCGCGCCACCGTCGACCTGATGCTGGCCCATGGTTTCCCGATGATCGTGCTGTGGGGTGAGCAGCTGGTGCAGCTCTACAACGATGGCTATGCCGAGATTCTGGCCGACAAGCATCCCGGCGGGCTCGGCCAGCCGACCCGCGAGTGCTGGCCCGAGGTCTGGCATATCAATGGGCCCATCTACCAGCGCGTCTGGCAGGGCGAAACCATCACCTACGAGGACAAACTCTATCCCCTGGCGCGACGCGGGCGGTTGGAGGATGTCTGGTTCACCATTACCTACAGCCCGATCCGTGGCGAGGAAGGGCGCATCAACGGCGTGCTCGTGACCATGTTCGAGACCACAGCGGCGCATGTGGCCCAATCGGCACGCGAGCGCGAAGAGCAGAAGCGGCGGGAGGCGGACCGGCGCCTGGCATTGGCCTTCAAGGTGCTGCCGGTGGGCGTCTGCATTGTCGACACCGAAGGGCGCCTGCAGCTGTCCAACGACCAGATGCGTGCCTACCTGCCCAGCGGCAAGGTGCCCTCCACGGATGAGGTGAACCTGCATCGCTGGCGTGGCTGGCATGCGGACGGCAGCGCCATCGGGCCGGAGGATTTCGCCATCGCCCGTGCGATGCGCGGCGAGACCGTGGTGCCGGGGCTGGAGTTCCAGTATCTGCATGACGATGGACGCGCGCGCTGGACCCGGGTCGCGGCCGCGCCCCTGCGCGATGGCGACGGTGAGGTCAGCGGCGTATTTGCCATCGCCGTGGACATCGACGATCTCAAGCGTGCCACCGAGCGCCAGTCTGTATTGCTGGCCGAACTGCAGCACCGGGTGCGCAACATCATGTCCACCATCCATGCCATTGCCTGGCGGACCCGCGAGTCGGTCAGCAGCGTGGATGAATACGCTGAACGGTTGTGCGGGCGACTGATGTCGCTGGCGCGCACGCAGAGCCTGCTGACCCGCGGCGCCAATGCCGGGGTCTGCCTGCGTGGCATGCTCGATGAGGAGATCGCGGCGCAGACGCCGGCAGCGGCGGCCTACCGCCTGCAGGGCGAGGATGTGCTGCTGCCGCCGAAGGCGGCCGAAGTACTGTCCCTGGCGATCCACGAGCTGGCGAGCAATGCCCTGCGGCATGGCGCACTGACCCATGAGGATGGCCGGATCGAGGTGACCTGGGATCTGCAGGTTCAGGCCGGCCAGCCATGGCTGGGTCTGCACTGGTGTGAGCGCCATGCCGAAGTGGAGGACTGGGAGCAGCCCCGGCAGCGTGGCCTTGGCCGGGCGCTGATCGAGCAGCGCGTGCCCTACGAACTCGCCGGCAGCGGCGAGCTGCGCTTTGGCCCGCAGGGCCTGGACGCCTGGATCCGCTTTCCGCTGCGCGAGCGAGACAGCCTGCTGCAGACTGATGCTCCCGGCGCGGCGGCGGGCGGTTCCGGCAGGTAAAAGTCCATTTATTCCCAATTGGGCCAAATTGGGCATAATGGCCTCAACTGTCCCCGTCTGGAGCCGTGCCATGACCCTGCCGCTGGATCTGCCTGGCCTCGAAAAGGCCCCCGCGTCGTCGGTGAAGACCCGTGGCTGGCCGAGCCTGATGCGCACCGTGCGCGAGAAGCAGGCGCTGGTCATCACCAACCACAACCACCCCGAAGCGGTGATCGTGGACATCCGCACCTACCAGGAACTGCTGGCCAAGGCCGCTGGCGGCGATGCCGGTGAGCGCAGCGAAGAACTGCTGCGCCTGCGCGGTGAGTTTGACCAGACCCTGGCCAGCCTGCAGCGCGGGGAGGGGCTGGGCAAGGTGCTGGGCCAGCCGATCCGCCGCGGTCGCAAGGTCACCCTCGGCCGCCCGCTCTGACCGATGGGGCGGATCCTGGTGCTTGCCGGCGTCAATGGCGCCGGCAAGAGTTCGCTGCTGGGTACCTGGCTGGAAGCCGAAGGGCTGGGCTGGTTCAACCCCGATTCGTTCACCCGGCGCCTGGTGGAGGCCGGCTGGCCGCTGCCCGATGCCAATGCGGAGGCCTGGCAGGAAGGCACCCGCCGCCTGCGCCAGGCCATGGCCGATGGCACGGACTTCGCCTTCGAGACCACGCTGGGCGGCAACACCATTCCAGGTCTGCTGCGCGAGGCCTGTGAGCAGCATCATGTGGCGGTATGGTTCTGCGGCCTGGCCAGCGTCGAGCTGCACATCGCCCGCGTCGCTGCGCGGGTAGCGGCCGGTGGCCACGATATTCCGGTGGAGAAGATCCACGCCCGCTTCGATTCGGCGCGCGAGAACCTGCTGGACCTGCTGCCACACCTGGCCGAGCTGCATGTCTACGACAACAGCGCTCCCGCCGACGCCGACGGCTGCGTCGAGCCGCTGCCGGTGCTGGCGATGGCGCATGGCCAGCTGCAGTACCCGGTCTCGGTGGCCGAGCTGCTGCATACGCCGGATTGGGCCAAGCCCATCGTGATGCGTGCGATGGAATTGAACACCTCGGATTAGATCCACGCCATACGTGGATACCTTTCACACATCGCGCGAAACCGCGCCGTGCACGACTGCCACCGGAGCTGCGGTTAGACTGACCGCACACTCAAGGAGGATGACATGCACGGACCTGCGACGTTCCGCTCCAGTTCTATCTGCCTGGTGCTTGCCGCGCTGGCGCTGTCCTGCATGCCGACGATGGCAGCGTCGCCTGCCGCCAAGCGACCATCGCCGCCCAGCCTGGTGCAGGCCTTCCACGCCGCCGAAGCCAACCTGCGGCTGATTCCCGGCGGCGACATTGAATCCGACTTCCGCCCGGTTTGGACCGCTGTTGCCGATCTCGATGGCGATGGCCGTGCCGAGGTCGTGTATTTCTACACGTCCGACTATTCCGGCGGCAGCTTCGCCCAAAGCAACGTTGTTGCGGTGATGACGGCGCTGACGGCAAACGATCCGCGCGGCCAGGAGAACCCGAACAGCCTGTCGCCGGTGGAAGCAGAGGACTATGCCGCCATCCGCAGGTATGGCTATGCTGACGACGCGGCTGAACAGATTCCAGGCGCCATCCGTGCCATCCGCATCCAGGGTGATCGCATCGTTGTCGATTTCACTGTCAGTGCCGGCGCGACGGTCTGCGAATGGAAGAGCCCGAACCGCCACGTCTGTCCGCCGGACGGAAACTACACATGGACGCTGCGTTGGACGCCGGGGAAGCTGACTCACATCAGGGAATAGCGCCAGGGAGTGCCGGGCGTATTCGCCCGGCGCCACTGGCCCCGTAGGTCCACGCCAAGCGGGGACCGCGTTCTGCGGCCGGCCTCAGGCCGGCTTCACCTGCTCAGGCTCCGCAGCCTCCGGCAGTGGTGGCAAGGTCGGGTCCACCGTTACCGGCACATCGCTCTTCAACAACGCAGCGGCTTCCCTGTCGCTGCCCACTGCCGGCGGTGAGCCACGCAGCGGCAGGCCGGCGGTCTCCTTCACGAACAGCATGGTCACCAGCCCGATCACCGCCGCGCCCATCAGGTAATAGGCCGGCACCAGCGGGTCGCCGGTACGTTCCACCAGCCACGCGCTCACCAGTGGCGTGGTGCCACCGAACAGCGACACCGACACGTTGAATGCGATCGACAGCGCGCTGTAGCGCACCGGCGTATAGAACAGCGCCGGCAGCGTGGACGGCATCGAACTGGTGAAGCAGACCAGTGCCAGGCCCAGCAGCATCAGGCCAAGGAAGATCAGCCCGTCGTTGCCGCTGCCGACCAGCAGCAGGCACGGAATCGCCAGCACCAGCAGCGCGATGCAGGCACCAATGATCATCGGTCGGCGGCCCAGCCTGTCACTGAACAACCCGCCGACGATGTTCAACGGCATCATCACCAGCATCACGATGATGATCAGCAGCAGGCCCTTGCTCTCGGCATAGCCCATGGTGACGCTGAGGTAGCTGGGCATGTAGGTCAGCAGCATGTAGTCGGTGACGTTGAACACCAGCACCAGGCCCATGCACACCAGCAGTTGGCGACCATGCACCTGGAACAGTGCGCCCAGCCCCGGCCGGTCGTGCTCGCGCTTCTCGGCTTCTTCGGCGAACGCGCGGAACGCCGGGGTTTCCTCCAGCTTCATGCGCATGTACAGGCCGAGCAGGCCCAACGGGCCGGCCACCAGGAATGGAATGCGCCAGCCCCAGTCCAGCATCTGCTCGCTGCTCAGCAGCATGTGCAGCGCAGTGACGGTACCGGCGCCTGCGATGTAGCCGCCCAGCGTGCCGAACTCCAGCCAGCTGCCCATCAACCCACGGTTGCGGTCGGTGGAATACTCGGCGATGAAGGTGGCCGCACCGCCGTACTCGCCACCGGTGGAGAAGCCCTGCACCACGCGCGCCAGCAGCAACAGCACCGGCGCCCAGATGCCGATGCGCTCGTAGGACGGAATCAGGCCGATGGCAAACGTGCCCAGCGCCATCAGGATCATGGTGAACGCCAGCACTTTCTGGCGGCCGTAGCGATCCCCCAGCGGGCCGAACACAAGGCCGCCGAGCGGACGCACCAGGAACGCCACGGTAAAGGTGGCGAAGGCGGCGATCACCTGTGCGGTGGGGTTGCTGGACGGGAAGAACACCTGGCCGATGGTGACGGCCAGATAGCCGTAGACACCGAAGTCGAACCACTCCATGGCATTGCCGAGTGCGGCGGCACCGACGGCGCGCTTGAGCATGGGCGTGTCGACGACGGTGATCTCATCGACCTTCAGATGGCGGCGGCGTTTGAACCAGCCGAAATGGGCATGTGCATCGGGGGTGTCCTGCATGGGGGCTCCCTGGGAGGTTTGAAATGGAGAAAACGGCCGCATGCGTGGATGCACGCGCACGGCGAGGCACCGCCGTGTCGGCGGAAGCACGGCAACGGGACCACGACGGCCGCGCGGTCAGCGGCCGGGAATCACAGCGGTGCGGGGGATGCAGGCGAAGTGCTTGCGGGCGTCATCCGCCAGGATCCAGCGCGAGGCGATGGATGGGCGGAGCAGGAACATGCGTGGCAAGCGGAGCGCCGGTCGGCAGTGCTTTCCACGTAACAGGTGCGCCCGTCACGTAGTGGGTCGTGTCGATCATCCGTTCATCATAACGGCACGCGCGTGAGCGTGCAGCGAAGCGCAGTTGTCTGCACGCTGTGTTCCATGATGCCTGTTCATCTGCAAAGCAATGATGACGTGCGTTGAACGGAATCTGGTCGTGCTGCTCACATGCCGCCCTCTACGTTGTGGGCGAACGCAACAGAGAAGGAGCATCGCATGACCCGTCGCATTCCCGAAGGTACGCTTGTGGTTGTCGCCGATGGCGGTTCGGCCCGTGTATTCACCAATGTCGGCAGCGATCACCAGCTGGCCTTGAAGCAGGAAGGCGAACTGCGCCTGCAGGACATCAGCGAGCAGGGTGTATCCGGGCAGGGGCCTGCGGGTGCAGTGCCGAAGGACATGTCGGTATCCCAGCTCAACGAGGCGACGTTCGCCAAGCAGGTGGCGGAACAGCTCAATGAGGATGCGTTGAAGAACCGCTATGCACACCTGGTGTTGATCGCTGATCCGACCACGCTGGGACGCATCCGTCCGCTGCTGCACAAGGAAACCCAGGCCCGCCTGCTGGGCGACATCGCCAAGGACCTGACCAACGCGCCGTTGGCGGATATCCAGAAGGCGCTGGCGGCGTAGCGCGGATGCCATTCATGCGCGATCACCTGTCGGCGGAGCCCGACCGCTTGGATGTGGAGGCGCAGGTCGGCTGGTTGCTTCTCGAGTTTGGCGCGCCCTGGTGTGGCCACTGCCAGGCCGCGCAGCCCGCGTTACAGGCCTTTGTCGAAGCGAACGATCTGCCGCACTGGAAGATCGAGGATGGCAAGGGCAGGCCTCTGGGCCGAGCGTTCAAAGTGAAGCTGTGGCCGACGGTGGTGCTGCTGCACGATGGAGAAGAGGTCGCGCGGGTAGTGAGGCCGCTGGACAGCGCGGACCTCATGTCGTTGCAGGGCGCGCTTCCCGATTGAGGAGTGACCCGGGCGCGGCACGCGGGGCAGTCGCACTGCAGCATGCGGCGTGACAGGCCCGGTGCTAGCATCCGGCTATCACCTGAATCGATCCAAATGCCGATGCCCACGCTGGACCGTCGTCTCCTGATCGCTGTCGCCGCCACGGCGATGCTCGCTTCCGGCCTGGCTTCGGCCGCGCCTGCCAGAACCGCCGCCGACAAGGCCTATGCATCGGTGGACCCGTTCATCGGCACCGGTGGCGAAGGTCACACCTATCCGGGTGCGACGGTACCGTTCGGCATGGTCCAGCTCAGCCCGGATACGCGTATCCAGCCGCGCGAGAAGGCCTACGGTTGGGCGGCCGGCTACCGCTACGACGACAGCAGCATCGTCGGCTTCTCGCACACCCATTTTTCCGGCACTGGCCATTCCGATCTGGGCGACATCCTGCTGATGCCGTTCACCGGCAGTCCCGGCCTGGAGCGTGGCGATCCCGAGAAGCCGCGCAGCGGCTATGCTTCGCGCTTCCGACATGATGACGAGAAAGCGGAGCCGGGCTACTACGCGGTCACGTTGGACGATTACAAGGTGCGTGCCGAGCTGACCACCAGTACCCGCGTGGGCGTGCATCGCTATGCGTTCCCCAAGGGCACCGACGCCAAGGTGCTGCTGGACATGCGCACCAGCATGTACGACTACCCGGGCAAGGTGTTGTGGTCGCGGGTGCGGGTGCGTGCCGACGGCACGGTGACCGGCTTCCGCGAGACGCGGGGCTGGGCGCCGGGCCGCCAGCTGTATTTCGCGATGCGCTTCTCGCGCCCGCTGGCCGGGCATGAGCTGCACAACACCGAGCAGGACATCGTCTACAAGGGCTTCCCGCCGCCGGGCGAGAAGGATCCGTCCCAGCGCGCACAGATCGAGGGCCGTCAGCTGGTCGGTACCTTCGCATTCGGCAAGCTGGACGCACCGCTGGTGGTCAAGGTTGCCATCTCGCCGGTCAGCGAGGCCGGCGCCATTGCCAACCTCGACGCGGAAGTGGCCGACTTCGATTTCGACCGCGTGCGTGCGCAGGCGAAACAGGAATGGACGCAGGCGCTGTCGGTGCTTGATATCGATGCACCCGAGCACGCTCGCCGCAGCGCCTATACCGCGCTGTACCACACACTGTTGGGGCCGACGCTGTTCATGGATGCCGATGGCCAGTATCGCGGTTCGGACAATGCCGTGCACAAGGCCGATGGTTTCACGAACTATTCGACGTTCTCGCTGTGGGATACCTACCGTGCGTTGCATCCGTTGCTGACCCTGGTGCAGCCGGAGAAGCGCAACAGCGACTTCGTCAATTCGATGCTGGCCCACCATGAGCACAGCCCCTACGGCATGCTGCCGGTGTGGTCGTTCCATGGCCTGGAAGACTGGTGCATGATCGGCTATCACGCCGTGCCGGTGATCGCCGACGCCTATGTGAAGGGCATTCGTGGCTTCGACGCCGACAAGGCGCTGAAGGCGATGGTCGAGACCGCCAATTACGGCCCCTATGACGGTATCGCACAGTACCGCGAGCTGGGCTACGTACCGATCGACGAGGAAGGTGAAGCGGCCAGCAAGACGCTGGAATACGCCTTCGATGACTGGACCATCGCACGCATGGCGCAGGCGATGGGCAAGGGCGATATCGCGGCGACCTTCGACAAGCGCGCGGCCAACTGGCGCAATGCGTTCGACAAGGACACCGGCTTCATGCGCGCACGCAAGCGCGACGGCAGTTTCCGCACCCCGTTCGACCCCAGCGCCAGTGGCTACGGTACCGACTACACCGAGGGCAACGCCTGGCAGTATTCCTGGTATGTGCCGCAGGACGTGGCCGGCCTGGCGGCAGCGCACGGTGGCAGCGACAAGCTGCTCGCGCGCCTGGACGAGGTGTTCAACGCCAAGGTGGATCCGTCCATCTTCGAGCACATGGAAGACATCACCGGGCTGATCGGCTGGTATGCACATGGCAACGAACCCAGCCACCATGTGGCCTACCTGTACTCGTACGCTGGCCAGCCGTGGCGCACCCAGGCGCGCCTGAAGCAGATCATGGACACCCAGTACGCCGACCGTCCGGATGGCCTGGCCGGCAACGATGACGTCGGCCAGATGTCGGCGTGGTATGTGTTCACCGCGCTGGGCTTCTACCCGGTGGCACCGGGCTCGGGCGAGTACATCCTCGGCCGCCCGTTCCTGCCGAAGACCGCGATGCGCCTGCCCAACGGCAAGACGTTCACCATCGTGGCCGATGGCCTGGATGACAAGCACACCTATGTGGGCAACGTGAGCCTCAACGGCAAGCCGCTGCAGCGCACCTTCCTGCGCCACGACGAGATCCTGGCCGGTGGCGAGCTGCGCTTCAGCATGCAGGCCGAGCCGAACAAGGACTGGCCGGCGCAGGGCGCGCAGGCACCGTACTCGATGAGCCGGTGATGCGGGGCGGCGCCGCATTGCCGCCGTCATTGCCCCGCACCTGGTAGGTGCCAACCTTGGTTGGCACGCGGGAGGTCAACGCGAACGGAACCGCACCCCCACCCGCGCGCCACCGAGCGGCGCCGTTTCGATCTTCAACATCGCACCATGCCGCTGCGCGATCTCGGCGACGATCGCCAACCCCAGCCCGCAGCCATCGCCTTCGCTGCTGGCCCGGTAGAAGCGTTCCGTGACGCGCGTGCGTTCGGCTTCGGCAATACCGGCGCCGTCATCGTCAACCCATGCCTGTACGCCTTCGGTCTCCTGCCGAACGCCGAGGGTGATTACGCCGGGCACGGCACCGTAGCGCAGCGCGTTGTCCAGCAGGTTGCCCAACGCTTCGCGCAGCAGCTGCGGATCGCCCTGTACCTGCACGCCGTCGTCTGGCCCCTCGTAGCCCAGGTCAACGCCCGCCGCCAACGCACGGTCGGCGTAGCGCTCCACCACCCCGCGTGCCAACGCAGCCAGGTCGACCGGTTGCAGTGGCAGTGCACTGCCATGCGGATCTTCCGAGCGGCTGAGCATCAGCAGCTGGTTGACCAGATGCTGCAAGCGGGCCAGCCCGGCCAGCGTGCCGGACAGCGCCAGCTGCTGGGCCTGCGGGTCGTGCTGGCGCAATGAACTCTCCAGCTCCACCTGCATCGCTGCCAGCGGTGTGCGCAGCTGGTGCGCGGCATTGCTGACAAAGCGCCGCTGCGCATCCTGCATCGCGTCCAGACGCTGCAGCAGCGCGTTGTAGGCCTCCACCGCCGGCCACAGTTCGCGCGGTGCCTCCTGCGCGGGGTCCAACGGTGCCAACGGATCCGGCCGCGGGCTGGCCAGCTTCCGCGCAACCAGGTTGGCATGGCGAGCGGCAGCGCCTGTACCGGACCAGGCCAGCCACGCCGCCAGTGCCAGGATCGCGGCCTGGAAGGGAACGCTGGTCAGCAGCAGCTTGCGCTCCAGCCGGTGGCGTTTGCGAAGCGTCTCAGCCACGCGCAGCCGGATGTCATGGCCCGGTCCGGCGCTGACCACCACCTCGACCATGCGCACAGCCTGACCACGCAGCCGCGCATCGTAGTAGACCGCGTCGTCACTGTTGGCGGACGTCGCCGGGCGGGGCAGGGCTTCGGGCAGGTCGCCATACAGACGCCCACCCTCGGCATCGACCACCTCGCCATGCACTTCGTCGGCGGTGTCCCAGCTGAACATGCGCGAGACCGCCGGGGTGATCTCGATCGAAGCGCGACCATCCTGCACCGTCACCAGTTCGGACAACGACATCGCCGAATCCAGCAGCCAGCGGTCGTAGACCTGGCCGGCATAGAACCGGGCCAGCGCAAATGAACCCACTGCGCTGCACAGCAGCAGTACCAGCAGCGGCAGCCAAAGGCGCCTGAGCAGCAGCCCACGCAGGCTGTGCACGCGCTCAGTCACCCGCGGCCTCCAGCCGGTATCCAAGCCCACGCAGCATGCGGATGCCGACGCCGGCGCGCGCCTGTTCCAGTTTGCGGCGCAGGCGGCTGACATGCACCTCGATCACCGACAGGTTGGCCTCGTGGTCCCAGCTGTACAGCGCATCGAACAAGCGCTGCTTGGTGACGGTGCGACCGGGATGCTGCATCAGTGCCTCGACCAGCGACAGCTCGCGCGCGGTCAACTCGATGCGCTGGCCTTCAACCTGCACTTCATTGCGGATGCTGTCGAAGCACAACCGGCCCAATCGCTTCTGCGCCGGTGCATCGCTGCGGCGGCGCGACAGTGCACGCAGGCGGGCTTCCAGCTCACCGAGTGCGAACGGCTTGGCCAGGTAATCGTCGCCACCGCGGTCGAGGCCGAGGATGCGGTCCTCCACACCATCGCGTGCGGTCAGGATCAGCACCGGCAGGGTGGCGCCGTCGTTGCGCAGGCGCGAGAGCAGGTCCAGGCCATCGACGTCGGGCAATGAAAGGTCCAGCACCATCACGTCATACGGTGCGCTGGCCAATGCCGCCGGCGCGTGCAGTCCACGCGAGAGGTGGTCGCACAGATGACCGGCACCCTGCAGGGCGCGGATCAGTCCATCGGCCAGAGCGGCGTCGTCTTCGATCAGCAGGATTCGCATTGCAAGCTTCGTGCAAGGTTGGGGCAAGGTTGGCGCAAGTGCATCACCTTACCGTGACGTGCATGAATTTCTCCTCTCGTCTTGCGGCCGTACTGGCCACGCTTCTGTGCGCGCCTGCGGCTTCGGCGCTGTCCCTGCAGGAAGCGCAGCGCGCAATGGAAGCACACAACCCTGACCTGCGCGCAGCGGCACTGGAGCTGCGCGGTGTGCAAGGCGATGCGCAGACGGCGGCATTGCGCCCGGCCACCGAGCTGTCGATCGGCACCAGCAAGATCAGCCCCAAGCATGGTATCGGCCCTGGGCGCTGGCAGGACAAGCGGGTGGACAGCACCGTGGGCCTGGGCTGGACCTGGGAACGTGGTGGCAAGCGCGCACTGCGCATCCGCCAGGCCGACGCGCTGCTGGAAGTGGCCGGGCTGGAGATGCTCGATACCCGGCGCCGCCAGCAAGTGGCGCTGCATGAAACCTATTTCGGCCTGAAGGGCGCGCAGGAGCGGGCGCAGATTGCCGAGGCCAACCGCCAGAGTTCGGCCGAGCAGATGGCGGCGGCGGACAGGCAGGTCGCGACAGGGGCGATGGCACCGGTGGATCGCGCGCGGCTGGCGGTGGACGATCTCGCCGTAGCCGACGCGGCGCGCGAGGCGGCCCTGGATCTGCGCGATGCACGGCATGCGCTGGGGCTGCTGCTCGGCCGCGACGACAGCCACGACCTCAGCGCCGATGATCCGTGGCCAGACCCCGCGGGCAGGGTCGATACGCGTGCGTTCGACCCGCAGCAGCGTGCCGATCTGCGCGCGGCACGTTCGCGCCTGGCCGCGGCCGACGCCGGTGTGGCACTGGCGCGCAGTGAGCGCCATCGCGACATCCAGCTGGGTGTGGAGGCCGAGCGCGAGCCGACCGACATCAGCGGCGTCACCTGGGGTGTGTCATTGACCATTCCGCTCGGCGGCCCGTCACGTGCACGCGGCGCGATCCAGCGTGCCGAGGCCGACCGTGACAGCGCCGCGCTGGAGCTGCAGGTACTGCAGCGCGAAGCACGCGCCGAACTGGACCAGCTGCAGGCCAGCGCGCAGTCCGCCGCACAGCGCCGCAGCGACTATGAGGGACTGCAGTCCGACGCCGCACGCAAGGCGGTGCAGGGCATCGAACTGGCGTACCGGCGCGGCGCCGCCAGCCTGACCGATCTGCTGGATGCGCGCCGCAGTTGGCGCGACTTCGAGGCCGCGCTGATCGAGGCGCGCGCCGACCATGCCATTGCCCTGGCGCGCTGGGAAGCGGCCACATCCGTTGCTGAAGGAGAGTCCCGATGAAGTCCCCCGTCGCCCATCGCCCGCGGGCGCGACACGGCGTGCTGCCGGCCTTGCTGGCGCTGGCCCTGCTGGTCGGCTGCGGCCGTGAGCCGGCGTCCTACACCGAGGATGCGCCGCAGATCAGTGCCGGCCAGATCCAGTTTCCTGCCGGCAGCCGCCAGCTGGACGTGCTGCGCAGCGAGGCGGTGACCGCCGGCGCCAGCGCCAGCCTGCAGCTGCCGGGCCGGGTGGTCTGGGACGAGACCCGTTCCAGTGCACTGCGCACGCCGTTGCCGGGGCAGGTGGCGCGCATCGAGGCGCAGCCGGGCCAGAAAGTGAAGGCCGGCCAAGTGATTGCCTGGATCACCTCGCCCGAGTTCGGCCAGGCCCAGGCGGAGGGCGTGCGTGGCCGCGCCGGGCTGCAGCAGGCGCGCAGGGAGCTGGAGCGCACCCGCGAGCTGCATGCGGCGGGTGTGGCGTCGGGCCGCGAACTGGACGAGGCCGAGGCCAACTTCGCCGGCAGCCAGGCCGATCATGCGCGTGCAACCGCCTTCGCCAAAGCATATGGCAACGGCCAGCGCGTCGACCAGCGCCTGCCGCTGCGCGCGCCCATTGATGGCGTGCTGGTGGAGCGGCGGATGAGCCCGGGCATGTCGGTCAGCCCGGACAGCGAACAGCCATTGGCGGTGATTGGCGATCCGGACCGCCTGTGGTTGCTGCTGGATGTTCCCGAGAGCCTGGCCGGACGCATGAAGGCGGGCATGCAGGTGAGCGTACCTGGTGCCGATGGCCAACTGCTGCAGGCGACCCTGCAGCACGTGGATGACTTCGTCGACAGCGAACGGCGCGTGGTGCAGGCGCGCGCCGAGCTGGACAACCGCGCACGCGGCTTCAAGGCGGGGCAGTACGTGCGCGCCCAGGTGGCGTTGCCGGCCGAGGGCGGTGTCTCGCTGCCCGATGCGGCCGTGCTGCTGATCGACGGCAAGCAGGTGGTGTTCGTGGAGGAGGGCAAGGGCCGCTTCGTGCGCCACGCCGTGCATGCCGAGGAACTGGGCGATGGCCGCCTGTGGGTGCGTGACGGCCTGGCGGTTGGCAGCAGGGTGGTGGTCGAGGGCGGCCTGCTGTTGCAGCAGCTGGTCGACAGCGCGCCGGCAACCGTCAGCACCGGCACGGGGCACGCCGCGCCATGATCGATCGCCTGATTGCCTATTGCCTGCGCCAGCCGCTGATGGTGATGCTGGCACTGCTGTTGTTCATCGGCGGCGGTATCGCCGCATTCCGCGTGCTGCCGGTGGAGGCCTTCCCGGATGTGTCCGATACCCAGGTGACGGTGGTGTCGCTGCACCCGGGCCGCGCCGCCGAAGAGGTGGAACGCGAAGTGACGATGCCGCTGGAAGTGGCCTTGTCCGGCATTCCGCATTCGGTGCGGGTGTTCTCGCATACCCAGTTCGGCCTGTCGATGATCATCCTGACCTTCGACGACAAGGCCGATGACTACTTCGCGCGCCAGCAGGTGCTGGAGCGCCTGCAGGGGGTGGAGCTGCCGGAAGGGGTGACACCGGAACTGGAGGCGATGAGTTCGGCGGTGGGTGAGATCTACCGCTATGTGCTGAAAGGCCCGCACATGACGCCGACCCAGCTGCGCACCGTGCAGGAATGGACGATGGAGCGCAGCCTGCGCACCGTGCCGGGCGTGGCCGATGTGATCAGCTTCGGCGGCTTCGCGCGCACGTTCCAGGTCAAGCCGGACCTGGATAAGCTGCGTGACCGCGGCATCAGCCTGGGTGAGTTCGCCGAGGCGCTGGAAAAGGGCAGCTCCAATGCAGGCGGCGGCTACGTGGAACGCGGGCAGCAGCAGTTCCTGATCCGCGGCGTGGGCCTAATGCGTTCGCCCGCCGACATCGGCAACGTGGTGGTGGAGCAGCGCGGGGGCACGCCGATCCTGGTGCGCGACCTGGCCAGCATCGCCGATACCGGCCTGCCACGGCAGGGCCTGGTCGGCCAGGACGGCAATGACGATGCGGTGTTCGGCATGGTGCTGATGCGCAAGGGCGAGAATCCGTCCGACGTGCTCGGCGCCCTGCATGCGCGCATCGCCGAGATCGAAGCCAACCAGCTGCCGCACGGGGTCAGCATCGAGCCGTTCTACGACCGGTCGTGGCTGGTCTCGACCACGCTGAAAACCGTCTTCAGCAACCTGCTGGAAGGCGCGGTGCTGGTGTTCCTGGTGCTGTGGCTGTTCCTGTACAACGCCCGCGCCGCACTGATCGTGGCGGCGATGATGCCGCTTGCGCTGCTGTCGACCTTCCTCGGCCTGCACCTGTGGGGCGTACCGGCCAACCTGCTGTCGTTGGGTGCGATGGACTTCGGCATCATCATCGATGGCGCGGTGATCGTGACCGAGCACATCGTCTCGCGATTGTCGAAGCTGCCACCTGGGGCCGACCGGAAGACACGGTTTTCAACCATTCTTTCGGCAGCGTCGGAAGTGGGGCGGCCGACGTTCTTCTCGATGCTGATCATCATCGCCGCGCATATCCCGATCTTCACCCTGCAGCGCCAGGAAGGCCGCATGTTCGCGCCGATGGCGTACTCGGTGACCTCGGCCCTGATCGGTGCGTTGATCCTGGCGCTGACCGTGGTGCCGTTGTTCTGCTACTGGTGGTTGCGGCGCGACCGCATGCGCGACGGCAATCCGCTGATGGACCGCCTGACCGGCTGGTACCGGCCGATCCTGGAGCGCGCTCTGGCCCGCCCGCGTGCGGTGGTACTGACCGCGATTGCGCTGCTGGTCGGCACGCTCGCGCTGGGCACGCGGCTGGGTTCGGAGTTCCTGCCCGAGCTGGACGAGGGCTCGATCTGGCTGACCGCCACGCTTGACCCCAGCACCAGCCTGGCCGAGGCGCAGCAGCAGTCGCGGCGCATCCGTGAGCTGGTCGGCACCTTCCCGCAGGTATCGACGGTGGTGGCCAAGCTGGGGCGCCCGGAAGACGGCTCCGATGCCAAGGGCGCCAACCAGATCGAGGCGCTGGTGGCGTTGAAGCCCGAGAAGGAATGGCCGAAGGGGGTGGACAAGCGGCAGCTGGTCAGTGATCTGCAGCGCACGCTGGAGCAGCGTATTCCAGGGCCGGAGTTCTCGATCTCGCAGCCGGTGCGCGACAACATCCTGGAGAGCATCTCGCAGATCAAGGGCCAGGTGGTGATCAAGGTCAGTGGCTCGGATCTGGACGTGCTGAACCAGCAGGCGCAGGCGATCCTGGGCCAGGTGCGTAGCGTGGAGGGCGTGGAGAGTGCCTTCATCGACCGTGACGGCTCACTGCCGCAGCTGCAGATCGAAATCGACCGCGACCGTGCTGCGCGCTATGGCTTGAACGTGCGCGATATCGACGAGGTGATCGAGACCGCACTGGGCGGGCGCCAGGTCGGCGAACTGTGGGAAGGTGACCGCAGGTTCCCGATCACGTTGCGCCTGGACGACGCCGACCGCGACCTGCAGCGGCTGCGCACGGTGCCGGTCGGCATCGGCGATGGGCACACGGTGACACTGTCCGACGTGGCCGACTTCCGCATGGCCAGCGGCGCGATCAACATCTCGCGCGAGAATGCACAGCGGGTCAAGGCGGTGAGCATCTTCATCGCCGGCCGCGACATGGGCAGCGTGGTGGCCGACATGCGCAAGCGCGTGGACGCCAGCGTGCAGTTGCCGGAAGGCTACCGGCTGGAATGGTCCGGGGAGTTCGAGAACCAGCAACGTGCGATGAAGCGGCTGGGCTGGGTGATCCCGCTGTCGGTGCTGATCATCTTCGTGTTGCTGTTCGATGCCTTCAAGGACATCAGCAGCGCCGCGCTGATCCTGGCCAACGTGCCACTGGCGATGATCGGCGGCATTCTCGCCCTGTGGTTGACTGGGATTCCACTGTCGGTGTCGGCGGCGATCGGCTTCATCGCGTTGTTCGGGCAGGCGGTCTTGAACGGGGTGGTGATGCTCAGCCGCTTCGCCCAGCTGCGCGAGCAGGGCATGGACCTGCTGCAGTCGGTGGTGCAGGGCTCGCTGCAGCGCCTGCGCACGGTGCTGATGACCGCACTGCTGGCGATGTTCGGCCTGCTGCCGATGGCGACCTCGCATGCCATTGGCGCCGAGACCCAGAAGCCGCTGGCGGTGGTGGTGATCGGTGGCCTGCTGTCGGCGATGCTGCTGACCCTGCTGGTACTGCCCACGCTGTACTACTGGGTGCATCACCGCCGCGAGGCCCGCACGGGCTGACGGCGATATCCGGCTCTCCGCCCGGTAGAGGCCAACCTTGGTTGGCAGACGGCGAAGCGCCCACCAAGGTGGGCGACTACCGGTGTGCGATGGCCGCGAACTACACCATCCCGCCATTGGCGCGCAGCACCTGGCCGTTGATCCATCCGCCATCGGCACCGGCCAGGAAGGCAACCGCACCGGCGATGTCCTCCGGCGTACCCAGCCGCTCCAAGGGGTTCATCTTCGCCAGCCGCTCGATCAGTTCCGGCGACTTGCCGTCCAGGAACAGGTCGGTGGCGGTCGGGCCGGGCGCCACTGCATTCACGGTGATGTTGCGCCCGCGCAGCTCCTTGCTGAGGATCGCGCCCATCGTCTCCACCGCCGCCTTGCTGGCGGCATACACGCTGTAGTTCTCCAGCTTGATGCCAACCACGCTGGTGGACAGGGTGATCAGGCGGCCACCGTCGCGCACCCGTCGCGCGCTCTCGCGCAGCACGTTGAAGGCGCCTTTCAGGTTGATCCCGATCACCCTCTCGAACAGGGCGTCGTCGGTATCGGCCAATGGTGCCAGCTGCAACACGCCGGCACTGTTCACCACTACGTCGATACCGCCGAAGCGCGCCTCGATGGCGTCGAACAGCTGGCGCACCGCCTGCGGGTCGGCCACATCGGCCTGCAGCGCGATGGCCTGCGCGCCGGCCGCGTTGAGTTCGGCCGCCAATGCTTCGGCGTCGTCGCGGCGGCCCGCATAGTTGATCGCGACCGTGTGGCCATCGGCGGCCAGGCGGCGGGAGATGGCCGCGCCGATGCCACGGGAACCGCCGGTGACCAGGGCGACAGAGCGGGCGGGGGAGAGGGTCATGGTGGCTTCCACCGGGGCGCGCCGAAGTGGCGCAGGGCCATCTTCGCGAGATTGTCCTTTCGGATAATCCTGCATAATCCGTCAACATCATCCGGACAGCCGAACAATGGATCGCTTCACGGCCATGCGCGCCTTCGTCCGTATCGTCGAGCGCCGCAGCTTCACCCGGGCCTCCGAGGACCTGGGCCTGCCGCGGGCCACGGTGACCGACGCGATCAAGGCGCTGGAACAGCGGCTGGGGGTGCGCCTGCTGCACCGGACCACGCGGCTGGTGGTGCCGACGCTGGAAGGCGAGGCCTTCTATGGCCGTTGCCTGCGCCTGATCGCCGACATGGACGATGCCGAGGCTGCGTTCCGTGATGCCCCGCCACGCGGGCCGCTGCGCATTGAAGTACATGGCACGCTGGGCCGGCACCTGCTGTTTCCGCACCTGCCGGAGTTCCTGCAGCGCTACCCGGAGATCGAGCTGGACGTCAGTGAAGGCGACCGCTATGTCGACCTGCTGCGCGAAGGCGTGGATGCGGCGTTGCGGGTGGGGACGCTGGCCGACAGCGATCTGGCGGCGCGCCGGTTGACGATGCTGCGCGAGGTCACGGTGGCCGCTCCGGGTTATGTGCAGGCGCACGGCCTGCCCGATACCATTGAATCGCTGGAGCAAGGCCATCAGATGATCGGCTACCGCTCCAGCGCCACTGGCCAGCTGATCCCCCTGGAGTTCCAACAGGCGGGACAGGTGCGCTACGTGCCGCTGCCGGCGCGGGTGCGTGTTTCCGGCGCGGATGCATTCCTTGGGGCCGCGCTGGCGGGCCTCGGCATCATCCAGGCGCCGCGCTACCGGATGGACCCGTATATCGCGCGCGGGCAGCTGGTCGAGCTGTTGCCTGAGACGCCGCCGACTGCAAGCCCGTTGAGCCTGGTCTACCCGCGCAACCGCACGCCGTCGCCACGCTTGCGGGTGTTCATCGACTGGGTGGCCGGGGTGTTCGAGCAGACCGGGGTTGCCGGCCAGCGGCCGGCACTACCGTCCAAGGGCGCGCGTGCTGGGTAGTGCCGGCCGCTGGCCGGCAGCACCGAAGCAACGTTCCTGAGACGCTGCCATGGGCTGGCTGTGCAGGGTAGTGCCGGCCGCTGGCCGGCAACTGCAATGCGCTTGATGTACCGGGGTACCGGCCAGCGGTCGGCACTACCGGGCGGCGGCGCCCGGCAGCACCAGCTCGAACACGGTGCCGGTGTCATCCGACACAACACTCACACTACCGCCATGGGCCTGTGCAATCGCGCGGGTAATCGCCAGCCCCAGTCCGGCACCTTCGTGGCGGCCGCGCTCGCCGCGGTAGAAGCGATCGAACAGGCGCGGCAGCGCTTCGGCGGCAATCGGCGTGCCAAGGTTGTGCACGCTGACCCTGCACACGCCATCGGCCTCGGCCAGCCGTACCCGCACCTCGCTGCCGGCAGCGGCGTGCTTCAACGCGTTGGACAGCAGGTTGGCGATCGCCCGGTGCAGCATCAAGCGCTTGCCTTCCACGCTCGCCACACCGTCGCGGCGCAGGGTCAACTGCCGATCCTCGGCCAGCAGGTCGTAGAACTCGAGCAGCGAATCCACCACCCCATCCAGCGCCACCAGCTCGCGTGAGGGAAGCGCGCCCGGCGCCTCGGCCTGCGCCAGGTACAGCAGGTCGCCCACGGTCTGCGACAGCTGCTGCAGTTCCTCGGCACACGACGCCAGCGTCTCGCGGTAGGCCTCGTTGCTGCGCGGGTGCGCCAGCACCACCTGCACCTGGGTCAGCATGTTGGTGATCGGGGTGCGCAACTCGTGGGCGAGATCACCGGAGAACTCGGTCAGCCGCGCGAAGTCCTGCTGCAGGCGTGCCAGCATGCCGTTGAGGGTCTGCGCCAACTGCTCCAGTTCGGCCGGCGCACTGCGCGCGCTCAGGCGGCGCTGCAGGCGACCGGCGGTGATCTGCCTGGCCTCATCGGCCAGCGTGCGCAGCGGCCGCAGCGTACGCCGCACCACATAACCGCCGAGCAGGCTGCTGGCCACGGCGGCGCCGATGATCGCGATCGCCAGCAGGTGGCGGAAGCGCTGCAGGAAATCGGCATGGCGGTCGTCATCGATGGCCAGCAGGGTGACCAGCGGGCTGCCGTCGGCCAGGGTCTGGCGCAGGTGCAGGGCATGCATGCAGCGGCCATCGGCGAGGATCCAGTCGTGCCGCCGTGGCGCGGCGTCGATCGGCTGGCCGCGTGCATGCTCGCGCAGCAGTGCCGGTGCGGTCGAGAACAGCACCGCGCCACGCCCATCAACAATGTGGAAGGCGATGTCCGGATGATGGCCCAGCGCCTCTGCCAAGCGCTTCCCGCGTGTGGACGCAGGTCCGTTATCGGCGAGGTCACGGATCAACGCGACCTTGTTTTCCAGTTCGACGAAGTCCTGGGCGACCAGGTCGTGGCGGGCACTGACATAGATCGCCACGCCCAACGCGGCCAGCACCAGCGTGGCCACGATGGCGAACAGCAGCGTCAGCCGTACCGCGATGGAACGGCGCAGGCTCATCCGCTGTGCACTGCACCGTCGTCCGGCGCCTCCAGCACATAGCCCATGCCGCGCACGGTGACGATCAGCTTGGCATCGAAGTCATCGTCGATCTTCGCGCGCAGGCGGCGGATCGCCACGTCGATCACGTTGGTGTCGCTGTCGAAATTCATGTCCCACACCTGCGAAGCGATCAACGAGCGCGGCAGCACTTCGCCGCGTCGGCGCGCCAGCAGCTCCAGCAGGGTGTATTCCTTCTGGCTGAGGGTGATGCGCTGGCCGCCGCGTTCAACCCGGCGGCGCAGGGTGTCCACCACCAGGTCGGCGATGACGATGCGCTCGGCCTGCGGCTGCGCCTGGCCGCGACGCAGCAGGGTGCGTACCCGCGCCAGCAGCTCGGCGAAGGCGAATGGCTTGGCCAGGTAGTCGTCGGCGCCCAGCTCAAGGCCCTGCACGCGGTCGGCGATGCTGCTGCGCGCGGTCAGGAACAGCACCGGCACCTGCCAGCCGGCCTCGCGCAGCCGCGACAGCACGTTCCAGCCATCCAGGCCGGGCAGCATCACGTCGAGGATGACCAGCTGGTACTCGCCGCTGCCGGCCAGGTGCAGCCCGTCGACGCCGTTGCAGGCGAGATCGACCACGTAGCCGGCCTCGATCAGCCCCTGGCGCAGGTAGTTGCCGGTCTTGGGTTCGTCTTCGACGATCAGCAGTTTCATGATGCGCCCATCATCGCAGCTTGGGCCCGTACCGGAACGGATTGATCATGCCAGTGGGTCCAGCGTGCCAAGCACCGCGACGCAGGCCAGCACCAGCAGCGCCAGCAGCGATTCGCAGGCCAGGCTTTGGCGGAGCGAGCGCAGCGGCCTGGGTTGCCAGCCGCCACGGATGGAGACCGCCAGCGCCGGCACCAACCGCCAGCGATGCAGGGCGGCCAGGCCCAGCATGCCAACGACCAGGGCGAGTTTGAGCAGCAGCCAGCGCCCATGTGCGGTGCCGGTCAGGGTCTGTATGGAACCGCCGAGATCGACATAGGTATAGGTGCCGGTCATCGCCAGCAGGGCGACGATGATCGTGCCAGGCACGGCGAAGCAGTGCGCGGCCTGCCACAGTTCGCGGGTACGTTCGCGCAGGCGCAGGCCCTGTGGACGCAGCGCCAGCTGCAGGATGGCGGCGATCGCGCCGACCCAGGCGCCGGCGGCGAGCAGATGCACGATGCCGGCCGTCAGCCGCAAGGTGCCGCCGAATCCATCACCGGCGGCGGCATGCCCGTTCCAGGACAGGCTGGCCAGGGCGGTGGCGGACAACGCGAGCAGCGCCAGGCGGCGCAGGCCCCGCAGCGGCGTAACGGATGCCAGCAGGGGCAGCATCGCCAGCACTGCCACGGTGCGCAGCAGGCCGGCCTTACCCACCGGCGTGCCGGTGAGGAACCAGTGCGCCGTTGCTGGGTCGATGTCGGCTGCCGGGATGCCAAGCACGCCGGACAACCGGTTTACTGCATCGATGACGACCAGGATGAGCGCAACCACGGCGAGCGTCAGCGAGATGCTGCGCGGCAGTCCGGGGCGGACGAACAGCAGCCGCCCGAACAGCAGCATCAGCACCAGGTACAGCGCCAGCCGCAGCGCATACGGCGAGAGCTCGGCCACGGCGGCGGCCTTACTTCACGGTGAAGCGGTAGTTGCCGGTGATCGGGTGGCTGTCCTGGCCGACCGCGCGCCATTGCAGTGCGTAGCTGCCGGCGGGCAGCGGCTTGGCGAAGCGCGCACGCAGCGTGTGCCCATCTTCGGAGAGGTCCTGCGCGGTGGTGGGCATGGCCATCTTCATGCGGCCATGGTCCATGCTCAGTTCGATGCGGGTGGCACGCGGCATCACCTTCTCACTGAACTGCAGCGTGATCTCGGTCGCCGGGGCTATGGTGGCGTCGGCGGCCGGCGTCGAACGCACCAGGCTGGGATGGGCCAGGGCCAGCGGCGCAACCGCGAGGCCAGACAGGAGAAGCGCGAGGGTGGCAGAGCGGCGAAGGGAACGGGTCATGCGCGGGACACCTGTGGAAGAAGTGGCCCTCAGGGTGGAGGGCAGCGCCTTTCGCTGCCCTGACCCGAACATTACCGATCTGTAATGTTCCGTCCACTCACCGGTGGTGCCGGCAGCTGGCCAGCGTCACAGTGCTGCCAACGGCCCTTGCATGCGATGGAAACTGCCATCGGTGGCGGTGAACCAGGCCAGCGAACGCCCGCCGACGAAGTCATCGACATGCACGACCGTTGCGCCATCGGCTTCCTGCCACGAAAGGGCATAGACCCCTTCGCTGATCTGTTGCCACTCGCAGGCGGCTTCGCCCTGCGCACCGGCATAGGCGCCGGAGAGGATGGCGTACTGCACGTGGCGGCCATCGGCGCTGTAGACATTGTCGGCGGCCAGGCCGTCATAGCTGACGCGGAAGCGGCGGCCGGCGAACAACGGCAAGGCGGGAGCTGTGTTCATCGGATCGCCACCGGATTGATGTTGACCTGGGTCGAGCCAACGTAGAGGGGCTGGCCGAGCACGAACAGGAATTCCCAGGCCTTGTCGCGCACCAGGGCACGGCTGTCGATCAGCTCCAGGTTGTAGATGCCGCGCTTGGCCAGCATGTACTGGTTGATCGGGAACTCCTCGGCACCGTTCGGGTTCGGGTAGACCTCCGAGGCCCAGGTGTCGCCACCGAAGGCGACGATGCCCTGGTCGGCCAGCCACTTCGCGGCCTCCATGCCGATACCCGGCTCCACTTCCAGGAACTGCGTGTTGTCCTTGCCGATCAGTTCCAGCCAACCGGTGTTGAACAGCACCACGTCGCCCTTGCGCAGGCTCAGGCCCTGCTTCTTCAGCACGGCCTGGATGTCGGCCACGGTGAACTCGGTGCCGCCGGGCACGATCGCCTTGCCGTAGTACGCGGTCATGTCCAGCACGACGCCGCGGGTGACCATTGGCGGCACCTTCTCGACGCCGAGCTTGCGCACACCGTCTACGGTGACGAAGTCGGCGGCCCTGTTGCCGTTGTAGTAGACGTTGTCGATGCCGATATGGCCGATACCGTTGAGCTGGGTGCCAACGCCGGTCCAGGCGTTCACCAGTTCATCGTTGAAGGTGAACCTGTTGGGGCCCAGCGATTTGCCGGCCTGCTGGCCGACCTGAACGTTGTACAGGCGGAAGCTGCGGTGGCGGAACGCGGGCAGGTTCTTGTCCACCGGCACCGCCAGCGGATAGGTCTTGCCGGTCCTGACCAGCGATACCGCGTGCTTGACCACGTCCGCGGTCAGCAGGTTGGCCGCGCCGATCTCGTCGTCGGCGCCGTAGGCGGAGGGATACCAGTCCTCGGCGGTGGCCTGGAAGGACAGCGGCAGGGTGGCCAGCGCAAGCGCGGCCAGGGTCTTCATCTTCATGGCAAAGCTCCGGTAACTGTCAGGCCGTCGCGGCGGCGCGGGCATGGGCCGGGAAGTGCGGCAGCACGTACTCGGCGATTTCGTGGAAGGTTTCGGCCAACGGCCGTTCATTGCGGCGGAACTGCAGGCCGATGTGGTCGACACCCGCTGCCTGCATGGCGTGCAGCTCGGCCAGCAGGGCGTTGCGGCCGCCACGCAGGCCGAAGCGCCAGCGCTGCAAGGGGGCATCAGCATCGGCCACCAGGTCCAGGTGGATGAAGCTGGCATACGGCTTGTTGCCGGCCACGGCGCGCCAGGCCGCCACGCGCTGCGCATGGTCCTGTGGCGTGCCCGGGTAGGCCAGGCAACCATCCATGTGCTGGCCGATCCATGCCGGTTGCTGCTGGGCCAGGCCGGCCACGAACAACGGCAGGGCCGGGCCATCTGCGGGCAGCACGTCCAAGCCCTGCGGCAGGTGCGCAGCGGCGCCTTCGCGCAGCAGTGCGATCTGCTCGCGGAAGCGGCGGCCACGGCTGTCGAAGTCGCGGCCGAACAGCGGGTACTCCACCGGGCGGTCGCCGCTGGCTACGCCCAGCAGCAGGCGGTCGCCGCTGAGCCGCTGCACGCTGCGCGCCGACTTCAGGGTCAGCAACGGCTCCCGGATCGGCAACACCACCGCACCGGTACCCAGCAGGATGTGCTCGGTGATGCCGGCCAGGTAGCCGAGGTAACTGAATACCTCGAACACCTGCGCCGCATCGCCGAAGGCCGGGTCGTACACCGGCACGTCGCGTACCCACAGCGCACGGAAGCCGAGGCGGTCGGCCAGCCGTGCCAGTTCCGCATGGCGCTGCAGGTCCGGTTCGCCGGGCAGGCGTCGCGCGGCGCGTCGTGCCTGTTCGCCCAGCGGCGTCCAGTCATTGTCCAGCGGTGCTTCGATGCCGATGCTGAATCCACCGGCCTGCAGCCTTGCCAACGCACTGCCCATGGCGAGGCGCCTCAGTCCCAGGCCGGGGCCAGGCCCGGCGGATCGACTTCGCGGCCGTTGCGGTCAAGCGCAGCGATCGCGGCCATGTCATCGGCATCCAGGTGCAGGTCCTGGGCGAGCAGGTTGCTGGCCAGGTTCTCGCGCTTGGTCGAAGACGGAATGACCGAGTAACCCCGCTGCAGGGCCCACGCCAGCGCGACCTGGGCTACGGTGGCCTGGTGCTTGTCGGCGATGGCGGCCAGCACCGGGTCCTTCAGCACCTTGCCGTAGGCCAGGGTCATGTAGGAGGTCACGGTGATGCCCTGATCCTGCAGGAAAGCAGTCAGTGCCGGGTTCTGCAGGTAGGGGCTCAGTTCGATCTGGTTGGTGGCGATCTCGCCGGCGCCGACCACCTCGATGGCCTGCCGGGTCAGTTCGATGTTGAAGTTGGACACACCGATCTGGCGGGTCAGGCCCTGTGCCTTGGCTTCGGCCAGCGCGGTCATGTACTCGCGCAGTTCAACGCCATTGCCCGGCGCGGGCCAGTGGATCAGCAGCAGGTCGACGTAATCGGTGCGCAGCTTGGCCAGGCTGTCGCGCAGGCTTGGGATCAGCTTGTCGGCAGCGTAGTTGTCGACCCAGATCTTGGTGGTCAGAAACAGCTGGTCGCGTGGCACGCCGGATTCGGCGATGGCCTGGCCGACCTCGGCTTCGTTGCCGTAGATCTGCGCCGTGTCGACGGCACGGTAGCCGACGTCAAGCGCGTTGCGTACCGAGTCGATGACGGTCTGGCCGCTCAGGCGGAAGGTGCCGACGCCAAAGGAAGGAACGCTCATGATGGACTCCAGGGATTTCGTTGCGAGCCGGCGGCTCGGGACAGGGCGAAGTGTGGGTGCTTTACATTTGTTGATTAAGCCGTGTATATGGGAAATGCTTTTGCGGCGAGGTAAATAATGAAAACCACCCTGGATGAGCTGAAGGCCTTCGTGGCGGTGGTCGATGGTGGCTCCATCACGGCGGCGGCCGAGGCGCTGGAGCTGACCATCTCGGCCACCAGCCGCACCCTGGCGCGGCTGGAAGACAAGCTGCAGACCACGCTGCTGCGGCGGACCACGCGGCGGCTGGAACTGACCGAAGAGGGCGCGGCGTTCCTGGAGTACGCGCGCACGATCCTGGCCACGGTGGACGAGGCAGAGGAACAGATGGCGGCGCGGCGGCTGCAGCCGGTCGGGCGCCTGCGCGTGGACGCGGCCACGCCGTTCATGCTGCACGTGATCGTGCCGCTGCTGGAGGGCTTCCGTGATCGCTACCCGCAGGTGGAGCTGGAGCTGAATTCCAACGAGGGCATCACCGACCTGATCGAAAAGCGCACCGATGTGGCGTTCCGCATCGGCGTGCTGCGCGATTCGACCCTGCATGCGCGACCGATCGGTCACAGCCGCATCCGCGTGGTGGCCAGCCCCGAGTACCTGCGACGGCACGGCACGCCGACGCGCGTGGAGCAGTTGCGCGAGCACGACCTGCTGGGTTTTACCCAGCCCAGTTCGTTGAACGAATGGCCACTACACGATGCCGATGGCGGGCCTTTCGTGATCGAGCCGGCGATCGCTTCATCCAGCGGCGAGACGCTGCGGCAGATGGCGGTGGCCGGTTTGGGCATCGCCTGCCTGTCCGACTTCCTGACCCGCCAGGACCGGCGTGATGGCCGCCTGGTGCAGTTGTTGGCCAGGCAGACGCAGGAGGTGCGGCAGCCAATCAATGCGGTGTACTACCGCAACACCGCGCTGGCTGCGCGCATCACCTGTTTCGTCGACCATGTCACTCAGACGCTCGGCCAGCGCCCGTTTGACGAATAAGGAGGGGTAGAGCCGGCCGCTGGCCGGCTTTTCCCACCTGACGGATCACCGCAGCTGCCGGCCAGCGGCCGGCACTACCGTTGGCTGTGTTGCATGTTTCAGTAGATCCACGCCATGCGTGGATGGCGTGTTCCAACCGACCCGCAGCCGGTGTTAGCGGTTGTGCAGCGCCCGCCGATTGCCGATGTGTGCTGCCGCCAGCATCATGCCGCCGCACGCGGTGGTGACGCCATGCCAGAGCAGTGATTCCTTCAGCGGCAGGTACAGCGAGGCTGACAGTAGAAGGATCGCGCCGACGCACGCCAGCCGCAGGGGCCGCCCGCGCCCGTGCCGGTGCAGCCCGGCCGAGGTGCTCGCCAAGGCCAGCGACGAGGCCAGCAGCGCGAACAGCCATTCCCAGCGCGACATCACCAGCAGCACGGTCATCGCGCCATGGCCGGGGTGCTGGAACGAACGCAGCGCCATCATCGCTGCCGGCACGAAGGCCAGCAGCAGGGGCAGGGCGATGCAATGGGCGGCGCAGGCCAGGGACAGCCAGGCACCGGCAAGATCGAAGCGGGGGTGCCAGCGTGCCGAAGTTGGCGGCCGGGCCAGGGCCCTTGCGGGCGTCGTGGGGATGTGGTCCATAATGTTACATAGTAACAATTGGAGTGTCCCCCATGAAGCTCTCTGCTGCTCTTTTCCTGCTGCTGGCCGCCAGCGCCGCGCAGGCCCACGATATCCGCCAGCACGCACCGCACGTGCACGGCCAGGCCAGCGTCGATGTTGCGCTTGACCAGCAGACGCTGGAATTCGCCCTGCAGGCCCCCGGCATCGGCATCCTTGATTTCGAGCGGCCGCCGGCCAATGCGGCCGAGCAGGCCGCGCTGGCACGGGCTACGACAGTGCTGAAGGGCGGCAGCTGGGTCACCTTGCCCACCGCTGCGGGCTGCCGTCTGGCCACCGGTAAAGCCGATGCAGAGGGCTTCGACGCGACGGCCGCCGCGCCGCCGCCGGGACAGCACCGGCACGCAGGGTTCAGCGCAACGCTGCAGTACCACTGTGCCAAACCTGCCGCGCTGCGCGCCATCGTCGTGCGCCTGCCCGTACTGTTCCCGGGCCTGCACGAAGTCATCGTCAACAGCGCAACCGCCAATGGCCAGAACCGCAGCGTGCTGACGCCCGACAACCTGCGCGTGGTGCTGGCACCGTGAGCGCAGCACCGGTGATCTCGCTGGAAGACGTGCAGTTCGGCTACGGCATGCAGCGGGTGCTGGACATCCCGCGGTTATGGATCGAGCAGGGCAGCAGCGTGCTGCTGCGCGGGTTCAGTGGCGGTGGCAAGAGCACGTTGCTGGGCCTGCTGGCGGGCGTGCTGCTGCCCGGCAAGGGCCGTGTCGAGGTGGCAGGCCACGCGCTGCAGGCGATGCGCGGTGCCGCGCGGGACCGCTTCCGCGCCGACCACCTGGGCGTGATCTTCCAGCAGTTCAACCTGCTGCCGTTCCTCAGCGTGCGCGACAACATCGCGCTGGGCCTGCGCTTTTCGCGCCTGCGCAGCGCGCGCATCAGCGGCCCGCTGGATGCCGAGATCGCCCGCCTGCTACAGGCCCTGCAGCTGGATCCGGCGCTGATGCAGCGGCGCGCAGGCACGCTCAGTGTTGGCCAGCAGCAACGCGTGGCGGCGGCACGCGCCCTGATCGGCCGCCCGGCGTTGCTGCTGGCCGATGAGCCGACCTCGGCGCTCGACCGCGACGCGGCGACCGCGTTCCTGAAGCTGATGTCGGCGCAGTGCGAGGCGGCCGGCACCACGGTGCTGGTGGTCAGCCATGACGACAGCCTGCAGCCCTTGTTCGACCGCACCATTTCACTGTCCGAGATCAACCAGGCAGGTGCCGGCCATGCTTGAGCTTGCCTGGGCCAGCCTGCGCAGCCGCGCCTTGAGTGTCGGCCTGACCGTGCTGGTCATCACCCTCAGCGTGGTGCTGCTGCTGGGCGTCGAGCGTGTACGCACGCAGGCGCACGAGGGGTTCGCCAGCACCGTATCGGGCACCGACCTGATCGTCGGTGCGCGTTCGGGACCGGTGAACCTGCTGCTGTACTCGGTGTTCCATATCGGCGACCCGACCAACAACGTGTCCTGGCAGTCCTACCAGGAGCTGTCTGCATTGCCGCAGGTGAAGTGGTCGGTGCCACTGTCGCTGGGCGATTCCTGGCGCGGCTACCGTGTAGTGGGTACCACTGGCGGCTACTTTGAACACTATCGCTATGGTTCCGGCCACGAGCTGGCCTTTGCACAGGGGCGGCCCTTTGATGATCTGTACGACGCGGTAATCGGCGCGGAGGTGGCGCGCGCGCAGAAGGTCGGCCTCGGCGATGAGATCGTGCTGGCGCACGGCACGGGCGCGGTCACGCTGGCCACGCATGCCGACAAGCCATTCCGTGTTGCCGGCATCCTGCAGCGCACCGGCACGCCGGTGGATTCGTCGCTGCTGGTTTCGCTGCCGGCCATCGAGGCGATCCATGTCGACTGGCGATCAGGCGTGCAGCTGCGCAGCCAGCGCGTCAGCGCCGAGCAGGCGCGTCATCTGGATCTGACCCCGACCAGCATCACTGCCTTCATGCTTGGCCTGAACTCGCGCATTGCCACGTTTTCGGTACAGCGCAGGATCAACGAGTATCCGGACGAGGCGATGCTGGCGATCCTGCCCGGCGTGACCCTGCAGCAGCTGTGGCAGTCGCTGGGCACCGCCGAGCGCGCACTGCAGCTGATCAGCGCGATGGTGGTGGCACTCGGCATGGTCTCGCTGGTGGCGCTGCTGGTCTCGACCCTGCAGGAGCGGCGGCGCGAGATGGCGATCCTGCGTGCCACCGGGGCACGGCCGGGTTACATCGCCGGCCTGCTGGTGGTGGAGGCGGTGGCGACCAGCGCGGCGGCCTGCGTGCTGGCGCTGGTGCTTCTGGTGGCCGCCAGCGTTGCCGGGCGCGGCTGGGCCCTGGCCACCTTCGGTCTGTCGATCACCCATGTCTGGCCGGACGGCCGCGAGCTGGCTTGGGTGGCAGGCGTGCTGGCGATCAGTGCGGTGGCTGGGCTGGTCCCGGCGTTGCTCGCTTACCGGCGCACCTTGGCCGATGGCCTTTCACCGGGAGGCTGAGCATGCGCTGGATGCTGTCGCTGCCGATGGTACTGGCCCTGGTTGCCTGCGAGCGGCCGGTGGATACCGGTGTGCAGGCCCTGCCACCCGCGCCGGTTGTCGACCGCGCTGACGCTGCGGATGCGGCAGAGCAGGAGCTGGACTGGCTGCAGATGATGCCCAAGGACGAGCTGGCCGCGCTGGAACGCGGCGAGGGCCCGGAAGTCGAACACAACGGCAACCGGCGCATGCCGCAGTTCGGCACCTTCCGCACGGTGGATTCGGTACTGCAGCGTCCGGTGCGCCTGCCAGGCTACGTGGTACCCCTGGCGAACGCGCAGGACGGACGACTGACTGAATTCCTGTTCGTGCCGTACTACGGCGCCTGCATCCACGTGCCACCACCGCCACCGAACCAGATCGTGCACGTGGTGCTGCCACGCCCGATCGAGATGCCGGACATGTACTCGCCGTTCTTCCTGGCCGGCACCCTGCACGCCGAACGGCTGGAAGACGATCTGGCCGGTTCGGCCTACACCATGCGTGACGCACAGCTGAGGCCCTATGAACCGTAGCCACCTGCTGCTCATGCTGGGATGCCTGTGGTTGGCGGGCTGCACGTCGCCGGGCAGCGACACCGTTGCGGTCGCGCCGCAGGACACACCGGCATCCTCGGCCATGGCCGAAGCGCCCGTCGACCGCTGGGATGCACTGCGGCCCGACGAAATCACCTACCAGCGCCCGCCGCCGCAGATCGGCCTGTCACGCAATGGCATGGACGGCGTGGGCGGCCTGATCGACGACACTGGCTCCGGCACGCCACCGGGGCAGGAGATCGACCATTCCAGCCCTGATCGCGCCAAGCAGTTCGGCTCCTCGCGTGTGGTCGATGCCGTAGACGGCCGCGCCGTGGACCTGGACGGCTACGTGGTACCGCTCGGCACCAACGATGCAGGCCTGGTCGATGAACTGCTGTTCGTACCGTTCTATGGGGCGTGCATCCACGTGCCGCCACCACCACCGAACCAGATCATCCACGTGACCCTGGCCACGCCGATCGCGCTGGGCGACCTCTGGGATCCATACCGGCTTGCCGGGCGTCTGCAGGTGAAGCGTTTCGATGCGGATATCGCCAGCGCGTCCTACGATGCGGCAGCGGCCACGCTCACGGCGATCCACAACTGATGCGCAGGCGCTGGATCATTGCTGCCGGGGGGCTGCTGGCGGCGGTCGCGCTGCTGGTGTGGTGGCAACGGCAGTCTGCACCCACCGCGCCGCCGGCGGTGGCGTTTCCGGCACCAGCGCCGGATGCCAGCCAGCGCATCGAACAGTACCTGGGCGACGACCATGCGTTCCGCAACGACGTGCTGTTCCTGCTCGCGGCAACTCTGCGTGATCGCTGCCAGCCGGCGCAGGCGGGATTGCTGGCGCGCATGGCCAATCGTGCCTCACTGCCGGTGCTGGCGGCGGTCAGCGCGGTGACCCAGCAGGATCCATCGCTGGACCGGCCGATCTACCAGTACATCCAGCATCGCGCCGATGCCACGCAGTGCGGCCAGCCGCTGCAGATGCCGTTGGGCGGTGGACGCAGCATGGCGGTGGACATCGAGCAGTACGCGCGTACCTTCCCCGACAGCTATTTCGACCCGCAGCGCAGCAGCGAGCCACGCGATTTCGGTGGGCTGTCGTTGCAGCAGCGCGCCGGCAACGCCTGCAACAGCGTGGTGTACTCGGTGCTGCCGCTGGGTGGCACCGACTGGCGGTGCAGCAGCCTGCGCGCGAACGCCCGTGCGCGCGTGCGCGGGCTGTGCGAGGACGAACTGCGGCGCCAGCATGGGGGCATCGGCGGCGAACTGGACGCCGCCGTGGGGCAGGGCATGCAGGCGGCCGTGGTATCGGCCATCGCCGCGCTGCCGGAAGACTGCCGGTGAGCGTCTGCCAGTAGAGCCAGGCCATGCCTGGCTGGCGGCCCCGTCGAGCATGCCTGCCTCTACAAAAACTGAATCGGCTGGCTCCGACGACCATAACTGTACAGGACATCCTGTATAGTTATGGTCGTAATCCACCCCCACCAGGTTCTCCCATGGCTTTGTCCCAGCCCTTGGCCGGTGCTCCGGCCTTGTCGCGTGCCCGCCGCTGGGCACTGTTGTTTACCGTCGCCGCTGGCCTGCTGCTGGTTACGCTCGACAACTCCGTGCTCTACACCGCACTGCCGACGCTGACCGAGGAACTCTCGGCCAGTGCCGGACAGGCGCTGTGGATCATCAACGCCTATCCGCTGGTGATGGCCGGCCTGCTGCTGGGTGCGGGCACGCTGGGCGACCGCATCGGCCATCGCCGTATGTTCCTGATCGGCCTGGTGGTGTTCGGCGTCGCGTCGCTGGCAGCGGCATTCGCCGACACCGCAGCGCAGCTGATTGCCGCACGCGCGTTCCTGGCGGTCGGTGCCGCAGCGATGATGCCGGCCACGTTGGCGCTGATCGGCCTGAGCTTCCACGAAGAGCGCGAACGCAACATCGCCATCGCGATCTGGGGTTCGGTGGCCATCGTCGGTGCGGCGCTCGGCCCGATCATTGGCGGTTGGTTGCTGCAGCACTTCTGGTGGGGCTCGGTGTTCCTGATCAACGTGCCGGTGGTGGTGGTCGCGTTCGTGGCCACGTTGCTGCTGGCGCCGGAAGGACAGCGTGACACCTCGCGGCCCTGGGACCTTGTGTCCTCGGTGCTGGCATTGGCGGCACTGTCCGGCCTGGTGCTGGCGATCAAGTCGCTGATCGCTACGCCGCCGTCGTATGCGCTGGGCGCGGGCGCTCTGCTGTTGGCCGTCATCAGCGGTGCGGCGTTCGCGCGCCGCCAGCAGCAGCTGCCGTACCCGCTGCTGGACTTTGCGATCTTCCGCAATCCTGCGTTCCTGGCCGGCACGCTGTCGGCGGTGTTCACCCTGTTCGCGATGGCCGGCCTGCAGCTGGTCACCACCCAGCGCTTCCAGCTGGTTGCAGGCTTCACGCCGCTGCAGGCGGGCCTGCTGGTCTCGGTGGCGGCACTGGGCAGCCTTCCGAGCGCGCTGCTGGGCGGCAGCATCCTGCACCGGGTGGGCCTGCGCCCGCTGATCTGTGGTGGCCTGGCCGCAGGTGCGCTGGGCGTCGGCGTGGTGGCGTTCGGCTTTCCGCACGGCCTTGGCTGGGTGGTGGCTGGCATGGCCATCACCGGCTTCGGCATGGGTTCGGCCATCTCGGTGGCATCCACCGCCATCCTCAACAATGTGCCGGCACACCGCGCAGGCATGGCCTCGTCGGTCGAAGAGGTGTCCTACGAATTCGGCGGCCTGCTGGCGGTGGCGATGCTGGGCAGCCTGAGCGCAGCGATGTACAGCGCGTTCCTGCCGGTCTCGGCAGACATGCCCGCGCTTGCCCGCGAGGGTTTCACCCAGGCGCTGCATGTCGCGCGCGAGAGCGGGCAGGGTGAGTGGTTCGCACTGGCTGCGGCCGCGTATGACCGTGGCTACCAGATCGTGCTGCTGGTGATCACGGCGGTGTTGGCGCTGGGCGCGACGATCCTGGCGCGCCTGCTGCGCAGCCGCGTTGGCAGCCGCGAGGGTGCGGCCGATCGCGTAAAATGAAGCGATGAGAACCAGCAAGCGCGACCGCATCCTCGAGGCCGCCGTCAACGTGATCAATCGTGACGGCGTGCGTGCGGTGACCTTCGAGTCGGTGGCGGCCGAGGCCAAGCTGACCCGCGGCGGCCTGCTGTACCACTTCCCGTCGCGCGAGGCGCTGCTGCGCGGCATCGACGAGCACCTGGTGCAGGCCTGGGAAACGTCGATGGAAACGCTGCTGGGCAAGCGCGCGGATGAAGCGACGGCACTGGAGCGTTACCAGACCTTCGTGCGTGTCTCGGCGCAGAGTGCCACCCGTGCCGAACTGATGTTCATGCTCGAATCGGCGGACCCGGACGCCGATGAGCGTCCGTGGGGACCGGCGGTGCGGCGTTGGGCGCCGCTGCCGCCGGAGGCGGGTGCAGCGGAAGACAGCGCCGCGCTCGACAATTTCGTGGCGCGACTGGCCGCCGATGGCCTGTGGATCTACGAGGCGATGTACGAAGGCCAGCTGGACGAAGGCGTGCGCGCCCGTGTTGCCGAGCGCATCGCCGGGTTGTTGGCGAAGTCTGACGGAACCTCCAGTTGAGCGGCCCGCCGGCGCGCAGACATCACCCGTGGTAGAGCCGACCGCTGGTCGGCTGCCCTTCGGTCAGGCCACGAAAATGCGCTTCGGTAGAGTCGACTGTCAGTCGACTGCCCTTCGGTCAGACAACGAAAACCCCGCGCTTCGCGCGCTGGTCGACTGACAGTCGACTCTACCCCTCGCGCGTCTGCCCAGCCTGGCCCCCAGCCGCTTGCGGAACGCCTTCGACAGCGAGAATGACGGAACGCCCAGTTGAGCGGCCAGCCGGCGCGCAGACATCGCCCGTGGTAGAGCCGCCCGCTGGTCGGCTGCCCTTCGGTCAGGCCACGAAAATGCGCTTCGGTAGAGTCGACTGTCAGTCGACTGCTCTTCAATCAGACAACGAAAATCCCGCGCTTCGCGCGATAGTCGACTGACAGTCGACTCTACCCCTCGCGCGTCTGCCCAGCCTGGCTCCCAGCCGCTTGCGGAACGCCTTCGACAGCGAGAATGACGGAACGTCCAGTTGAGCGGCCATCCGGCGCGCAGACGTCGCCCGTGGTAGAGCCGACCGCTGGTCGGCTGCCCTTCGGTCAGGCCACCAAAATGCGCTTCGGTAGAGTCGACTGTTAGTTGTGTAAACCCACCACGTTGTTCAGCAGGACTCTGGAAATAGGTGGCTGGCCACCGATCCCCATGTGGGGGCGGTGCCAGTTGTAGTGGTGCAGCCATTGGGTCAGCACGGAATTGCGCTGGTCCGAGGAGGCGTATTCGCGGGCGTAGGCCCATTCGCGCAGGCTGGTTTGGATGAAGCGCTCGGCTTTGCCATTGGTCCGCGGCGTG